>JBBPXX010000157.1:0-29561 GCA_038200505.1 Pyrinomonadales bacterium | reverse complement strand
CTCTGCACTGGAAGTGCAGAGGTTTTAAGAGTTGAACGCAAATAAAATTTGCTTGATTTGTTCTTCTCAGACCAAGAAAAGAAATTACAATAAATTCTTGCAATGAAATTGCATAGTTTTAGACTAACGGCTGTGACCAATTAAATCGGATGAGAAGAAGATAAAAGCATTTTTCTATTTCTTATCCGTTCTTTTATCATCTGTTATCTGTGTGCATCTGCGGCAAGAAAAAATCTCGACTTTGAATAAATTCTACTCAAACGCACCGATAATTTTTCGGGACTTCAAATATTCGGAATCCAAAAAACGCGCCCGCCGTCATTTATTTTTTTCAAACCCAATTCGGAAAACTGATTTTCGGAAACGCCCAAAAAAGTAAAATGCGGCAAATCGGAAATAACCGTTTGAAACCAGCCGTGTTTTGCCAAAATATCGCGCACTTTCGGATTATCGTGTTCGCTGACATCGAGCGCGAGCATCGAAATATGCTGTGAAGTTCCTGGCGGCGCGACGGAATAAATGATTGATTTCGACAAATCTTTGGCGAAGAAAATTGATTGCGATTCGAGTTTGAAAATCTCCGAAACTTGTTCAAAAGGCGGCAAAGCACGGATTTTTGACGCTTCCGCTTCGGTCATTTTTCCTTGTTTAACCCAATGAACCAAACCCGGATTGACGCGGCTCGCCCACAATTGAACCGTTCCCGAATAATTTCTTTTGGCGGCATCAAGACCGCGCGGCGTAATTGTCAAATTATTTCTTTTTGCTTCTTCAAGTGCGTTTTTTAACGCTTTCATTGCCGGAGTTTGCAGTTGAATTTCGATCCCGCCGATATTTTCAACTGATTGCGGCACATTTATTTGCCATTTGGAAACTTCTTCTTCGCTCTTGAAAATTACCGTATTCGGCGGAATCGCGCCGCCGCCTGCGATGAACATTGCGCCGTATTCTCTTAATAATGTTTGACCGACAAAATCGGATGGTAAAACAAAATCGTTTGACAAATTTGCCGCAAAAACTCTGATTTTTGTTTTTTCTTTCATTCTTTTATCGGTTAAATCAAATAGAATCTTCTTGCCGTTACGACAGTAAAAATTTACAATGCGTGTATGAAAAATCCCGCGCGAATTTTAAGAAAAATTTTAATGATTTTCTATTTGGTTTTTATACACATAATCGCCGCGATGTTTCTTTACCGCACATTTATTATTCCGTATTTTACATACGACGAACTTAAAATTGAAGTCGTTCAGGAAACAACCGAAAAAACAGAAGAATTCCCGACACCTCAGCCGTTTCCTTCGATTGCCGAAGTTCAAACACAAGCTGAGTCTGATTTTAACGCCAATCAAAACGATGCCTCAATTTCAATAAACAATACGACGCTGATGATTCCCGTCGTCGGCATCAAGCGCGGAGATTTGCAAGATACTTATACCGATTCGCGTTCGGAAGGTCGTGAGCATAATGCCATAGACATTATCGCGCCGGAGGGAACTCCCGTCGTTGCCGCATCCGACGGCGAAATTGCCAAGTTTTTCGACAGCGAACGCGGTGGAACTACGATTTATCAATTTAGTCCCGACAAACATTTTGTTTATTATTACGCACATTTGCAGAAACGCGCCGAAAATCTGAACGAAAACGAATTTGTAAAAAAAGGAACGGTCATCGGCTATGTCGGCGACACGGGAAATGCCGGCGCGGGAAATTTTCATCTGCACTTTGAAATTATGATTTCCGAAGATCCAAAAAACTTTTCGAAAGGCACTGACATCAATCCTTATCCGCTGCTTAAAAACGGAATCGAATCTCAATAAAATTCAAAGGCATACGAGTTGCTTTTGTTATTTTTATAGATGTTGGAACTCCCAAATCGTATTGATTAAATACAGTATCTATAAAAACAAAATTATGAAATCTAACTTCAAAAAACCAATTCTACTGATTATTTTTAGCGCATTAACATTATTTGCCTTCGGTTGTGTTCCGCCGGAAAATGCAAATTCCGGCAGTAATACGAACGTCGCAAATACAAATTCCAATAATATGTCCGCCAACACAGATGCGGCGGCAAACAATGAAGCAACTGCCCTGGGCGAAGATCAAAATCTTTCGCAGGAAGAAGTTGAGAAAGGACGTTTGGATCAAGATTGGAAAAGTTTTGTCCAACTCGATCCGGCAACCGAAAAAGCCCAAACTCCCGACACCGAAAAATATTCGGACATCTCGATAGAAAGTGTCAACACCAAAAAACAATATACGCCGTTATCCGGCGACGTTTCCGGTCCGTCGGTTTTTCGCGCTCAACTGCTGCTTGACCGCGATCAATTTTCGCCCGGAATCATTGACGGAAAATGGGGCAAAAATACCGAAAAGGCGGTTTATTGGTTTCAGAAAAAAGAAAGACTTCCGGCAAACGGAGAGGTTGACCAAAAAACTTATCAGCGACTTGTCGAACTTTCCGGTTCGGCGGACAAACTCGTTACCGAACAGGAATTGAGCGAAAAAGATGTATCGGGACCGTTTGTAAAAATTCCCGCCGACATTTATGAAAAGGCGAAAATGGATTGTATGTGTTACGAATCGCTGACGGAAAAGTTGTCCGAAACGTATCATATTTCACCCGAACTTTTGCAGCAACTTAATCCGAAAGTAAAATTGGATGAACTTAAAGCCGGGGATAAAATCGTTGCGCCGAATCTTCGTCCGGCTGATGAAAATACGAAAAAAGATGTTGACCGCATTGTTGTTTCCGACGGCGGACATTACGTTCACGCGCTCGACGCGCAGGGAAATATTCTCGCACATTATCCGTCAACGCTCGGCTCGGACTACAATCCGTCGCCTTCCGGCGAGTACAAAATCAATTCGGTTACGGAAAAACCGACGTGGCATTATCAACCGGAGTTACTCGACGGCGGCGGCGGCAAAGACGCGATGATTCCGCCGGGACCGAACAACGCCGTCGGGATGGTTTGGATGGATTTGTCAAAACCGCACTACGGTATTCACGGGACAAGCGCGCCGGAAACAATCGGCTACGCGACATCGCACGGCTGTATCAGATTGACGAATTGGGACGCGCTTGCGCTTGGTCGCCGCGTCAAAGCCGGAACGCCGGTTAAATTCACTGATTTGTCCGGACGTTCTGATAAAACGGATGATTCGGATAATAAAAATAACTCGAACACCAATTCAAATAGTAAAGCAAATAGCAACAGCAATAAATAATTACAAAATAACGGCGATGACTTTAGCAAGTCGTCGCCGTTATTTGCTAATAAACACGGGAGTTTTAGTTAATCTACTTGCGGTATCCAAAATTTATGACCTTCAACCAAAACAGCCACTAAACCCAACGAAGGCAGCTTACTTTCCTCGATTCCCAAATATGTAAAATGCGGCATATCGCTTTTGACGGTTTGATACCAGCCATATTTCGCAAGAATATTTCTCACTCTTAAATCATCAAATTGCTGAACGTCCAAAGCCAGCATAAAAATATGCTGCGACGCGCCGGGCGCGGCAACCGAATAAAGTATTGATTTAGAAAAGTTTGTATTGAAATATAAACCTTCGTCTTCCCACTCTAAAACTTGTTTGATTTGCTGACGAATCGGTAAATTTTGAGCCTCGAAAACTTCTTGACGCGAAATTTTTCCCTTTGCCGACCAATAATCCAACGCGGGATTAAACCGCGAACTCCAAAACCGCGATGTATCATTATAAGAACGCTTTCCGGCAGTCGAACCGCCGCGCGGCGTGATTTGCAGATTCATCTCCGCCGCTTCTTTTCGCGCTTCTAAAAGTGTTTCCATCGCCGGTTTTTGCAAAGTTATCGAAGTTCCGCCAATGATAACCGTTTCGGAAATTGAATTGTTTTGATAAGTTTCAATGTCGTTCTGATTTTCAAAAATACATTTAGTTGGAAAGTTGACTCGGCTTTCGGCAACAAAAATCGCCCCGTATTCAGCAAATATGCGCCTTGCCACCGAGTCGGTGGCAATCGGGCAAATATCTTTGAATGAAAAATCTAATTTTACAACTTTTCCGTTAAACATTGAACTTTTTTTTAAAATCGCAATTTTCTTTTCAACAACCTCAAGAAAGTTTTTGGTCTTCACACGGTAATTTTGCGCGGATGCGGAACTATTTTGGTAAATCGTTCCAAATGTAAAAACCGAACACAAAAGAATTTTCAAAACATTTTTGAATTTTTTATAACTTTTCATAGCATATTTCAAATGAAATACATAAATTTAAAAAAGCACAAAAGAGTTGGAAAAATTCTTTTATGCTTTAAACTTTAAAATAGTTCCGATTACTAAACGCTCATAATTTCCTGTTCTTTATTTTTGGCGAGTTCGTCAATTTTTCCCGTGTAGGTATTCGTTAATTTTTGAACTTCATCCATTCCGCGACGCTCTTCGTCTTCGGAGATTTCCTTATCTTTCGCCATTTCTTTGAGCATATCGTTTGAACTATGTCGAATGCTTCGGATGGCGATTTTATGTTCTTCGGCAAATTCGCCGACTTGTTTGGCAAATTCCCGGCGGCGTTCTTCGTTCATCGCCGGAACTGACAGACGAATAACTTTCCCGTCGTTTGACGGATTCAATCCGAGATTCGCCATATTTATCGCTTTTTCAATCGTGCCGATTTGTGCTGCATCCCACGGCTGAACGGTCAGCATCTGCGGTTCGGGAACGGCAATCGAAGCCATCTGACTGAGCGGTGTTGAAACACCATAATAATCAACCGTTACAGCGTCGAGAATGCCGACATTGGCGCGTCCCGTGCGGACGTTTGCAAGTTTGCGCTGCAAATCGTCAATTACCGCCGCCATACTCGGTTTTGTTTCTTTTAAGACAATGTCTACACTCATAAATTTTTATTATTTTTCCAAAAGTTTTTTTAATTTTTCATTTTCGGCTTTCAAAATATCGTTTTCACTTGAAAGTTCGCCGACTATTTCGGCAAGGTCTTCGGCGGTTTTCAAAAACTGATTATTCGCAGGATTGAAAAGCCGCAAAGTTTTGCCTTCGACAACCAACTCCAAACCTAAAACTTCACTTTTCACACGATTATTTTCAATTTTCACGGCTTTAAATTCGCCGTTTTTTAATTCGTAAGCCGTGAAGGCGGGCGCGGTTTTCGGTTCAAGCGGATTGAAAATATAATACTCTTTGACACCCAGCACTTCATATAAAGTCTTTTTTTCCATAAAATCTTTGCGCCACGTTCCGCGTGAAGAAAGTTCAATTACTACCGACGGCACAACGTCATTTTCTTGCCAGGTTTTATAACTCGTCCGGTCGCCCTTCGGAATACCGAAACAAACCATCACGTCCGGCGAAATAACCTGCGTCGGATCGCCTTCGACGTAATAAAACATTATATTTCCAGAAACATAAACATCTTCGCGTTCGGCAAAAAAAATGTCCAGACAACTTGTTAGATGCAAAATAAGTTTTCGATGTGTGTCGGTTTCTCCCATTGGTTCTCCATCAGATTCGGGATAAAAAACATCGCTTCCGCGCAGGTTTGGCGGCGGAACTGTCAGCGTTTCTGTTTTATATTGAATATCCATATTCCGATTTTAATGAATTTCAGGTAAAAACCGCAAATCACAACAAACTAAAGAGATTTAGAAAAAGTTTTCAGGTTATATAAAAGGTGTAAATGATGTGTTTCTCATAAGATTTTATTCACCATTAATCATTTACCATTCACCATTATCCATATCAGGCTTTTTGGGTTTTGCTTCCGACTGAAACGAGCGTTCCGATTGATAAATCGCCTTTGACAGCTTTCGTTATATTGCCGTTTTCGCGCATATTGAAAACCATAATCGGCAAATTATTATCCATACAAAGCGAGATTGACGAAGCATCCATTACTTTTAACTGCTTTTCCAAAACTTCCCGATAAGAAATTTTCTCAAAGCGCGTCGCGTCGGGATTCGTCATCGGATCATCCGTATAAATTCCGTCAACCTTAGTTCCCTTTAATATAATATCGGCTTTAATTTCCAATGCACGAAGCGCGGCGGCGGAATCGGTGGTAAAAAACGGGTTTCCCGTTCCGGCAGCGAAAATAACGACTCTTTTTTTCTCCAAATGACGAATCGCGCGGCGGCGAATAAACGGTTCGGCAAGCTGCGGAATATCAATCGCCGACATTGCGCGGGTATAAACATTGAGTTTTTCCAGCGCGTCCTGCAAAACGACGGCGTTCATCACGGTGGCAAGCATTCCGATATAATCCGCGCTCGACCTGTCCATATTGCCCGCCGATTTGGAAACGCCGCGAAAGATGTTGCCGCCGCCGACAACGACCGCGATTTCTACGCCGAGTTCGTGAACGTCTTTGATTTCCTGCGCGACGGATTCGGCAACTTTCGTATCAATGCCGTAGTTTTGATCGCCCATCAACGCTTCGCCGGAAATTTTCAGCAAAATTCGTTTGAACTTCGGCTCTTTCGCTTTGCTCGTTTTCATATTTTTAATTTAGCTCAACAAACTCTAAGGTTAAAAGGTGCGAAAACGAAAAAGCCCAAATTTAATTGGGCTTTTTACGTTTCAAACTAATTTCCGACCATCGAAGCAACTTCGGCGGCAAAATCATCGGCTTTTTTCTCAATGCCTTCGCCCATTTTATAGCGCGTAAAGCGTCGAACCGTAATGTTTTCCTTAATCGAAGCAATTTTTTCAGCGACTAATTCGCTAATCGTTTTCGACGGGTCTTTAACAAATGCCTGATCGAGCAAAACATTTTCTTCGTAGTATTTATTAACGCGACCTTCGATGATTTTGTCTATCACATCAGCCGGCTTGCCGGAATTTTTTGAATCGTTTTTGAGTTGGTCGCGCAAAATTTCGCGTTCTTTATCAAGAACATCCGCCGGAACGTCTTCCCGCCGCAGATATTGCGGATCGGTGGCGGCAATGTGCATCGCTACGTCTTTGACAAGCTGCTGAAATTCTTCGCCGCGGGCAACAAAATCGCTTTCGCAATTGACTTCGACCATCACGCCGACTTTTCCGCCCATGTGAATATATGAACCGACTGCGCCTTCCGCCGTTACTCGTCCGGCTTTTTTGTCCGCCGTCGCCATTCCTTTTTTGCGGAGGATTTCGACGGCTTGTTCGACATTTCCGTCTGCTTCGACCAAAGCATTTTTACAATCTACCATTCCCGCGCCCGTCTTTTCGCGCAAATCTTTTACTGCACTCATTGAAATTTCTGCCATATTTTACTCCAAAAAAAATTTTGATATTTGTTTTATAAAAAAGCGCAGTCTGTTTTCATTTTCGATGAAAAACAGCCGCGCTTCCGAGATGAAAAATAATTATTTAACTAGCTGTCGCTTCGGTTGTTTCTTCCTGTTTGATTTCTTCGATCTGTTCATCAGTCAGTTCTTTCTGCGTTGTCGCTGTAACCAAAGCATCTTTTGTCACAATTTCCGCCATATCTTCCGATGCCGATGTTTCAATTTGTGATTTTACATTGGTGGATTTTTCTTCACCAAACGCTCCGGCAACTTCGGGAACACTTTTGCCTTCCGTCGTTGCTTGTCTGTTTATCGGATGAGTTTCTTCAGCAGTTTCCCAAGTTTTATCTGCGACGTGAATGTGCGGTTCGAGATCATCATCCTCTTTTATCGTCGGCATTTCAACGGATTTGCTTTTTGTTTTCTTCATTTCCGCCTTTGCTTCTTCGCTCAATTCAGGCTTGTCGTCAATTCCCTTTTCCGTCGAAGGCGATTGCGTTAAAACTTCATCTTCCCCTTCGCCCGCTTCGTTTTCGACATCAACGCCCATACCTTCCGTGCCGACGTTTTTGCCTTCAAGAATTGCATCGGCGATGCGCGAAGTGAAAAGTCGAATCGCGCGAAGCGCATCATCATTGCCCGGAATAACTTGGTCAACACCGTCCGGCGAACAGTTCGTATCAACAACGGCGACAACCGGAATATCGAGCCGGTTTGCTTCGGCGACCGCAATATCTTCTTTGCGAACGTCAATGATAAAAAGCATATCCGGCAAACCGTTCATATCACGAATACCGGCGAGATTTTTCATCAAACCTTCGTGTTGACGATCAAGCTGAAGCCGCTCTTTTTTCGTCAACATATCAAAGCGACCGTCTTCTTTCATCGCTTCGATGTCCTTCATTTTTTTAACCGATTTCTGCACGGTTTGCAGATTCGTCATCAAACCGCCCAACCAGCGATTATTGACATAAAATTGTCCGCAGCGTTCGGCTTCTTCTTTGATCGCGTCTTGCGCCTGTCGTTTCGTGCCGACGAATAAAATCTTTAAATTCGGTTTTTCCGCCACCGCTTCCTGCACATAACTGAGCGCGTCGCGGAAGAGTTTTTGTGTTTTTTGCAGGTCAATAATATAAATGCCGTTGCGCTCACCGAAAATATATTCCTTCATTTTCGGATTCCAACGTCGAACCTGATGACCAAAGTGAACGCCCGCTTCGAGCAGTTCCTTCATTGTAACTGTAGCCAAAATTAAATATCTCCTTAACTTATTGGTTTTTTGTACTCGCCGAAGTTTCATTTTACAAACCAAAAAACCTCGACAATGGAATCGTGAATCGTGAATAGTGAATCGTAAATAGAAACAAAAACTATTTACGATTCACGATTCACGATTTACAAAATTAACGTTTTGAGAATTGGAATCTCGCACGTGCGCCTTTTTGACCGTATTTCTTACGTTCTTTCTGGCGCGGATCGCGCGTAACCAATCCCGCTTTTTTCAATGCCGGACGCAAATCCGCATTATATTCCATCAAAGCGCGTGTAATTCCGTGTCTGACTGCGCCGGCTTGTCCGGCTGTTCCGCCGCCTTTGACATTAACTAAAATGTCAAATTTGTTGGTCGTGTCGGTTAAACGCAGCGGTTGATGAATAATCATTCGCAACGCTTCGTTCGGAAAATACTCTTCAAAATTGCGCCGATTTACAATCAACGCGCCGCTTCCGGGACGCAGATAAACCCGCGCCGTCGAGGTTTTTCTGCGACCTGTGCCGTAATACTGAATGTCTGCCATATTTTAAGTTGTCGGTTGTCGGTTGTCAGTTGTCGGTTGCTTTTCTGACAACTGACTACTGATAACCGACAACTGTTTTCTATTTTGTTTCAATCTCGATTGTTTGCGGATTCTGCGCGGAATGACGATGTTCGCCATCGGCGTAGACTTTTAGTTTTTTCGCCATTGCTTTGCCGAGTTTTGTTTTCGGAAGCATTCCTTTGACCGCTAATTCGATAATTTTTTCAGGGTTTTTCTCGAACATATCTTTAACCGCGACTTCACGAAGTCCGCCCGGATAAAGGGTGTGTCGGCGATACATTTTCTGGTCGTTTTTTGAACCTTTGAAAACGGCGTGCCGCGCATTGATAACAATCACGTGATCGCCCATATCCAAAAATGGCGTGTATGCCGGATTATTTTTGCCCGATAACATTCGTGCAACTTCCGTCGCCAAACGCCCGACTGTTTTACCGTTTGCATCAACTACAAACCAATTGCGGTTTTCCGCCAAACCCTTTCCGCTTGGAAAATAAGTACTCATAATTGCCTGTTTTGTTTAAAATTTCCGCCAAAATGCGAACAGCTAGAATATCGAAATATAATTTTAACGTCAAGTATTGTTTAGCTTTTAAATAAAAAGCCGAATTTCGCGCCCGTCAAAATCAAACCTACCATAGTTTTCGCGTCTTCGATCTCGCCGTTTTTGATTTTTTCAAATGCCTGTTCAAAAGTGATTTTTTCAATTTCGATGAGTTCATCTTCTTCAAGATTTTGCTGTGTTTCTGTTAAATCGGTCGCCAGAAAAACGTGCATTTTCTCGGTCAAAAATCCGGGCGACACATAAAATTCCGTCAGCTTTTCAATATTTTTTGCCGTTACGCCGATTTCTTCTTCGAGTTCGCGCCGCGCACCCGTTTCAGGATTTTCACCTTTTTCGAGCGTTCCGGCAGGAATTTCCAAAAGATATTTCTGTGCTGCGTGGCGATATTGTTTGACCAAAGCGATAGTTTTATCGGCAAAAACCGGCACAATCACGGCACTTCCATTATGTTCGACGATTTCGCGCTTGTATTCACTTTCGCCTTCGCGGATTTCGGCGATTTTCACGTCGAAAATTTTGCCTTCGTAAATTGTTTCGGTTGAAATAACTTTCGGTTTCATATTTTTTAAGAATTATTTAACGCAAAGACGCGGAAACGCAAAGGTGCAAAGATTTATGGATAAAAAGAATTTCATAATTATTCCAAAACAAATCCATTTAAAAAACTTTGCGTCTTACTGTCTTTGCGCCTTTGCGTCAAATATTTGAACTTCACTCAAAAAATCGCGCACTTTTTTCATATCTTCCCAAACTTCGCGTTTTTTTGTCGGGTCGCGCAAAAGATACGCCGGATTAAATGTCGGCATCAATTTGATTCCGTTGTAATCATAAAATTCCCCGCGGATTTGCGAAATCGGCTTTTTTGTATTGAGCAATGCTTTCGTCGGCGTATTTCCCAACGAAATAATAACTTCGGGATTTACGGCTAACATTTCGCGGTGCAGAAACGGCGTGAAAAATTTCAAAACATCAGGCGTTAGTTCGTCGCCCTGCGAAATATATTTGACGACATTGGTTAAATAACAATCTTCACGCCGCAAGCCGATTGCCGCTAAAATCTTTTCGAGTAATTGCCCGACCGGACCCATAAAAGGTTTTTCCGAATCGGCATCGGGCGCACCGGGCGATTCGCCGACAATGACGACACGAGCATCTGTTTTTCCCGTTCCGAAAATAAAAAATTCATCGGCAAAAGTCGGAATTGACTTTGCTTTGCTCAACAATTCTTGATTGATTTCGTCAAGCGTTTCGCGCGTCGCGTTCAAATCTTCGATGCCGCTGAATAAATCATTTTGCATTGAATTAATCCGCCTTGTTCAGCCATTCGGCAAATTTTTCTTCCACGTCTTCACGCGATAATTTGCTTGCGGCAATATCAAGAAAAAGTTCAATGATTTCGTCATTTGTTGCAGTTATTTTCGCGCCGTTTAGATTAAGAAACAATTCGGTAACGACAGCGGCAATGCGTTTGTTTCCGTCAACAAAGGCGTGCGCCTGCGACAAATGATAAGCATAGGTTGCAGCGAGTTTGGTAAGTTCTTCGGTTTCATAATTAAAGCGATTTTCCGCTGCGTTTAAAGCCGATTCCAAACCGCCCGCATCACGCAAACCTTTGCTTCCGCCGGTTTCTTTGATGATTTCGGCGTGAACAAGTAAAATCTCGTCAAAATCGGGAAAGAAAATTTCGTTCATTCGTGTCCTTTCCCAAGTTCGATCAAGGCGGATTTGCGCCGTTCGATAATTTCGTGTGTCGCGTTCAAAATTTTTTTCGTTCGTTCATTTTGTGCGGGACGTAAAACAATTTCGCCGTTTTTTTCTTTTGAAAATTCCACCTCGTCGCCGTCGTTGATGCCGAGTTTTTCTAATTCCTTCGATGGAATTGAAATCGTCCTTGAATTTTCGTTATTTGCAATTACAGTCAACATAAAAAACTCCTTCAAAATAAATTTTACTTCAATTTATTCAATTCGTCACGCACTTTTTTCATATCTTCCCAAACTTCGCGCTTTTTTCGCGGGTCGCGCAGAAGATACGCCGGGTGAAATGTCGGCATTACTTTTAAGCCGTAATAATCTTGGAATTCGCCGCGAATCTTGGTGATTCCTTCTTTCGTATCAAGCAGATTTTTCATCGCCGTATTTCCCATCACGACAATTATTTTAGGTTTAACGACGGCAATTTCGCGCGTCAAAAACGGGCGGCAAGTGTGCGCTTCGGCAAGCGTCGGCGCACGATTTCCCGGCGGGCGACAGCGGTTGATATTGCCGATAAAAACGTCTTCACGCTTCATTCCGATGCTTTCGATAATCTTCGTCAAAAGCTGACCGGAACGCCCGACGAAAGGTTTTCCCTGCGCGTCTTCATCCGCGCCCGGAGCTTCGCCGACGAACATCAAATCAGCTTCGCGGTTGCCAGTGCTGTGGACGATTTTTGTGCGTCCTTCCCACAGCGGACAGCGCGTGCAGTTGCCGATGTCGGCGCGGATTTCTTCGATTGTTTCGTTTGATTCGGGCAATTTCTGCTCGACATCGCCAAACAATGAAGGCATTTCTTCGGATGTCGTTTTTGGCATTTCTTTTATTTCCCTCGTTCGTTTTGTTGTTTGGTTATTGTAAAATGAACTGCGTTTCGACAGCGACGGCAAACGCGAAAGTTTTGTTGATTCCAAAAGGTTACGCCGTGTTTGATTGGCTTCGGTGTTGGAAACTTTCGGTGCAGATTCTGAGACTTTCTTTAAAATTTCATCAGTTGGAATAAAACGCTCAAGTTTTTCACGCGAAATTTCCGACTTTGGACTTTGGACTTCGGACTTCGGACTAAAAGCAATTTCCGGCAAATCAACCGAAAAATTTTCCACACCGAGTTCCTGTAAATAAAGAACGTGTTCTTTAAGTTCAGTAATCAATGTGGAAAACTCGTTCGGCATAATTCGTAAAAAATCTTTTGTTTACCTATTTAACTCTCGCGGTGAGCGCGGCGAAGTTTGCGGCGGCTGTTCAGTTTTTTCGCCGGTTTCGGCAAAGACTTCCTTCAATGCGCCGATGCTCGAAAGCATACTCGACGTTTCAACCGGCATAAAAATAACTTTTGAATTATTCGTCCGCGCCATATCGCGCAAAGATTCGATGTAACGCGCCGTTATCAAATACTGAGCGGTGTCGGCTGTATTGCCGAGAGTTTTTGCAATTTGTGCAATAGCTTCGGCTTCTGCCGCCGCAATTTGCAGACGTGCTTGCGACGCACCTTGCGCGGCTAAGATCGCCGATTCCTTTTCACCCTGAGCGCGGGCGATTGCCGCCTGTTTTTCGCCTTCGGCACGCATAATCGCGGCTTGTTTGTCGCCTTCAGCTTGCAAAACGAGTGCGCGGCGATTTCTTTCGGCAGTCATTTGTTTTTCCATCGTAATCCGCACATCTTCCGGCGGATTGATGTTTTTCACGTCCACGCGCGTAACTTTTACGCCCCATTTATCGGTGGCTTCGTCAAGAATTATCCGTAGTTTATTATTGATTTGATCGCGCGATGAAAGCGTGTGATCCAAATCCATTTCGCCCATCACCGCTCGCATTCCGGTAATCGTCAACTGCACGATGGCGCCGACCAAATCGTTGACTTCATAGACGGATTTTATCGGATCGGTAATCATCCAATAAACAACTGAATCAACATTTATCGTTACGTTGTCCCGCGTAATGACCGGCTGCGGCGGAAGGTCAATATATTGTTCGCGCAAATCTATCGAAGTCGTTCCCGGACGCACGTTTGTCCAATAAACTGCCCGCGGAGCTTCAAAAAACGGCACGACGATATTCAAACCGCTCTGCGCGACTTTGTGAAAACGTCCGAGCCGTTCAATCAGCAACACGCTCGACTGCGGAACAATTTTTATCGTTTTCGCCGCAACAATCAACAAAGCAATTCCGATAAAAGCCAGAAAAACAAATCCCAAACCGAATACTTCCATATAACCTCCAAATAGTTTCTTATTTGTTAAATATATCTTATTTTTTGCATTTATCGTAGAAGCGAACATCCGATTTTTATTTGCGGCAATCCGAAATCTACTGTTTGAGCATCAGAAGTTCGGGAATAAATCAAGATTGCCAAAACATTGTTAATTTGTGAAGTAAAAACGATGTGAGTTTTTATTCGGAAACCGATGATTTTGTGTTAAACTTGAAACTCGTCAATAAATCAGAAATTAAGGAATAAACAAATCAATGAAAAGGAAAAGTATCTTATTTGCCGCATTATTAGCGATAATCACATTTATCTCGTTTGCCAACGTAAGCAGCGCGAACGATGGTTTGGCTGTCGGAAAATCTTTGGAAAATTTTAAACTTCCAGACACAAACGGCGTAGAGAAATCTTTCAATGATTTAAAAGGCAAAAACGGCGCAGTCGTCATTTTTCTTTCGGCGCAATGTCCGGTTGTCAAAGGTTACAATGACCGAATCAACAAAATCGCCGCTGATTATCAATCTAAAGGAATCAACTTTATCGGCATCAATTCCAACGCGACCGAATCGCTCGATTGGGTGAAATCAAACGCGGCGGAAAACTATAAATTCCCTGTTTTAATTGACAAAGACAATGTTTTAGCCGACAAATTCGGCGCAAATGTAACGCCCGAAGTCTTTTATTTTAACGGCAAAAATGTCCTGATGTATCACGGCGCGATTGACAACGACCGTTCGGGCAAAAACATCTCGGACAATTATCTGACCGTCGCCTTCGATTCGTCGTTAGGCGGGAAAGCGATTGCAAAAACCAGTTCAAAGGCTTTCGGCTGTTCAATTAAACGCAAAGAACAATAAGTTGGAGCGCAGGCAGCTTGCCCGCCAACAAGCGAAGCGATGTTGCAAGCGTTCGCATTACAAGGATGATTTTAGAAATGTGAGGTGTGCAGCGATTCGCTTTGCTCTCGCTGGCGGGCAGGTTGCCCGCGCTCCGACTGACTGACTGTAATCTTAAAATGAAAAAACCTTTAATCAATCGAGCGAAAATGAAATATATTCTGTTGTTAAGTTTTGTTGTAATTTTCGCTCAAATTTTCGTTACTGAAACTTTTGGACAAAAAGCCAAAACTAAAATTCCCGCCGCAAAAACCCAAGTAAAAGAATCTGCAACCGCTTCAATTCTGCCGAAGGTTACGCAGATTGATGAACTCGCGCTCAAAAATTTATTAAAGCGCAACGGCGAAAACGCCAAGCCTTTGCTCATCAATTTTTGGGCAACGTGGTGCGATCCATGCCGCGAAGAATTTCCCGAACTGGTCAAAATTGACGAAGACTACAAAGGGAAAATTGATTTTATTACAATTTCGCTTGATGATTTAGCCGAAATAAAACGCGACGTGCCGAAGTTTTTAATTGATATGAAAGCGCAAATGCCCGCTTATCTTTTAAAAACCGATGACGAAGAAACAGCAATCGCGTCCGTTACAAAAGACTGGCAAGGCGGACTTCCCTTCACGGTTTTACTCAATGAAAAAGGCGAAATTGCTTATATTCGACAAGGAAAAATCAAAGCGGAAACGGTAAGAAGTGAAATTGATAAAGTTTTACCTGTTCAAGCTGCAAAATAATCGTAGAACAATAATATTAAAAAGAGTTTATTGAATCGGATTTGAAAAACGAGTCTGAAACTAATAAACTCTCTTTTTCATTTCAAACGAGATTTTCCCGACAGAGAGCATTTTCCGATGAATAATACCCCAATCACTCCTGAAATTATCGAACAACACGGACTTTCACCCGAAGAATACGAAAAAATCAAACAGATTCTCGGACGCGAACCGAATTTTACCGAACTCGGCGTTTTTTCGGTAATGTGGTCTGAACATTGCAGTTACAAATCTTCGCGTGTTCATTTGAAACGTCTGCCGACGACGGGCGAAAGAGTTATTGTTCCGCCCGGAGAAAATGCCGGAGTCGTGGACATCGGCGACGATTGGTGCGTGGCGTTTAAGGTCGAATCGCACAATCATCCGTCGTTTATAGAACCGTTTCAAGGCGCGGCAACCGGAGTCGGCGGAATTCTCAGAGATGTTTTTACAATGGGAGCGCGTCCGATTGCGTTGATGAATTCGCTCAGATTTGGACATCTTGACGATAAAAAACACGCGAATCGCAATAAATCAATCTTAAAAGGCTGTGTTAACGGCATCGCGCATTACGGAAATTGTTTCGGCACGGCAACCGTCGGCGGCGAAGTCGTTTTTGATGAAGCGTATAATTTAAATCCGCTTGTCAATGCTTTTGCATTGGGAATTGTTCGGAAAGATCAAATTTTCTTCGGGAAAGCAAGCGGCATCGGCAATCCGGTGATGTATGTGGGCGCGAAAACCGGACGCGACGGCATTCACGGCGCGACGATGGCGAGCGCGGAATTTGACGAAGAAGCATTGGAAAAACGTCCGACCGTTCAGGTCGGCGATCCGTTTTTGGAAAAACTTCTGCTCGAAGCGTGTCTGGAAGCGATGCGTTCGGGCGCAATTGCCGGAATTCAGGATATGGGTGCGGCGGGTTTGACTTCTTCTTCCGTTGAAATGGCGGCGCGTGCCGGAACGGGTTTGGAATTGGATTTGACGCTCGTGCCGCAGCGCGAAACCGAAATGACGGCGTATGAAATGCTGCTTTCGGAATCGCAGGAACGAATGATTATCGTCGCGCACAGCGGACGCGAAAAGCAGATCGTCGAAATTTTTAACAAATGGGAACTCGATGCGGTCGTCGTCGGTCGCGTCGTCGAAGGAAATCGCCTGAAAATCTTTCACAACGGCGAAATGGTCGCCGATTTGCCGGTTGATAAGTTGACCGATGAAGCTCCGAAATATTCGCGCCCGATGGCGGAAAAGGTTCAAAATTCAAAGTTCAAAATTCAAAGTTTCAAAGACCGGAAACCAAAGACCGAAAACCAGACAGAAGCACTGACAATGCTTTTGGCTTCGCCGAATATTTGCTCGAAACATTGGGTTTATGAGCAATACGATACGATGGTTCGGACGAATACGGCGATTTTGCCGGGCGCGGATGCGGCGGTTGTGCGTATTAAGGAAACGCGGCGGGCGGTTGCGATGTGTTTGGATGGAAACGCGCGTTACGTCGCCGTCAATGCGAAGGAAGGTGCGAAATTGGCGGTTGCCGAAGGTGCGCGAAATGTTGTTTGTGTCGGCGCGAAACCGATTGCGGTTACAAATTGTCTGAACTTTGCTTCGCCGGAAAGACCGGAAGTTATGCAAAGTTTTTCCGATGTCATTGACGGAATGAAAGAGGCTTGCGAAAAATTTGAAACGCCCGTCGTTTCGGGAAATGTTTCGTTTTATAACGAAACTGACGGGCGCGGAATTTTGCCGACTCCGGTGATTGGAATGGTCGGTTTAATTGAAGATACGCGCAAAATTATTACACGCGGTTTCAAAAATGGAGGCGATATAATTGCTTTGTTAGGAACAACTAACGACGATTTGAGCGTCAGCGAATTCGCGCAGACGATTCTCGGATTTTCAACCGATGAACTGATTGAAAGCGGCGATGTTCCCGCGCTCGATTTGGATTTGGAGAAAAAAGTTCAGCAAACTTGTTTGGATTTAGCAGATAAATCGTTAATAAATTCGGCGCACGATTGCTCGGACGGCGGTTTAGCGATTGCGATTGCCGAAAGTTGCTTTTCTTCGCTGAATCGCAAAGCAGTCGGTGCGGAAATCGAATTAAAAAATGAAAATTTATCAACGGAAGCACAGCTTTTCAGCGAATCGCCATCTCGGATTGTAATAAGTTTTACACCGGAAAATCTTGAAAAAGCAAAAGAAATTTCCAAAGATTGTCCGTTTAAAGTTTTGGGAAGAGTCGGCGGCGAAAGTTTAATGATAAAATTTAACGACAAAGAAATTATTTCCGCGAAAATTACGGAACTAGAAAATGTTTGGAAAAACGCGCTCGGAAATAGATTGGAAAACTAAATTACCGATTACGATTTAGGAAAATATGGGAATTGATAAAGATGTCGCCAAATTTTTGCTGTCGGCGCGTGAGCGAAAAGTTAATTTCGGGAAAACTTTGATGCTCGGCAACCAGAGTTTTCAGTTTTTTAATTCCGATTATAAAGTTTTGAACGACGCTTTTAATCTGCAAAATTTTGATGACGTAAAAACCGCAACTGATTTTTTCCAATTTTTGGGCGCGAAGGAAATTTCCTCGATGGACATTTCCGATTACGAAAGTGCGGCGATTCTTCACGATTTGAACCAGCCGATTGGCGACGAATTGAAAGAAAAATTTACTTTTGTTTTGGACGGCGGAACGCTCGAACATATTTTTAATTTCCCGACTGCGCTTGCCAATACGATGAAAATGGTCGAAATCGGCGGTCATCTCGTTATTATCACAGGCGGCAATAATTTTCTCGGACACGGATTTTATCAATTTTCGCCCGAACTTTTTTACCGCGTATTGAGCGAAGAAAACGGTTTTAATATCAAAAGAATAATCGCGGCGGAAGTACGCGGCAATTGGTATGAAGTCGCCGATCCGAAAAAAATCAAAGGTCGCGTTGAATTGATTAACGATAAGCAAACTTATTTGATGGTTTTAGCCGAAAAAATTGCCGACAAACCACTTTTTGCAAAAACTCCGCAGCAAAGCGATTATGTCGAAATGTGGGAAGGCGAAAATAAGTCGGACGAAAATGAAAATAATTCAAACAAAATAAAAGATTTGCTGAAACGCAGCGATTTTGTGTATCAAACTTTGTCGCAGTTCAAGCAAAAACAGCTTGATGAAACACTTCGCAAAGAAAAATCTTTTGCCAACGGCAAAGCGTATAAATTAGTTGATAAGTAACCGACGTTCTGTATTTTATGAGCAAATCCGGCATTTATATTCACATTCCGTTTTGCCGTTCGCGGTGTTCTTACTGCGATTTTGCAACTGATATTTACAAATCAAGCGGCGCGGTTGACCGATATATTTCTGCGCTTGTCAAAGAGATTTCCAGTTTCCAAGTTCCAAATTCCAAATTCCAATTTGATACGATTTATTTCGGCGGCGGAACGCCTTCGCTTTTGACTCCCAAACAGCTTGAAAAAGTTCTCGACGCTGTTCACGGAAAATTTTCGGTTGATGAAAAATCGGAAATTACGATGGAGATGAATCCGGCGACGGTAACAACGGAAACTTTGCGGGAATTTAAAAATCTCGGTGTGAACCGCGCCAGTTTCGGAGCGCAAACTTTTGATGACGCGGAACTTAAAAGACTCGGCAGAAGGCACACGGCAAGTGATGTACGCGAAACAATTGAACTTTTACGAAACGCTGACTTTAACAATGTCAGTTTTGATTTAATTGCCGGTTTGCCGCGTCAAACACTTCGAGATTGGGAACGAAATTTGGACGAAGCACTCAAATTAAAACCTGAACATCTGTCGCTTTATCTGTTGGAAATTCACGAATCAACGCCGCTTGCCGAACAAATCAGAAGCGGACGACAACCTCTGCCTGATGAAGATTTAGCCGCCGAAATGTATAAAATGATGCTCGAAAAGGTTTCGGAAAAAGGTTATCAACAATACGAAATCTCGAATTTCTGTCTTTCCGGTTTTGAATCGAAACATAATTCAAAATACTGGACGCTCGATGCGGTTTTCGGTTTCGGATGTTCGGCGCATTCCTTTGACGGAGAAAACCGCCGCTGGTCAAATGAACGCGACACTTTGAAATATGTTAAATCAGTTGAAACTGAAAATTTTAAGTATATTGAAGATGATGAAACGGACGTGAAATTTGAATATTTATTTTTAGGCTTGCGGTTGAATAAAGGAATTGATGTCGGCGAATATCAAAAGCGTTTTGGTGCGAATCTAATTTTAGAATACAAAAAGCAATTAGATTATTTGGAAAAAGCCGATTTGATAAAATTTGACGGGAATTTCTTGAGATTAACCGACAAAGGTTTTTTATATTCAAACGAAGTTTTTACTGCTTTCGCCTAAATGAAACAAAATGCTTAAATTAATTCTCAAAATAAAAAAAGAAATCTTGACAGATTAAGATTAAATAACTATTATTATTTATCAACGGTGATGAACATCGTTAAATTCTGCGCTCTCAAGCGATAAATTCTACAACAAACACTTCAAATATTTCTCTTAATTAAATTCAATTATTAAAGAGATTTCCGTAAAAAGATGTCAGCAAAACTTGGGGAAATTCTTGTTCGGGAAAACTTAATATCGTCGCAGCAGCTGCGTGAAGCGTTGGAATATCAGCGCGGCAGCGGCGGGCGTTTGGGTTCAAATCTGGTTAAACTCGGCATAATTTCCGATGATGTGATAACCGCAGTTTTGTCCCGTCAATACGGCGTTCCGTCAATCAATCTGGAACTTTTTCAGATAGAAGAAGACACTATCAAACTCATTTCTCAGGAAGTCGCGCTGAAATATTCGGTTTTGCCAATATCCAAAGTCGGCGCGACTTTGACATTGGCGATGGCTGATCCGACCAATGTTTTTGCGATGGACGACATCAAATTTATGACGGGTTTGAATGTCGAGCCGGTCATTGCGTCGGAAGCATCGCTTCAAATCGCCATCGGAAAATATTTCAGCAATTCAAAACAGATTGACGTTTTCGACATCGCCGCTTTAGAAAATTTTGAAAGAGCCGGATTTGTGCCGAGCAAAAACGGCAACGGCAACGGCGCGTCAAAAAACGGTGCCGCCGGCGGCGAACAAAGATTAGTTGAATCGGATTTAACCGTTTCGCTTGACCGTTTTCAATTTAATGAGCAAGATGCCGGAGATTTGGAAGTCATTGAAGACAATGATGAAATTGATTTGGCGGAACTTGCCAAAGCCAGCGAAGACGCGCCGGTTGTTCGGCTCGTCAATGTTTTGCTGGTTGATTCTCTGCGGCGCGGCGCGTCCGACATTCACATCGAACCTTACGAAAAGGATTTTCGCATTCGTTTTCGTATTGACGGCGTTTTGTATGACGTAATGCACCCGCCGATGAAGATGCGCGACGCGCTGCTTTCGCGCCTTAAAATTATGGCGAAACTCGACATTTCCGAGAAACGCCTGCCGCAGGACGGACGCATCAAAATCAAAGTTAGGATTGATAATCGTTCGCGCGAATTAGACTTTCGTGTTTCGACACTGCCGACACTGTTCGGCGAAAAGATCGTGCTTCGTCTGCTTGATAAAGACAAACTGATGCTCGATATGACGAAACTCGGTTTTGAACAGCAGAGTTTGGAAATTTTCCAGCGCAATATCTCAAAACCTTACGGAATGGTTCTCGTTACGGGTCCGACGGGTTCGGGAAAAACCAACACGCTTTATTCCGCGCTGCAAGCGTTAAATACTACCGAAACCAACATTATGACGGCGGAAGACCCGGTTGAATTCAACTTGCCCGGAATCAATCAGGTTCAAATGAAGGAACAAATCGGCTTGAATTTTGCCGCCGCGCTTCGTTCATTCCTTCGTCAGGACCCGAATATCGTTCTCGTCGGCGAAATCCGCGACTTTGAAACGGCGGAAATCGCCATCAAAGCCGCGCTGACCGGACACCTCGTTTTATCAACGCTTCACACGAATGACGCGCCTTCGACCATTTCGCGTATGGTCAATATGGGAATCGAGCCGTTTCTCGTCGCCACGTCGGTTAATATCATTCAGGCGCAAAGGCTTATCAGGCGCGTTTGCAGCAATTGCAAAGAAGAACAAAAACTTCCGCCCGAAGCATTTGTCGAAATCGGATTTTCACCCGAAGAAGCACCGAGTCTCAAGGCATATAAAGGAAAAGGCTGCACGACCTGCAACGGAACGGGTTACAAAGGCAGAATCGGTCTTTACGAAGTTATGGAAGTTACCGACGAATTGCGCGAACTTATCATTATCGGCGCAAGTGCCATCGAACTGCGAAAGAAAGCGGTTGATCTCGGAATGATTACGCTGCGCGGTTCTGGATTATATAAATTACGCGAAGGAATTACGACGATTGAAGAAGTCGTCAAGGAAACTGTTTTATAGAAATCGGAGGAAGAATTATGTTGCGAGCAATAGCATTATCATTAGCTTTATTAGTTGGCATCGGGACGATTATCCCGTTTGCGACAAACTACACGGAAGCGAGTCATCAAGTAAAACGCAAGAAGAAACGAAGTTGGAAAGGCGTTAAAAAATATTCAAAACGCTGGTGGCAGTTATATCGCCGTCAGGAACGACGCAAAAAAGCGCGGGCGGCAACAAGACGCACATTGCGACTTCGCCAAATTCGTCTTGCCAACGTCCGAAAAGATGACAATCAAACACACACGGCTAAATCCGACAGCAAATCAATCGCGCAGAACGCTTTGCCTTCGGGTGAAGCCGCGCCGAAAGGTTGGAAACGCGGTCAAATTGCCGACAATGAACTTCAATATCAGGTAAGCAATGATAACGGTTCGCAAGCCGGTTCGGCGGCGATTGCGATTGTCGGTCCGGCAAGTATGGAAAATGACAACTCACGCGGCAAAACCGTCGGCGGAGTTGCGACCAGTTCGTTGCGCCGCACGGTGATTGACAAGATGGTCAGAGAAGAAGGCTGGGTTGTCAACGATTATCAAAAACAAGTCGGCGGCAAAAAAGTCTATGTCGTCGTCGCCCAATCTCCGGGCGCGGGCAATCGTGTCCAATCGCGTCTGTTCTATTTTACCGAAGTCAACGGACAAATTTACAGTGTGGCAACCAATGCGCCGGTTGATAATTCGATGAAACTCGAACGAGAATCCGAAAAAGTCGTCAATTCCCTCCAACGCCGCAACGGAACACAGCAAGCCGATCTTCGCTAGTTCTTTGATCGTAAATCGTGAATCGTGAATCGTAATTGTAAATCGAAGTTCGTTCTTTATTACGATTTACGATTCACCGCCGACAATTTACGAATAATCACTCTGATTCAAAAACGATTCACGATTTACGATTCACGAAAAAAAATATGAATTTCGATCAACAAGAAAATGCCGCAACGCAACTGACACTTCCCGATTTGCTTCGCAAGATGACTGATTTGGGCGGTTCGGACTTACATTTAACGACAAATTCGCCGCCGCAGGTGCGCGTTCACGGACATCTCAAACCGCTCGACGGTTTTCCAGCGTTCACGCCCGCCGATACAAAAAGGCTCGCTTATTCGGTTTTGACCGACGCGCAAAAACATCGGTTTGAAGAAAATCTCGAACTCGATTTTTCGTTCGGATTAAAAGGAATGTCGCGTTTTCGTGCCAATCTTTTTAATCAAAAAGGTGCAGTCGGCGCGGTGTTTCGTGCGATTCCGTATGAAATAAAATCGTTTGAAGCACTCGGACTTCCGCCTGTCGTTTTGGATATGTGCAAAAAACCGCGTGGTTTGATTCTCGTTACAGGTCCGACGGGTTCGGGCAAATCAACGACGCTCGCTTCGATGATTGATAAAATAAACATTGAACGCCACGAGCATATTTTAACTATCGAAGACCCGATAGAATTTCTGCACAATCACAAAAACTGCGTCGTCAATCAACGCGAAGTCAATTCCGACACGCACGGTTTCGCCAACGCGCTCCGCACCGCGCTTCGTCAAGACCCTGATGTTGTGCTGGTCGGCGAACTTCGTGATTTGGAAACAATCGAAATGGCTTTGCGCGTTGCCGAAACAGGACATTTAACCTTCGCCACGCTTCACACAAATTCCGCCGCTTCGACGATAAACCGCGTTATTGACGTTTTTCCCGCAGGTCAGCAATCGCAAATCAGAACGCAGCTTTCACTTGTTCTCGAAGGAGTTATGTGTCAGGCACTGCTGCCGAAAGCGTCCGGCGACGGTCGCGTGATGGCACTGGAAATTTTGATTCCGAATTCGGCTATTCGCAACCTAATCCGCGAAGACAAAATTCACCAAATTTACTCGATGATGCAAACCGGACAAGACAAATTCGGAATGCAGACGTTCAATCAAGCTCTCGCCTCGCTTTATCAAAAACGTCAAATCACGCTTGATTCCGCGATGCAGCGTTCATCAAACGCCGACGAATTAAAAGATTTAATCGAGCGCGGTTCAGGTCTTAACCAAGCATATACCGGACAAGGAAAATCCGGAATGCCGCCAAACGGCAAAGGAAGTCCATACGCCCAAGGTCGTCCAATCGGACAACGCCCGCCAATTCGTTAAAATTCCAGATTCCAGATTTCAAATTCCAAATTATAAAACCGAATTAAGACAATCTTTTCTTTAATCTGGAATCTGGAATTTGAAATCTGGAATATCAAAAATCAGGAGCAACATAAAAAGAAATGCCAACATTCGCATATAAAGGTCGTAATCGTTTAAATGAAATGGTTTCCGGCGAGAAAGCCGCTGCCAGTCAGGATGAACTTCGCGCACTGCTTCGCCGTGAACAAATAATAATGACGCAGGCTTCGGAAAAAGGGCGTGAAATCGCCATTCCGAAACTCGGACGCAACAAAAAAGTCAAAGCCAAAGAATTAGCCGTTTTCACGCGCCAGTTTTCCGTGATGATTGACGCGGGTTTGCCGCTCGTGTCGTGTATTGATATTTTAGCTGAACAACAGCAAAATCAACATTTTAAAGAAGTTTTGCACCAAGTCCGGCAGAATGTCGAAGAAGGTTCGACGCTTGCCGCTTCGCTCCAACAGCATCCGAAGGTTTTCGATCAGCTTTATACACATATGGTCGAAGCCGGCGAAGCGGGCGGTGTTTTGGATTTGATTTTACAGCGGCTTGCCACTTTGATCGAGAAAATCGTCAAATTAAAACGCAATATTATTTCGGCTTCTATTTATCCGGCGGCGGTCGTTTTCGTCGCAATCGCGGCAGTCGCGGTCATTATGGTCGTCGTTATCCCGCAATTCGAGCAAATCTTTCTCGGCTTGCTCGGACCGGGCGAAGCCTTGCCGCTGCCGACCAGAATCGTGATGGCAATCAGCGGATTTCTCGCCGGTTGGGGCGGTTTATCGCTGCTCATCGGACTGATCGGAAGCGCAATCGGCATCAAGTTTTATTACAAAACGCCGAATGGTCGGCACGTTATTGATGCGCTCCTTCTGAAAGCACCGATTTTGGGCGGAATTCTCCGCAAAATTGCCGTCGCTCGTTTTTCGCGGATTCTTTCAACTCTGCTTTCTTCGGGCGTTCCGATTTTGCAGTCGCTTGAAATCACGGCAAAAACCGCCGGAAACGTCATCATCGAAGATGCGATCTTAAAAGTTCGCGCCGGAGTCGAACGCGGTGAAAGTTTTGTCGAACCGCTCAAAGCGACGGAAGTCTTTCCGCATATGGTCGGGCAAATGGTCGGAGTCGGTGAACAAACCGGCGCACTCGATGCGATGCTCGGCAAAATCGCCGATTTTTACGAAGACGAAGTTGATTCGGCAATCGCCGACTTGCTGGCGATGATCGAACCTGCGTTGATTGGTTTCTTAGGAATAACCATCGGTTCTATCGTAATCTCGATGTATCTGCCGTTGTTCACGCTCATCGGCAAACTCGCCGGCGGCGCGAAATAATACTTCTCAAATCCAAAGTCCAAAGTCCAAAGTTAAAGATAAACTAACTTCGGCTTTGGACTTTGGACTCCTTAAATCAACCGCGCATTGCCATCAAAATTTCGTCCACGACTTTTTTCGCGTCGCCGAAAAGCATCGGCGTGTTTCATAACCCAATTTGTTTTCCAACAAGGGAAAATAAGTTTTATTCTTTCCTGCTTTCATACAGATTATCTACAAGTTCATTAATTGCGGATTTCAATTTATTGAAGTTTTCCGTTTTATTAGTAATTTCCGCCTCGTCTTTTAGTAACAGATTGAGTGCTTTGACGGCTTCGGCGGGCGAAGCGGGAAACTTAACACCTTCGGCTTCGGCTGATTGGAAAGATTGATTAGCGGGTAATTGTTTGAATTGTCTTTCAATCCAATTTAGGGCTTCTCCTCCTACTGCGTCGGAAAATTCGACGGCTGTTTGTTTTTTTCCGCGCAGAAATATGTTTCCTTTGCGGCGCAGTTCGGCGGGATATGCGGTCGGGTCATTGATTGTCATTCCCCACGCGACTTTGGCGAGGGCGAGCGGATTTTTTCTGATTGACGGATATTTTGAAAGAATCGCGGGCGCGAGTGTTTTGTTTTCCGATGTTTTTATTTCCCAACCTTCGCGGCGCAAATTTAAAAATTCTTCGCCTGATTCTAAAAGTTTTTCGACTTTTTTCGTGATTTCCTTTTGCTGTTTCGCGTTTGCGTTCGGAATCGGAAGTTTGCGGAAATCGTTCGGCTGAAAACGCGAACGGCGTGCGCTGACGGTTGTGCCGACGAGAATTTCCGTTGCCTTCGGCGAATTTATGACGGCTAAAATATATTCGAGTGTGAATCGTTCGGAAATCTTTTCGAGCATTTCGCGTTCGGCTGTTTGATTTCGCAATTCGCCGGAAATCGAACGGTTTTCGATGCCGTTTAATTCGCTCCAGAGCGCGAACAAGATCACCGAATGATTGCAAAACATCCAGCCGTTGCCGATTGCCGTTCCGTTATCGAGCCACGCCGCCGAAGTTTCGCCGCGCATAATTTTTCGTCGGTCGTAAAGTTCGGGAAATGTTTGGCGTGATACTTTTTCAGGTGCGCGAAGTTCTTCGCCGTATTCCAAAAAATTCAAATCGGTTACTTCAAACGGAGTTAAATTTTCGCCTTCGATATAAGAAACGGGATGATTTTCGTCTTGCTGTTTTGAAATGAGCGCGTCTTTTGTAAACTCGTTAGGAAATTTCTTTTCGTGCGAATGAATAACCATTCCTTTGCTGATATAACAAATTTCCTGAAGCGCGGTCATATCGGAAAATTCATCGGTTTGAACATTTTGCCGAAAAACATTTTCGCCAAATTCGATTTGCGACAGCGTTTCGGTTTTCGTAATATTTTCCACCGTGTCGCCGTGCCATCTTCGCAAAGTCGAATCCTTTTCCGTCGTGTCGGTTTTTGTTACGAAAAAGACCGTGTTTTCAACCGCCGCGTCTTCAAACAATTTCATTTTCGGAAAAAACGAAATTTCGTCAATTCGCGTATTTTTCACGAGAAAATCACGAAGTTTCGCGGCGTAAGTAACTTGCTCAATCGAGTTGCTCGTAATCATTCCGAGTTTTCCCGTTTCGCTCCGCAAAAGATAAACTCCGAGAGCGATGAACGGCACGAATAAATCCCATTTCATTTCAAGCACACTGCGAATACTTTCAATCGGATGTCCGGTTTTGATTTCTTCGCGGTATTCAAGCAAACCTTCCGCGCCTTCATCTGCCTTTACATAAGGCGGATTGCCGACGACGAAATCGAAACCTTCCTCAAATTCCGCTAAACTGCCTTTGATTTTTTCGGCGGTTTCGAGTTCGCTCGCAGGATACGGCAACCCGCGCAGATAATCGCGTGTTTCATATTCATAGCGCAAGGTGTCGGTGTTGAAGATATTAAAACGGTCAAGCGAAATGTCGCCGCCTTTTTCGCGGGCGAGTTTTATCAAATCCAAAACTTGAATCAGCAAATTCGTTTCCGCCAGATAACAGGCGAACGGGTTTAATTCCAAGCCGAAAGTATTGTTTTTGACGGCGTTGATAATTTGGCGGATTTCTTCGATTGAAAGATCGGCTTTCGATTTATTGTGATGCTTTTTGTAATAATCCAACTGAACTTTGACTTGACGGCGGCAAGCCTCGACGAGAAACGCGCCCGAACCGCACGACGGATCGAGAATATCTCTGCCGAGAACTTCCGCGCCTTCGTAGCCTACGCGGTCGAGAATATATTCGACGACTTTCTGCGGCGTGTAATACATTCCGCTTTCGTGTTTGTGTTCGCTTCGGATGTAGCCGCTGTAAATATGCCCGATAATGTCGCGGTCAATATCCGCAAAATCGAATCCGGCGAGACGATGCAGAAGTTGAACGATTAGATTGCGGTCGGCGCGATACCAATCGAAAACGAACGCTTGAGAATAATAATGCGCGTAGATGTGTTGCGCCGCTTCGTAAGCAATCGGCAAAAGAAAATCGGTGCTTCGACCTTCGGCGTGTTTTAAATACTGTTCCTCGATTCGTTCAAACCAAAGCGCGATTCCGCCGTTTGTAAAAATTCGGTTGATGAGATTTTTATCTTCGAGAACGCGCACGAGAAGCAGACGCACGAACAAAACATAAGCCGTCTGCGTTGCAAATTCGCGTTGAAGTTTTCGTTCGTCGCTCGTCTTTAAAAGAATCGTGGCGACTTTATCTTTCCATTTTTTATAAGCCTCGTGAGTTTCGATTGCTTGCGCGTAGCGAATTGTCAGACGAGAACGCTTTTTGTGAAAAACTTGGCGAAGTCGGCTGATTTCATCAACAATCACATTGATTTCCTTAATCGCTTTTTTTAATTCCGAATCCTTTTTCCTGAATTTTCCTGTTTCCTGTTCGTTCTTTTCGGCGATGTCGGCGGCGATGTCTTTTTTTACCTCGTCAATAACGTCACCGTTAAAGCCGTGTTTGAAACTGTAACTGAGCCGCGAATTATAGCTGTTGCGGCGCGATTCGGAAATTTGCCACGCTTGCGCTTTGCTGAAAATCTGCATCCAAAGATTGTCGAATTCCTGCTCAAACGTATTTTTGCTGCTCGGATTCGAGTTTTCCGCCTTTTCAAATTCATTATATTCGCCAATTCGCAAAGACAACTGCGCTTCGACATCAAGCGCAATCATTTCAATCACGCGGGCGGATTCTCTCGTTAGTTCGTCGTTAAATTCCGGTTCACTCTGACTGTAAATTTTTATTCTCGATTCGGTGCGCCAAGTTTTCCCGTCCGCGTCGTGCGGCGTTCCGTCATTTTTTAAGGTCAAATCACGAATCAATGTCGGAATGCCTTCAAAAACCGATTTGTTAAACCGTTGCCAAAAGGCTTTCAAAATTACGTTGTCGTGTTTGTCAAAGGCATCAAAACCGCGTTCATTTTCAGCAAACAAACTTTCGCCGCGCCATTTTTCGACCAATTCTTTGAGAACAATTTCGCCTGTCAAAATTATTTGTCCGCTGCTGAGTTCATAAGTAAGAATCGCTTTCCCATCAATCAAAAGTCCGCGAGTCGCGCCCTGACTTCGCATATAATCGGCAAGTTGCGGCAGATTTTCATTTAATTTTACCGTTGCCGTGTTTTTTGATTCAGCGACAAAACAAGGACGCGGATATGCGCTTATACGAACGGTAAAATCGGTTCGTTTGCGGTTAGCTTGAGCCAAATTATACTGAACTTCACCCGAATCATAACCGAGAGCCGAAATTAAAAACGAGGTGATTTTACTGTCAACAATATTCGCTTCATCATTAGTTCTCTGCGATTTCGGAGTCTTTAAGTAATCGGTGAATGACTCGGATTGATAAAAATTATCGTCACCGAGTTCAGTGAAAAGTTTTGAAATGAAAGACGTATAATCGTTATTCATAGAAGTAGGTAACTGGAAATTTGACAGTTTAGTATAAGCATATATTTTATGTTTCTCAAATAATTTACTTTTAAGTACGCATCGCCGTTAAAATTTCGTCCACGACTTTTTTCGCGTCGCCGAAAAGCATCTGTGTATTTTCATAGAAAAATAGCGGATTTTCTACTCCGGCGTAGCCGCTTGCCATTCCGCGTTTCATCACGATAACATCACGCGCTTCCCAGACGTGGAGAACGGGCATTCCGGCAATCGGACTGTTTGGATCGTCAAGCGCGGAAGGATTTACAATAGACATTATTTGAAATAAGATAATTCCTCAACATTTGTAAGATCAATCGTTTGCATTGGCTGGCGAAATGTAACTCGCAGATTGTGCAATCCACAGGCAATCTCCATTATTACGTCCGAGATATTCTCTTTCG
>JBBPXX010000156.1:0-7243 GCA_038200505.1 Pyrinomonadales bacterium | reverse complement strand
GGGTCTTTTATTTTCCCGACACTTTCAAATAACGTCTTTGTTTTTAATTGTTTCAATCTCTCTCCTCATCCCAAAATAGAATAAGTTCAAGTTTTACACACTTTTCTCGCTTCTTACATTTTTAATGCGTTTGCCCTATTTCCTTATTGTATCTTATATTACATAATCTGCAAATCAATTTTAAAAGTGCAAGAATTAATCCCTTCTTCGCTGATAATTATTACGCGCCGATTTTCCAACAAAATCGGTTTGAAGCCGGACAGTACGCGTGAAACTACTTCGCGCACTGTCCCGATGCGGGCGGCGATCTAAGCGTTCGTCATCAAGAGTTCAAATGACATAACCTCATTCGATCTCGCGCCGCACCGCTGACGATAATAAAAAACCCGCGTGCTTCTTCGCCCGCCATAAACAGCATTTCTTCACGCACCAAACGGCGTTCAACTGTATGTGCGGCGAGTGCGCGAAGTTCCTGTTCCGCCAAACTGCCGAAAAGAACTGTGCGACAAAGCGCGGCAATTTTATCGGTTTTCATAGATTCCATAATCTGCAAATTTTTTCCTAATATATAATATGGTCAATCGAATTCTTCCAAGTTCAAATGCTTGGAAAAATTCGGCGGCAGTTAAAAAAATCCAACCGCTGAGCCGCGCGGAAGTTCTGAATAATAAATACTGCAAAATTATGAAAGATCAAGAAATGAAATTATTTGCATTCCAACCGAACGGTTTTGGTCAGTATTCGTTTTTCGTGATGGCGGAAACCGAACGGGAAGCCCTTCGCGCCGTCGAGCGATACATCAAGAAAACTTTCGATTCGACCTGCAATTTGCCCTACGCCGGTTTTGGAACTGATGTTTATAAACTAACCGTTCTTAATCGCGGAGAAGTTATAGATAATGCCAATGATTAGAAAAAGGTTTACAATGAGTGTTTTTTACCGCCGTCTATATCAATGTACTTCCGTTTGCGATTACGGTACAGCAACTATTTCCTCTCGATGCCGCCGCTCTTGAGGCGTTTCCGACAAGCCGTTATTCTCGCTGTAATCGTATGCTTCCCAAGTTACGATGGGAGTTTTCTCAAAGTTTTCAGTCGGCGGAGGCGAACTCGTGCGCCATTCGAGTCCGGGCAAAAGCCACGGATTATCACCGGCGATTTTTCCCTTAAACAACGCATGAACAAGATTGACTGCCGAAATTATTACTCCGACTGCCAGAATCGAAGCTCCGAGAGTCGAAAAGATATTTAAAAGCTGAAACTCCGGCGGATAAGAAGCATAGCGGCGCGGCATTCCCATATAACCTAAAATAAACTGCGGAAAAAAAGTCAGGTTGAAGCCGACAAAAACGAGCATTGCGGAGATTTTGCCCCAAAACTCCGAATACATCCGCCCGAACATTTTCGGAAACCAGAAATACAGCCCGCCGAAAAATGCCGAAACGCTGCCGCCGACCATTACATAATGAAAGTGCGCGACGATAAAATAGGTGTCGGTCAAATGAACATCTATGCCGAGTGCGCCTAAAAACACTCCGGTTAAACCGCCGATTAAAAACAAACCGATAAAAAACAAGCCGTAAAGCATCGGTGTATCGTAAGAAATCGAGCCTTTATAAAGCGTTGCCGTCCAGTTAAAGACTTTAATCGCCGACGGAATTGCCACGACCATTGAAAGGAACGAGAAAACCATTCCGGCATAAATTGACTGCCCCGATACAAACAAATGATGTCCCCAAACCAGAAAACCGAAAACGGCAATGGCAATCGAACTAAATGCCACAAACTCATAACCGAAAATCTTTTTGCGTGAAAAACTGGAAATAATTTCCGAAACTACGCCCATTCCGGGCAAAACCATAATGTAAACTGCCGGGTGCGAATAAAACCAGAACAGATGCTGAAACAAAATCGGGTCGCCGCCAATTGCCGGATCGAAAATTCCGACGTGCGCCAGACGTTCCAAAGCCATTAGCAAAATCGTAATGGCAATTACCGGCGTTCCCAAAACCATTACCAGGGATGTCGCATACATTGACCAGACAAAAAGCGGTAATCTGAACCAAGTCATTCCCGGCGCACGCATCGTGTGAACGGTAACGATAAAATTAAGTCCGGTCAGAATTGAAGAAAATCCGGCGATAAAGATTCCGAGTCCGGTGGCGATCACATAACCGTTGGAAAATGTCGTCGAATATGGCGTGTAAAAAGTCCATCCCGTATCAACTCCGCCTTGCAGCATCGCCCAAACAGCAAAACTTGCGCCCGCCATATAAAGATACCAACTGAGCAAATTGATGCGCGGAAAAGCGAGGTCTTTAGCACCGATCATCAGCGGAATCAGGAAATTGCCCAGAGTCGCCGGAATCGAAGGAAGCAGGAAAAAGAAAACCATGATGATTCCGTGCTGCGTGAAAACTTTGTTATAAGTGCCGGATTCCAATAAATCGCTCGCCGGAGTCAGAAGTTCCAACCTAATTAACGCGGCATAAGTTCCACCGACGATGAAAAAGAACGACACGCCTATCAAATAAAGAACGGCGATTCGCTTGTGATCTTTGGTTAAAAGCCATGACTTTAAACTAAATCCGTTATTTAAATAATTTTCCTTTGGATAAACAGCATTTGCCGTTTGTAACTCGTCAATCGTAATTTCCCGTTGCATATTTTTAATTTCTCTATATTTTCAAGTTTTATCCGCGTTTTAAGTTTTAATCGGTCGGCATTCTCCGTTTATAAAATTTGAAAAACAAAAACAATAATCCTAAACCGATAATCGTTAAAATTCCGGCAATGCGAAGAACATTCATAACTACCAATCCGTAAGTTCCGGTCGCCGGATCGTAGTGATAACAATACAAAAGCAGTTGGTCAGTCGGACTTCCGATGTTTTTTTCGGACGCTTCCATCAGAGCGAATTTAAAATCCTGCGGCTGGTAATCAATGCCGTAAAAGTAGCGCGACATTTTCCCGTCGGGTGTGGCTATTTGAACACCTCCGGCGTGTGCGAACTGCTGTGTTTCTTCGTCCCAAGCATAATTAAATCCGGCGGCTTCGGTGATTTGTTTGATAACTTCCGGTTTTCCGGTTAAAAAATGCCAACCATTTGCCGCCGCTTCGCCGCGACCATATCTTTCGAGATAACTTTGTTTTTTGCCGCGGGCAATTTCCGGCGTATCTCTCGGATCGAAACTGATGGCGACGACTTGAAAATCTTGTCCGGCTTCGAGCGAAATCTTTTTCAAACTCGCCGTCAAACCGTTCAAAACCTCGTTGCAGAGCATCGGGCAACTGTAATAAACAAAAGCCAAAATAACAGGTTTGTCGCCTTGAAAAAATGTTCGAAGTTTTACCGTGCTGCCGTTTTCGTCGGTCAATTCTGCATCAAGCGGTAATTGTTCGCCGAGCCGCTGTTCGATGCCGATGTTTTTTAATTCTTTCGGCAAATCGTTGCCCGACGAAGGACTGCTCGGATCATACGTTTTCGGACTGTAAAGCGGCGAATTATACTGATTCTGACCGCCCTGCGCGAAAATGAAATTACAAAATAAAAGTAATAATCCGCCAATAAAAATGAGATTCAACAGTGTTTTAATTTTTTTCATTAAGTACCGCTCGTTCGTAAAAAAAAGCTTACTGCCAAAGAAGTTCGCAAAGGAGAATCCTTTAAAAAATCAAGTGAAAAACAGCTAAATTTTTACATTCAATAATTATTTAAGAGATTCCCCTAAACTACATTTGAACGGTTATACAAGATAAAGTCTTGTATAAAATTGCTGTTTTTTAATTTTTGAAATTGTTGCGGTAAGACGGGACTTATATGCAGAAATTCAATGCTTAATTTTCTTTTCGGCAATAAACTTTCCAGGCGGGATGCCGACGTAGCGTTTGAATTGTTTTGAAAAATGCGCCTGATCGAAAAAGCCTGTTGCCAGAGCGGTTTGCGTGATTGTAAATCCGTCGCGTAAAAGCTGTTTGGCTTGTTCGATACGGATTTGCGTTTGATAAGCGTGCGGCGTTATTCCGGTTTCTTTGCGGAAAACTCTCAAAAGATGAAACGGACTTAAAAAAGCGATTTTCGCTAATTCTTCGAGTGTAATATTTTTACAGGCGTTAGCGTGAAAATAATCGCGGGCGCGGGCGACTGCCGAGTGTTCGCATCCGGTTTTTTGAATGCCTGTTTTCGAGTCGGCGTGTCTGGTAACAAGCTGCGTCATCGCCAGCCAAAACAGCGATTCGCGCTCTAAATGCGAAGTCGAATTCTCTAATGCGCGGTGAAGCCGCAAAATCCGCCGCGCCGTTGCATCGTCGCGGACAACCGTTTTTGAGAAAAACGGAATGTCGGAAGACTTTCCCGTAATCTCTTGGCGAACTTTCCGCATCAATTCCGGGTCAACATACATAATGCGAAACGTCCAGCCGTTTTCGTCAATCGCGTGTCCGGTGTGAACTTCCGCCGGATTTATCAGCATAATATCTCCGGCGGCGGCGATTCGTTCCGCACCGCGATAATCGAAAACATCCGCGCCGCTTTCAATTACGCCGATAGCAAAACCTTCGTGAAAATGCGGCGCAAAAGAAAATGTCTGATACTCGGCATAAAGACAATCAACATCGCCCAAATCATTGTTTGACCAATATTTTGTAATTTCTTTTTCTTTATTTCCTGACATTTCTTCTAAACGACAATAAAAATATGCAGCGTGTGTTACGCAGTTTTTCACTCTGCCGCACCATAAAATAATTTTCCGTCCACAATTTGTGCCGGCGATGTGAACGGGTGAATTTCAGTCTTCTTCAAGCCGATTATATGTTCAACCGAAACGCCCGCCGCTTTCAAATAATCCGAGATAAGCGAGCGATGACATCGCCACCAGACCGCTTCGGAACACATTATAGCGGTTCGTTTTCGTCCGGCTAATTCCAGCAATTGCTCGATTCCTTCCTGAAATTCTCCGGTTTCCATATAATCGGCGTAACCGCGAAACGATTCATTTCGCCAGACCGTATTCGGCGAATCTTTACTCGTCCGCCGTCTTCCGCCAAGCTGTTCAAACAACACATATTCGATTTTATCTTCGGCGAGCGACGCGCTCAACTCCGCTTGATTAAAGTGCGGATACTTTCTCGAACCCGGAAAGCGGCGCACGTCCGCCAGAGCTTCAATTTCGTTAGCGTCGAGCAGTTCGATGAACTCGGCAAGCGAGCGCGTCGAATGCCCGATAGTCCATATTTTTAGTTCTTTTTTGTCTGACATATCGCATATTAAAAATTAGTCTTGCGAAGCCCGCGTAATTTCTCTTAATTCCCGAATTCTGATAATCGCTTCTCCCCGCAAAGGAGCGTGCATTAAGAAAACCTTTGATTTACCGATAGAATCCTGCCAGCCAAAAGAAAAATCCTTTAATCCGGTATATTTCTGATATGTAATCTTGCCGATAAAACACACCACTTTCGGTTTTTCGGTGTTGATAATACGGGAAATCTTTTCACGTCCGGGCAATTCCTCGCCTTTGACGAGTTGCGTAATATCCCGCGTCGGTCTGTCAATAATATTCACGAGTCCAAGTTCATAAACCGTGTTGAATTTCTCTTTGTAAATACGTTTCAGAGCCTCATCATTGCGAAGCTCTTCTCTTTTTTCCTCGATCAATCCCGCTTCTGAAAGCAGATACCAGAACATCTTATTATTGGAAAACGGCACACCTCTGTCGAACGATCCGAAATGCGGATTGATGCCGACGAAAAGTATTTTCGGCTTTTTGTATAAATATTGAATCATCTACTAAAAACGTCAAAAACATTCCAAATTTGTTTCCAGAGTTTCGTTTTCCATAAATTCATTTTTGTTGGGGAAAATTACTTTCTCCCACTTTTTTTCCAATCTTCTAAAAATGCGTCTAAACCTTTGTCGGTCAAAGGATGTTGGACAAGTTTTTCAAGCACTTTGAAGGGAATTGTCGCCACATCCGCACCTGCTAACGCACAATCAACAATGTGCATCGGATGGCGAATGCTTGCCGCGAGAACTTCGGTTTCAAATCCGTAGTTACCGTAAATTTGAACAATATCACGGACAAGCTGCATTCCATTTTCGGAAATATCGTCGAGTCGTCCAATAAACGGCGAAATATAATTTGCTCCTGCTTTTGCCGCAAGTAGTGCCTGCGAAGCCGAAAAACACAGCGTTACATTAACTTTGATGCCTTCATCGCGGAAAATGCGCGTGGCTTTCAAACCATCCCAAGTCAGCGGACATTTAACCACGACATTTGACGCAATTTTCGCTAATGCCCGACCTTCTTTGAGCATTTCTTTTGTATCCAGAGCCGTAACTTCCGCAGAAACATCGCCTTTGACGATTTCGCATATCTCGGCAATCCGTTCTTTAAAGTCAATCTTTCCCTCTTTCGCCACCAACGACGGATTAGTTGTTACGCCGTCAACCAGACCGAGTTCAGCGGCTTCCCGTATCTCATCTAAATTTGCCGTATCAATAAAAAGTTTCATTTTAATTCTCCTTAAAATAATTGCCGCAAAACACCCGAAAAACGCAAAAATAAAAATCTTTTTTTGAGAATGCGGGTGCCTTTTGCGGCAATTATTTTTCAATTTTCAGGTCAAGGTTTCCATTCCTTGTCCGTGCTTTGTTCTTTCGAGGCAAGAACTTTTTCGAGCAGTTCCTGAGCATTTTTCCTTGCCTCTTCCGGCGACTGATCCACCGCTTTGGCAGCTTCCTCGAATTTCCGATTTGTAATAGTTTCGGCAAATCCCATATCGTTATTGGGCATTCCGCATCCACAGTTGTAACACATAGTAAATTTCTCCTTATTTATTTATTTTCCCGCGGCAATTATTTTCAATATCAAAACCGTGCCGTTCGGTAATGATAAAGTTCATGAACTCCCATCGCTCAAAATGTATTTTAATAGCAACTTTTTACAAAATCAAATCTCTTAAACATCAATTTGCACTTTCAAAATTAACCTAGTTTAAATAATTTATTCCCTGTCGGGAAAGAGTATTTCCACCCAAAAATCACAGGTGTTTACTCCCAAGGTTGCGAAAATAAAACAGTTTTTTTCGCAATCTTTTTTTTCAATCAGGGTTTTCCTATAAAAATATTTTCATTAAATATCGCGTAGCGATTATCCGACTTTAGCCGTGTAATTTATTGCACGGTATAAAGTCGGCAAGATTTTATGTCGCGTCAGCGACAATTGAAGATGACAATGTAAATCAGT
>JBBPXX010000155.1:0-10580 GCA_038200505.1 Pyrinomonadales bacterium | reverse complement strand
TGTCGAGTTCCGTCCGCAAGATCGAGCCGGGAATATAAAAATCCTTGCGCGGCAAACCTTTTGTAACATCTTTGACGGGCAGATTAAACTGCTCAATCGCAAAATCGGAAGAATCGTTGAGAAAAACCAAAGTTCCGCCCGCTTCGACAAATTTCCGCAGATTTTCCACGCCTTCTTTGCCAACGCCGCCCGTGTATTCGTCGGGCATCGAGCCTTTTGGATAGCCGTTTAAGATTTGATTCGGCGATTGGTCGGGGAAGATGATTGTTTTATATTTTAGATTATTGAGTCCTTTTTCAATTTTTAACTTTTCATTTAACCCACCGAACGGAGGTTTCTTTTGTTTGAAATTGTTTGCTCTAATTTCTTGGTCAACTACATTTTCATTTTCTACACAAGGAGCATCATCAAAAACCCAACGAGTCCAACCTTCATCCATAACAGGAATGTGTGATTTGTAAATTCCGATTTGGTTATTGACTCCAAGATGACAATCAGAAATTGCTTGATTAATCCGAACATTTTTTATCCAATTAGGTTTGAATGGTGCTTTGATTTCTTCAACTTTAAGATTCATCAAAAGCGAAAGAGTGTGCGCCGTTACATCATAAGGCGGAATTGGATTTCCTTTTTCGTCCTTCAAATTTGGATAACTTTGTCTTTCTAAAATTGTTTTGGCAAAATCACCATAAGGCTGTTCAAGCGGAATAATAATTGATTCTGACGGATAATTTACTGTTGTCGCATTAAAAGTTGTAAATTGAACTTCCGTCTTTTTTTCTCCTTTTGGAAAGCCGTGTTGCACTCCTGCTCTGTCAAGAATTTGCAATAATTGTGGAAAGTTATCATCAATTTTTACTCTAAAACCGTAAAGTTCGCCGTCTTTTGTTCGCGGTCTGACGGCTTCTTTGCCAATCGAATAAAATCTCGAAAGCCATTCTTCCCGATTGTCCGCCGCGTGTTTGAGGAGGCTGAAAGCGGCACTCGTCATATAATTCGTGATGTCGCGCAGATGCCATTCGCCGCCTTTCCAGACGGGCGAAAAGTTTGCCGATTCGGTTTTCACGTCGTAGCCCAAACCGCCGCGCAATTGGTCGAATTTGACCGTGATCGGCGAAGCGAGATTCGCGCTTGCCGTTTCCGACAAAATCCGCACGCCGCCGTGATAATGCGAATAAGCGCGAGCCGGTGTCCAAGCGTCGTAAGTCGAATTGGTCGTAATCCCTTCAAAACCTTTCTCGCGCAAATCCTTCGCCATAAAATTGCCGAGTTCGGTGTAGGCTTCAACCAATTGCTTCGGCACATTCGGTTCGACGGGTTCTTTATACGGCGGCAAAAAAAGCCGAGAGCCATACGCGCCTTGCTGATGAATGTCGTGGACGATTTGCGGATGCCAGACGTTATGGATTTTATCAACCGTCAACTGCGTTTCAACTTGCGTGAACGCATACCAATCGCGGTTGTCGTCGTGTCCGACGTATTTGTTGTAAAGTTCCGGCGGCGAAGTTCCTTCAAACTTTGTGCCGAGCGTTTTGTCATACCAATTTTTGACAATATCAACGCCGTCGGGATTCAAACTCGGCACGAGCAAAACGATTGTATTATCTAAAATCTTTTTAGTTTCCACGTCTTCGGCTTTCGCCAATTTTTCGGCGATCAGCATCGAAGACAGTTCCGAACCGACTTCGGTTGAATGAATTCCGCAAGTTATCAAAACAATCGTTTTGCCTTGTTTGATTAAAGATTGAGCGATTTTGTCATTCGATTTTATCAGTCGCGGATCGGCTAATTTGTCGTTGATTTGTTTATATTTTTCGAGATTTTTCAAATTCTCCGGCGAAGAAATCGTCGCATAAACAAACGGCGCGCCGAGCGTCGTTTTACCGATTTCCTGAAACTGCACACGATTCGACGCTTTGGCAAGTTTCTGAAAATATTCAACCGTCTGCGCCCAACTCGCCAATTTTTTGTCGTCGCCGGGCGTAAAACCGAGAACATCTTTCGGCGCGGGAATTTTTGTTTGGGCAAAAACCGCGAAAGACAGAAAAAGAATGATCCCGCAAAGACGCAAAGGCGCAAGGTTTTTAATTTTATTCATTTGTTTTAGGAAACTCCAATTAGAAATTTTTATTAAGTATAAATTATTTCAGAAATGTTTGTAGGGACGACGGCTTGTCCTCGTCCGCTTTGCTGCGATTTTATGATATTATTACCAAGCTGCAAATCTTTATAAAAGGAAATCTCAAATGAAAGTTCGCCGACAATTTTTTCGATTGACGTTTTTGACATTGGTTTTCTTTCTCGGTCATTCGTTCGCTCCGGCGCAGGAAGGCGGCGGGACGGGAATCGGCACGAAATCAATACCGAATGGTTTTTATTTACCTGAGGATGACACGAAAGGTTCAGTCGTTCGCGGGCGCGTTTTCTATCAAAACACCGGCAAACCTCTGCGGCGCGGCTGGATTGGTTTCCACAAAATTCGTGAACTGGTTGAGCCGAATCCCGATGATAAAAACGGAAAAATCGCCGTAGTCAGCCGCAGTTGGGGCGAAGAAAAATATGTTTTGACGAATGATGAAGGCGGGTTTGTAATGAAAGATGTCAAAGCCGGAATTTATCAGCCGATTGTTAAAGCTCAAGGCGTTTTGAATCCGGGTTATGAAGACAGTGAAAATCCGAATTTTCAGCAAATTACGATTGACGGCGTGAGCGAAATTCAAACGAATATCTCCATCCGGCGCGGCGGCGCGATCAGCGGACGGGTTTTATACGCCGACGGCGAGCCGGTGATTGGCGCGAGAATGCAAATTTTAATAAAAAAAGATTCGAGATACACACCTCAAAGCAGCGACCGCAATAGTTATGGTTCTTCGATTACCGATGATCGCGGTTTTTACCGTTTTACCGCGCTTCCGGCTAATGAATACGTTATATTCGTGATCGAACCGTCCGTTCAAAACGATTCGGGCAGCGGAACGACAAATAGCAATATCAGTCCTTTCAATACTGATTCGGAATTGAAAACCTTTTATCCGAACGCCGCCGAAGTGAAAGAGGCGCGACCAATCAACATTGTTCCCGAACAAGAACAAGCAGACATTAACATCACTGTTCCCGACCGCCGACTTTTCAAAATTTCCGGCACGGTCGTGGCTAAAAATAATAATCTTCCGCTGAAAAATTTGCGTGTATCATTTCAGAAAATCGGCGAAAATATAAATATCAATTATGGAGATAATCAGGCAAAGCAAACCGCAACCGACGCGCAGGGAAATTGGACGCTGATAGATTTGCCTGCCGGAAAATATCGCGTTACTGCTGCGTCGAACGATGTCAATGAAAATTATGACAATCAGCCGAAAGTTGCCGACAATCAGCCGAAATACGCGCCGAACACCAAAGAAATCGAAATTGACAAGGATAATTTGACCAATGTTTTATTTGAACTTTCAACGCAGGCGACAATTTCCGGCACGATTACTGTCGAAAATGACAAACCGCTGCCCGATTATGTTTCTCTCGGAGCGTTTGACGAAGAAAATAAAATAAGTTCCTCAGCTTCGGTGAACAATCAAAGCAATAAAGATAATCAGGCACAAAAGCCGAATAATAAATTTCGCATCGAAAAACTTTCCGCCGGTAAATTTTATTTGACGAGTATGCCCAACGGTAGATATTTCGTCAAATCAATCACTTTGGGAGATAAAGACGTAAAAAATAATCCGATTGATGTTAAAGACGGAGAAAATATCGAAGGCGTTCAAGTTGTTTTGAGTACGAATTTCGGCATCGTCAAAGGAAAAATCAATAATTATAAAAATGAAGGACGAGCCGGCATCGTTCTGCTTCCGACCGGAAAATCGCCAATGTTGGCAATTCGCTCGATTGGCGGCGAGTCAGTGTCGAAACCGAACGGTGAATTTGAATTAAATGCCGCGCCGGGCGAATATTTCGCTATCGTCGTAACGGACGCGAACCGACCGAAATCCGAAGCCGACTTTGAAAGTTGGTTTAGAGAATTCACCAAAGACGCGCCGAGAATTACGGTTAAAGCGGGCGAAACAACCAGTATAAATTTGGATTATCCGATGTAGGAAATCGGATCAGCTTCGTCCGCGATTTTGAATCCGCGCAGACGCAGAGCGCACGAATCGCACGCGCCGCACGCTAAATCTTCGTTTCTATAACACGACCACGAAAGATGCAAAGGCGCATTTAGCTCGATTCCCTTTTTGACGATTTCCGCTTTTGATAATTCGATAATCGGCGTTTTGATTTTGATATTTGTTTCCGGTTTCGTTCCCGTTTCGATTGTCTTTTCAAACGCCGCGTAAAATTCCGGTCGGCAATCGGGATAACCGCTCGAATCTTCCGCCACTGCGCCGATGTAAATCGAATTTGCACCCAAAACTTCCGACCAACTCGTCGCAATCGCCAGCATATTTGCATTGCGAAACGGCACATAACTCGTCGGAATTTCTTTGCTTTCCAAATTTGCTTCCGAAACTTCAATGTTTTTATCGGTCAAACTTGAGCCGCCGATTTTCGTCAGATATTCAATTGAAACGTCGAGCCGTTTTTCGACATTATAAAAATCGGCAATGTCATTAAATGCCTTTCGTTCGCGTTTTTCCGTTAATTGTCCGTAAGAAATGTGAAGCAATGCGATTTCGTCCGTTTCTTCACGCGCAATCGCGGTGGTTACGCACGAATCCATTCCGCCGGAAATGAGAACTATTGCTGTATTTTTCATTTATGATTTTTTTTACCACAGATAAACACGGATTTAAGAAGATAAAAAACTTGATAAAGCATCTGTGAATATCCAAAACATCTGTGTTCATCTGTGGTTAATTTTCCTAAACTCCGTGAACATCTTTTCCCCAAATATATTTGTGTAATTGCAAATTAAGCCGCACTTTCAAACCGCTTTGTGCAACGGTTTCGGCAATTTCCTGCAAATTTTCAATGCCGAAAATCGGCGAAATTAAAATATCTTTCGTGCGATTTTCCAAATCATATTTGGCAATAATTTCCTTCGCAAATTCCCAATCGTTCAAATCGGCGATGACAAATTTTACTTCATCTTTGTCCTTTCGCAATCTTTCCAGATTCGCCCAATGATTTCGTTTGCTTTCGCCCGACGCGGGACATTTTACGTCTAAAATAATCTTGGCGCGTTCGTCAACTTTTTCCGTCGAGAAAAAGCCGCCGGTTTCGATTAAAACTTCGTAACCTTTGTCGCAAAGTTCCGTAATAAAAGGATAAACATTTTTCTGTGCGAGCGGATCGCCGCCGGTCACTTCGACCAAATTACAGCCGAAATCTTCCAATTTCGAAAAAATCTCTTCAAACGTGATTTTTTCGCCGCCCGTAAAAGTATATTCGCTGTCACACCAGACGCAGCGCATCGGGCAGCCGGTCAGACGCACAAACGCGCAAGGTCGTCCGGCGTGCGACGATTCGCCTTGTATCGAGAGAAAAATTTCCGTGATGCGTAAATTCATTTTGAAAAGTTTTGAGTTTACGGAACAATCTCGAACTGCACAAATTGCGCGGTGGTTTTATATTTGTCTTTTGCTGAAGGGTCAATGATGATTATTTGCAGAATATAATCTCCGATTTCCATTTCCGTTCCCAAATTTAGTGCGCCTAAAGCGGCAAGATGTTCCAAATCTTTTTGTCCCGAAATGTCCAGCGGTTTCGGTTTGCCGTCGAAAATAAGTTTTCCGTCGCGGAAAATTCTGGTCTGAAGTTGTAAATTCCGAGCAGTAGATTTCGCGTTGTAAATTTCAAAACCGTAGCGCAAAACCGTTCCGCGCTTGTAGGTTCGCAGCGCAGTGTCGGTCATCGCGTCGGCTTGCTTGCCGTTTTTGTCAATTTCGGGTTTTGACTGATTCGTCTGCCCTTGATTTTTCCACTGGTCGAAAGAAAGATTTTCCAGAACAATGCCGGAAAGCGTCAAACGATTTTTTTTTAGATTCGGAACTTCAATAAATTGACTTGCCGAACCGACTTTTTCCGTCGCGTGATCGCGGACGGCGACGCGCATCTGATACGCGCCCGGCTTTTTGACGGCGAAAGTGAAAAAATAGACAAATCCTTCATCGAGAAATTTTTGATAAGCATCTTTTTTAAGATTAACCGTGTAAGTCTGACTGATTTGGTCGGCGATAACGCCGTTGTCGCCGAAATTCATCGCCAAAACATCAAAAACCGCTTTTTTCGTTCCGTCGGCATCGTCGGTAAATGTCAAATCCTTCGCGCTTACATAAATCAAAGAACGAACAAACGAGCCTTGTTTTTCACTGCTGCCGAACAAAGTATTCAAGCGCAGTGAAATATCGTTGACGGCGAAAGGCGAAGTCAGCGCGGCGGTGATCTGCTGATAAGGCGTTTGGTTAGCCGGTTTTTTTATTTCTTCATCGGTTACGCCGAAAAAGCCGCTGCGGTAACGAACGTCCGTGTTTTTGCGGCTGACTTTGATTTCTATTTTGTTAAAACGCCGCGTTTTCGGGTCGAAGGTTTCGGCATCCGGTTCATAGCCGATCAAATAGTAACTTTGATCGTCGAGAATTTTGCGGATGCCGCTGCTCAAATCATTGTTGTTGATAATCGGAAAACCGCCCGTTTGTTTTGCCAGATAAACAAGTCCTTCCTGCGTATTAAAAAGTTTATCGCGGCGGTCTGAAAGTCTTCCTTCGATTGCGTCGGCGGAAAGTCCGCCGGTAGCATCGGCGGCTGTCAAACCGAGCGTTTGCAAACCCCGTGCGTCCATTGTATAAACGACAACCGAAGCGCGATTTGCCAGATCAACCAATTGCCGCAGAGATTGCAAAACGCGGCTTGTATCGCTGAAGCCGTTCGGGTCTTTAGTAAAAAGTTGAAAACCGTCTGAAAGAAGCATTATTGATTTGCGTCCGGGCAAATCCTTCATTCCGCGAATGATATAATTGATTGCGCCGAGCGTTCCGGTGGCGAAAATGTCTTCTCTGAAATCGTTGGCACTTTGAATGGAATTCTTTTCCGCCGCGAGTTGTTCGTCGCTGATGTCCGCGCCGCTTGCTTTGGATCGTTCGAGCGGAGTCGCTTCAATCGCGGCAAACGCGCCGATGCCGCCGCTGCCGATGGAATTCCAGCGAACTTTTTCAATCGCGGCGTAAAGCTGCCGTTTGTCGGAAGTAAATTGCTGCAACGCGCCGATGCCGCCGCCGGTGCGAATGATCGCCACCAAATCTCCGGCTTGCATCTGTTCGTCAACAAATTTTTTCAAAGCGCGGCGCACATAATAGACGCTTTCAAACGACAGCGTTAAATCGTCAACAACCAGCGCAATCGTCCGTTTGACCTGTTCCGATTTGACGGCTGCCGTCGGAACGGGAACGGAAATTTTGTCGGGTTTTTCCGGTTTCGCCGGCGGCTCGGCTGATTCCGAATCGGCGGAAATAAACGTAAAATTTGTAATTTTTTGCTTTTCGCCGTTTTCGTAGATTTCAAAATCTTCCGGCTTCAAATCTTTAACCACTTTGCCGTCTTTGCCGGTTACGGTTACATCAACCTGAATCAGATTGGTCGAAATTTTGACGACATCTTCACCGTCCGGCGGTTTTGGAGTCGGAGTCGGCGTAATCGTTTGAGATAAACTTGTTAAGACAAACAAAAAGGTGAAAATAAGCGCGAGAATAATTTTTTTCATTGTGAATCTCCAAAAAACAAAACTTCTTTGTTATTATAAGTTATATTTGCCTCTTTTGAAAGAGTTTTGCTTTTGGTCAGGACAAATCACATCAACCGTTTCGCATCAAAAAATTCGGGAGTAATAATTACAAAAATGCCATTTTATAAAAATTCGATATTGACACTTTTTATTTTAGTCGCAGGGTTTCTGCTGGTGCCGTTCATATCTAGCTGTTCGGCGATTACGCCGCAGCAATCTGAAAAAGACGTTCTGGAAATTCTGCGGCAAATGACTAAAGACGGAAAATTGCCGCCGGAAAATGCCGTGCTGAAAATTGAAGCGACATTTCCAAATTCACGCACGGGCGCGTTGGCAAAACTTTTGCGGGCGCGGATTCACTTTGAAAATAAAGATTATAACGGCGCGGCGGAAATTTTGAATTCCAGTATTTTCCGCGAAAAAACGACGGTCGGCGATTATGCACTGTGGCTGCGCGGAAAATCTTTGCAGCAAGCCGGAAAACACATCGAAGCAATGATGGTTTTTGAAGACCTTATTAAAAGTTTCCCTCAATCGTTGCGAACGCGCGAAGCCTATCTTTTGTGGACAGACAGCGCGACACAAACCGGACAAACTGCGAAAATTCCTGATTTTCTGCAAACCTTAAATGACAAACACAACGCGGACGCGCTGATTGCAACGGCGAAATCTTACGAAACTCAGGGAAACGAAGCACAGGCGGTTAAATTTTATCGCCAAACATATTTCTACGGTGCGGGAACAAATGCCGCCAAAGATGCCGAAGCGAAATTAAGATCATTAAATCAGCCGTTAAACGCGCTGACAGAGGAAGAAATTACCGTCCGCGCCGACAAACTTTATAATGCGAAAAATTACAGTGAAGCCGTTAAATCTTATTCTGATTTGCTGACAAATTTTCCGAATACGAGTAACCCTCAAATAAATTTAAAGCGTTTGATTGCCTTTTCAAATTTACGCAAATCGTCCGACGCGCAACTGGCGTTTAATTTGATTCCAATGTCGGCTGATGAAAAAGAACAGGCGTTTTACGAACTTGCCAACGCTTTCGCCAAAGCCAAACAATGGTCGGAAGCCAAACAGATAATCAATGAAATGCGTGAAAAATTCCCGAAAAGCAGTTGGACACCGAAAGCGATGGTCGCAGTCGGAACGGCGGCGGGCGATGCGCGAAACAAAGCGGACGAATCTTTTCTGTTAAGATCGGCGATTGCCGCTTATCCGAATGCGATTGACGTGGCGCAGGCGCAATTTGAACTCGCTTGGATGGAACACGAAAGCGGCGATTTTCAAACTTCTTCGCAAATGCTGACCGAACATCTGGCGCGTTATGTGGACGAAGATAACACGAATCGCGGCAAAGCCGGTTACTGGGCGGCGCGTGATTCCGAACGCGCCGGAAAAATCAACGAAGCCTGTGCGCTTTACGACGCGACGAATTATCGTTACGGCGCGAACTGGTACGGTTATCTCGCGGCGGGACGTTTGACCGCTTTGCGTGGACAAAACAAATGTCGATCAATTCCGCAATTTCCCGCCGGTTCGCTGATTCCGAAAGCCGTCGCTAATTTGAAAATTATTACCGTCGCGCCGGAAACAGCAACATCAAAAGAATTGGACAGAGCGGAAAACGCCGAAGAATTAAGCAATATAGGACTTTTCGATTGGGCGATTGATGAACTCAAGGAAGCAAAGAAAACCTCGGATAACAGCCCGAAAATAAATCTCGCGCTGGCGAAATATTATCGTTTGAAAGGCGATAACGTCAACGCTTTATTGTCCTTAGCGAAAAGTTACCCGGATTACGCGCAAATGTTTCCCGAAGAAATGGGACGCGAAGAATGGGACATTTTTTATCCGCTGACGAACTGGAAAGACATCACATATTGGGCAAAACAGCGCGATCTCGATCCGTTTCAAGTCGCCGGTTTTATTCGGCAGGAAACAATTTTTAATCCGACGGCTAAATCGAGCGCAAACGCTTATGGCTTGATGCAGCTTTTAATTCCGACCGCCCGCGCAATGGCGCGAAAATACAATGCGAGTAACACGAACATTTACGCCGACACGCTTTTTCAACCGGCATTAAATATCGAACTCGGCACGGCTTATATCCGCGATCAATACAACAAATATTTCCGCACCGAATTCGTCGCCGTCGCCTACAACGCCGGTCCCGGTCGCGTCGTCCAATGGCAAAAAACGCTGCCGTCGGAAATGGACGAATTCGTCGAAGAAATCCCGTTTAGAGAAACAAGAGGCTACGTTCAAGGCATCATCAGAAACTCGGCGCAGTATCGTCGTTTATATGACGAAAACGGAAAGTTCAAAGCAAACGTCGGCACAAAACCTTTGCGCGGCGAAATTGATTCAAGATCGCCCGAACAGTTTGCGAAGGAATTTCCCGAAGTTATGCTTGATAAAAACGCGGAATAAGAAGTTTGGCTTATCAGCGACTGAGTTGGTGCGAACACACCTCGAACAAGATTCAAAAGAAACTGTTGCAATTCACGTCCAGTGGTAGCATGAAAGACGGGTCGGCTTTTTTGCCTGTCCGCCTTCTTTGACGCTACCATCGTTTCGCGTATTGAAAGTATTATTCCTATTGTTTCTATTTTTTATTTAGGAGGTTCTTTCAATGAATACATTTTACGTCGGTTTGAATTTAGGTTCAACCTTTTGTTATCAATGTGTGATGAAACCCGACGGTGCGATTGTCCGTTCGCGTCCCGTGCCGACTTCTGAAAAACAGCTGCGCTCGGCGTTTGCCGATCTTGACGGTGATTTGCTCGTCCATACCGAAGCCGGTGAATCGGCTAATTGGGTGGTTGATATTATTTCGCCGCTTGTCAAAAGAGTCGTC
>JBBPXX010000154.1:0-79429 GCA_038200505.1 Pyrinomonadales bacterium | reverse complement strand
CCGTTAGTCTAAAACTATGCAATTTTATTGCAAGAATTAATTATGATTTCTTTTCTTGATCTGAAAAGAACAAATCAAGCAAATTTTATTTGCGTTCAACTCTTAAAACCTCTGCACTTCCAGTGCAGAGTGGTTTAGTTTATTTCTTATTCAAAAATAAAATTTCCACACTACTGAAATCCGATGCGCCGCAACAAATTTGTGAAACGCGAATCCTGATGAATGGTTTCTCTAAATAAATGTTCTTTTCCTACGCTTGTCTGCGCGTTAAAAAAATCAGTTCTCCGTCGCGCTCTTCAAAAGCCTTTTTCACCCATTCAAAAACCTTGCCCATTCCGTCCGCGCCGATTTTGGAGTTAAATAAATCTCCCGCCGGTATTTAGAAAAAGTTTATATCAAAAAGGCTAAATTTATCCCGTAATGAATATTACAAATGTGAATCAAGGGTTGAAAAAGGTCCTTGAAAATCGGGCGATTCTTCGCGTCTTTTGCGTAAGCCTTAGCGAAACTTTGCGATACTGGAAATTGTAACGCAAAGGAACACAAAGGTTTACGCAAAGTTTCGCAAAGTTTTCGGATTTCTACCCTTGATTCGCATTACTTTTACCGCATCGGTTTCGGATAAACAACCGGACTCTTATTGCCGTTTTTATCAACCGCGCGAACGCCGAAAAAGTAATTATCCTTCGACATTTCTTTTGCCGTGTAGTTCGTTACATTTCCGACAAAAAGCGAATTCGTCCAAAACGGCGAAGTGGTTTCGCGCCAGACGACTTCGTAACCTGCTAAATCCGCGTCGGTGTTTGCATCCCATTTCAAATCCGTGTCATTAGTTAGCCGTGCCGTAACGATGCCGACATTATTAGGCTTTGCGGGCGCAAGTGCTAAATTGGCAAGACTTGCCGCATTGATGCGAGTTACGTTGGCGATGTATTGAAAATCAACAAATTCGGGCAAATCGCCGTATTGAATGCCGTTTTCCGTGCGGACGTTTTGATGCTGATGCGTGTAATCTTCGTGCGGTTCGGTAAATCGAACTGCCGGAAATCCGCGTTCGAGAAACGGAATATGATCGCCGCCGCGCAAATATCGGTCGCGCCGGTAAATCAACTGAACGCGAAATTTCGGCGAATAAACATCGGCGACTTCCTTGATATAGCGTCCGAGTTGGCGCGAAGCCGAATCGTTTTCGCCGCCGACACTGCGCCGCAAATTCGCCTGCTGTTCGGTTTCGTTTGACGGAACGCCTTCGGCAAACACGCGCACCGATTGACGGTCAGCCGCGTTTTTATAACTCGTTACGCCGCCGATAATATCGTTGGTGAACATCGCTTCGATGTCCATTGATTTCTGTTTGGCTTGTTCGGCAAAATAAGTCGCGCCCAAAAGTCCCTGTTCTTCGCCCGGAACGGTCATAAAAATTATCGTCGCATCGAATTTATATTTCGACATCACACGCGCCATTTCAACAACTGCCGCTGTTCCCGAAGCATCGTCATTTGCGCCCGGCGCGTCGCATTTCGCGTCAGATGGCGATGAACACATCGAATCATAATGACCGGAAACTACATAAACTCTTGTCGGATCAGTTGTGCCTTTCAAAGTTGCGACAACATTTGTTAGATTCGTCGCCTCGGTTACGCGCTTGTTAGCTGTCGGCTGCTGCAAAAATGTCTGTTTTTCAACCTGCAAACAATTGCCGCAATCATTCGAGATTTTTTGAAATTCACCGAATAAATAATCCCGCGCCGCGCCGATTCCGCGTGTCGGATTGTTTTGTTCAGATAAAGTGTTGCGCGTTCCGAACGAAACGAGTTTGCGAATTGTCGTTTCGATATTTTTTGCCGAAACTTCTTTCAGCATTTTTTGTATTTCGGGATTCGGTTTTTCCTTAGATTTTTGGGCAAAAACCGGAACGGTTAAAATCAGCGCGAAAAGGGAAAAGATCAGCGTTAAACGAATTTTCATATTTTGTCCTCAACAACTAATTTAATACAACAAAGCATATAAAGTGAAATTAAACTTCGATAATCTCAAAACTCGTCGTAATTTCCGCCGTCGGGCGAACCGTCGCGGCGACGCTGCAATATTTCGTGTCCGACAATTCTATCGCCTGCGCGACGGCTTGTTCGGAAATGTCGCGTCCATACACGATATGGTGAATATGAAATTTGGTGAACGAACGCGGATGTTCTTCGCGCCGCGTCCCCGTGATTTCGGCTTTGTAATCCGTTAAGTCCTGACGTTTTTTTTGCAGAATCGAAACGACATCAACCGCCGTGCAAGCCGCCACTGAAACCAAAAGCATTTCAAGCGGCGACGGCGCGGATTTTCTATCACCTTTCGTATCAATCGTTTGCGCATGTCCGCTCGGCGTTGTGCCGATGAAAAATTCGTCGCCTGCGTATTGAACTGTTGCTTTGTAATTTGTGTTTGACATTAAAATTTTATCCTTTTCTTGAACGCTTTCTGTAAATAAATTTGCAAAATTTTAGCACAGAATTTTGCAAAGCATATCTATTTTGATTGCTGAACAACCTTTTGGCATAAAAAGTGCTTCCTAACATTAACGGCAAACATCGGTTTGATTATTGAAAGTTGGTTTGAGAAGGAGAAAAGTGATGAACAAGTTAAAAAGTGTATTTTCAGTTTATTTAGTTATTGGTATGATGATTTTCGGTTTAGCCGCAAACGCCGACGCGCAGCGAAACCGGCGTAATGACCGCGAAGTTAATAATGTTTTGCGGAGTTTGCATTCGAGAATTGATGATTTTCGGTATGACTTGGATTCCGAATTCAGACGAACTTCAAACAATCGTAATAATCAAAATGAAATTAACAATAATTTGAGAAATCTGGAAGACAGCATCAGCCGATTTGAAGGCAAAATGCAGCGTCAGCGCGAAAGTGCCGATGATGTCGAAAATATTCTCAATGCGGCGAAAACAATCAACACTTTTGTTGCCAATAATCGTTTCAGCGGAAAAGCCGCCGGAAATTGGACGAATGTTCGCGGCTTGCTTGACCGGCTTGCTTCGGCGTATAACGTCCGCCCGAATTGGAATAACGGTTATTCAAATAATCCGAACTCGAATCGGGATTATGAACGCTATCCACCTGTTTCCGATGTTGAAAATAGTTTGACGGGAACGTATCAGCTCGACACCACGCGAAGCGAAAACACAAGCGATATTGCTGAAAGAGCAATTAGAAATAGCAATGCGCGAAACAATTCCGACGCACGGCGCGAATTGGAAACTAAACTCGAAGCGCCGGCGCAAATCGCGGTTGACGTGCGCGGTAATCAGGTTACTTTGGCTTCATCAAATTCCAAACAGATAACTTTTACGGCGGACGGAAGTGATCGCACCGAAAGACTCGACGACGGCAGAACTTTGCGCGTTCGCTCGACGCTTCGCGGACAGGAATTAACCGTTTCGAGTTTGGGCGGCGACAACGATTACACGGTTATTTTTGCGCCGATAGAAAACGGTAACGCGCTTCGTGTAACGCGCCAAATCACAACAAATTATGTGCGCCAAACGGTTTTTGCGGAAAGCATTTACAAGAAAACCGATTCGGTTGCACAACTCGACAAATATAATAATTCGGGCGGCGGTTATTCTAATGATGATGCCGGTTATTCTTCAAATGACCCGAATAGCAATCGCAATAATTATCCGAATGATAATAGAAACAATTATCCGACGACGCGAACCGGACGCACCGGAACTTTTATCGTGCCGAACGGAGCGATTTTGACCGGAACTTTGGAAAACGATGTTAATACAAAAGTTTCGCAAAATAATGATCGTTTCAGAATGACTGTGCAATCGCCGAATGAATTTCGCGGCGCGGTTGTCGAAGGTTATCTGTCCGGCATTGATCGTTCGGGGAAAGTTTCGGGACGTTCGCAAATAACATTTAATTTCGAGCGAATTCGCCTTACAAACGGGCAAAACTATGATTTTGCGGGATATTTACAAACCGTCACCAACGAAAAAGGCGAAACCGTTAAAGTTGACGACGAAGGCGCGGCGAAAGGCGACAATCAAACAAAAGAAACGGTTACACGCGGCGGAATCGGCGCAGGTATCGGCGCGATCATCGGTGCAATCGCCGGCGGCGGCAAAGGCGCGGCAATCGGCGCAATCATCGGCGGCGGCGCGGGCGCGGGTTCGGTAGTTTTACAGGGCAAAGACGATCTCGAACTCAAATCCGGTTCGACGATTACGATTCAATCTTCTTCACCGATTCGATAGTAAAAATTTACAGGGATAACAGGATGAACAGGGATAAATCTTTTTCAAAGATTTAAAATATCCCTGTCTATCCTGTTATCCCTGTAAATTTCTTTCGTTTTATTACACTAACTTCCAATCAATTCGTTCACCCGATTTTCAACAATTTCTCGAATCTCGTTTAAATTTTCTTTACTGTCGGCTTCAAAACGCAAAACGAGAATCGCTTGCGTGTTGGAAGCGCGAACCAAACCCCAGCCGTTTTCAAACAAAATTCGCGCGCCGTCAATCGTGATAACTTCGTTGGTTTTTGCAAATTCGTCGGCGATTTTCTGCACAATTTCAAATTTTCTTTCATCGGCGCAATCAACTCTTAATTCAGGCGTGGAAAAAGTTTCCGGCAAATCGCTCAAAAGTTCAGACAAAGTTTTGTCGGTTTTTGATAAAATTTCCAAAACTCTCGCGCCCGCATAAGTCGCATCGTCAAAGCCGTAAAATCTGTCGGCAAAAAAGATATGTCCGCTCATTTCTCCAGCAAGTGCCGCGCCGGTTTCCTTCATTTTCGCTTTTATCAAAGAATGTCCGGCTTTCCACATCAACGGTTTTCCGCCGTGCTTTTCAATATCGTCAAACAAATTTTGCGAGCATTTTACTTCGGCGATGATTGTCGAATTCGGCTTTTCCTTCAAAATTTCACGCGACAGCAAAACCATCAGTTCATCGCCCCAAATAATGCGTCCGTTTTCATCTACGACGCCGATTCTGTCGCCGTCGCCATCAAACGCGATGCCTAAATCCGCGCCTGATTCTTTGACGGCTTTTATTGTGTCCTGCAAATTTTCCGTAACGGTCGGATCGGGATGGTGATTCGGGAAATTTGAATCAGGTTCGATAAAAAGTTTGACGAGTTCCACGCCCAATTTTTCATAAACCGGAACGCCCGTTACGCCGCCCATTCCGTTACCGCCGTCAACGACGGCTTTTAATCGGCAGTTTCCGAGATTTATTTTTGATAAAATATCCTGTTCGTAATCTGTCAAAACTTCAATTTTTTCGGTTGTTCCTTCACCTTCGGCAAAATTTCCCGACAGTGCTATTTCCTTTATTTCCTGAATTTGCGAACCGAAAAGCGTCTGTTTTCCCAAACAAATCTTAAAACCGTTAAACTCCGGCGGATTGTGTGAACCCGTTATCATCACGCCGCCGTCAACGTCTTTTGTAAAAACCGTGTGATACAAAACCGGAGTCGGAACTCTGCCGATCAAAACCGCATCGCAGCCGGTTTCGTTAAAACCCTTGACGAGTAAATCCCGAAATCTCGTGCCGCTTTCGCGTGCATCATAACCGACGGCAATTCGTTTCGCGCCGTTTTTATGAAAAAAAGTGCCGATGGCTTTCCCCAAAATCGCTACGGTTTCATCGGTCAAATCTTGCCCGACAATCCCGCGAATATCGTATTCTCTGAAAATGTTCTCATTCATATTTATTCGTAAATCGTGAATCGTAAATCGTATTACAGCCATTTGGATTTACATTTTATGATAACTTGATGTATTTCTAATAACGATTTACGATTTACGATTTACGAAAGAAGGGCAACAGAGAGTTGACTTACGGCATCGAAACTTGCGTTAAGTTCGGAAATATCAAACACAAATTCGGTTATGAGAAAATTATATTATCTTAGTATTTTTACAGCATTATTTTTTGCATTTAGTTTAACGGTTTCTGCACAAACGCCGCGCACGAGTCCGACTCCGCCGCCGCCGGATGATTTGGGTCCAATTAAAACTATTGAGGTGCGTCTTCCGGTTACGGTTGTTGATAGAAAAAAGAAGAAAGACTTAATTACCGGACTTTCACGCGGCGATTTTTCTGTTTTTGAAGACGGCATTCAGCAAGAAGTTACATTTTTCAGCGACGAAAAAACGAATCCGCCGATTTACGTCGGCGTTTTGATGGATACATCGCCTTCGACTGCCGGAAAATTGAAGTTTTCCAAAGAAGCCGCCAAAAATTTTATCTACACGGTTACGCGCCTTCGCAAAGATAAAGCCGCTTTTATGACGTTTGATAATGAAGTAGAACTTCGGCAGGATTTTACCGACAAGTTGGATTTGCTTGACAAAGCGGTTGAAAAAGTCAAAAAAGTCGGTTCGCAAACCGCCCTTTACGACGCGGTTTGGCAGTTTTCCGATGAAAAACTCAGAAACGCGCCCGGCAGACGAGTTATTGTCATTATCACCGATGGCGACGACACTTTCAGCCGCGCCGATATAAAAGACGCGATAGATATTGCCCAGCGCACCGAAACGACGATTTTCGGCATCTCGACCAAATCGGGATTTTTGGGAACGGTTCCGGGCGTTGAAGCGGGAACGGTCAAAGATAAAGGCGATAAATATTTGACGCAATTGTGCGAAGAAACCGGCGGCGAAGCGTTTTTTACCGGCGATATGCTCGAACTCGAACGCGCTTTTACAAAAATCTCAAAGGAATTAAGCTCGCAATACATCATTACATATCGTCCACAAAATCAAAGTTATGACGGCAAAGAGCGAAAAGTCGAAGTGCGATTTAACGATAAATCAATGGACGACAAGTATAAAATCCGCACCAAATCGAGTTATCGCGCGATCAAAGACGAATTAAAATAATTTAGGAAATTGAAATGAAAAATTATAGAAAATTGGCGGTTTTATTTGTCGCATTGTTATTTATCGGCGGCGGTTTTTACGGTTTGAATCGTTCAAACGCACAGCAGATGCCATCGAATTCGGCAGCGCAGAAAAGTGCGACACCGACACCGACACCGCCGGTAGAAGCAATAGAAGAAGATGTTATCAAAATTGACACGGAAGTCGTCAATGTGCTGTTCACCGCGCAGGACAAAAGCCGCCGCCTTGTTACGGATTTGAAACAACAGGACATTCGCCTGATCGAAGACGGACAACCGCAGGAAATCACATATTTTGGGAAACAGGTTGATTTGCCGCTCAGTTTGGCGATTTTAATTGACACGAGCGCGTCGCAGGAACGCACTTTGCCCGAAGAAAAAGATGCGGCGAAGGCTTTTATTCAGTCGGTTATTCGTCCTGCTAAAGACGAAGTTTCGATAGTTTCATTTACGGGTGAAACGACGCTCGAACAAGGAATGACCAACAATATCGGGCGTTTGAGTCGTGCCGTTGACCGTGTGCAGTTTGTTCCGCCTTCGGGTTATATCGGCGGCGGCGTTGTTGCGGGCGGAACTCCGCCGATTTCCGGCACGAATCAAGCGACGCAAGGTTCGACGGCGATTTGGGATGCGATTTGGGTTACGTCTGAAGAAGTTTTAAAACTCTCGCCGGACAAAACGCGCCGCGCCATTATTTTGCTGACCGACGGCGTTAATACTTACGGATCGAAAAAATTAGATGATGCGGTGCAAGCCGCGCTCAAAAATGAAGCGATAATTTACGCCATCGGCATCGGCGATAATTTTTACGACGGCGTTGACGAAGGTGCGTTAAAGAAAACTTCCGAAAGAACCGGCGGACGCGCGTTTTTCCCGCGCAACGAATCGGAACTTCGCCAAGCGTTCAAACTAATTCAGGAAGAAATGCGCTCGCAATACTTGATTGCTTACGAACCTTCAAACCAAAAACGTGATGGTTCATATCGCAAAATCGAGATTCAAACAACCAATCCCGAATTAACAAAACAAAAAGTTACGCTGACACACCGGCAAGGTTATTTTGCGAAAACCGACGGACAGAAGTAACGCAGTCGTCCCGACTGCTGTATCGGATGCGTCCCGCTTCCGAGTGAAAAATTTACGCTTTGAAAGACGTGAGTGCGGGATGCACTCACGACGGCAGTCGTGACGACTGCGTTACTCAAACTGTTTCTTAAATTCCTCAAACGATTCGCGGAAAAGATTAAATTCGTTTCGCAGATTTTCCAATTCTTGTTCTAACTTTTCAATCCGTTCGCCGCCGACTTGTTTTCCGGTGGAAACATTTTCTTTTGCGTAAGATTCGACATCAATTTCGCCCGACAAAAGATGTGCAAAACGCGCTTCCTTTTGTCCGGGCAAACGCTCCAATTTAATAACCAGCGGTTCTTCGCGCCGCGTCAAATTGTCGAGTGTTTCATTGACTTCTCCGATGCCGGAAAATTCGTAAAGACGGCTCGTACGTTCGCGCAACTCGCCCAAAGTTTGTGCGCCGCGCAGCATTAAAACACACAAAACCGCCGTTTCCGAAGGTTCGAGTTCCAAAACGTCGGGCAAAATATGTTTATATTTCGGAACGCGCGAAGTGCTGCCGTAAAAAACATAAACGATATTTTTGTCACGCAAAATATCCAACGCTTTCTGCACGGTTTCTTCATCAAAAGAAACGACCGGAACGCGGTTGGATTTTTGATTACACGCGGCGATTAAAGAATTTAATGTCAGCGGATAATATTCAGGTGTAGTCAGTTGTTTTTCAATCAGCGCACCGACAACACGCGTTTCTGTTTCGGTTAATATTTCATTCATACAATTATTTGTTCATCATTTGGATAAAATTGGAAAGGTTCTAAATTAGTGTGAAAACGACTTTTATCTTTTCCATTGACGATTTACGATTCACGATTGACGATTAACAGCTTAATACATTTTCGCGTTCGTGTTTAGTGCTTTACAATAAAAAGTGTGAAGATCTTAGTGGCGCGTCAGCCGGAAGAAATAGAATTCGCCTTTGAAAAACTGTCTGCGGCAAGCGTAATCGGCTGCGATACGGAAACGAGCGGTTTGAGTGCGCGAACGAGCCGAATTTTTTCCGTGCAGTTTTCCGACGGAGATTTTAGTGTGTTAATTCCGGTCAGCGAAGGCGTTGCGCTCGGAAAATTAAAGGAAATTTTAGCAAATCCGAAAATTGTAAAAATTTTTCACAACGCAAAATTCGATTTGGAATTTCTGCGGGCAATTTCAATCAATGTCGAAAACGTCTTTTGCACGATGATTGCCGAAAAACTTTTGACCAAAGGCGCAGGACAATCGGCGAGTTTAGCCGAAACGCTTTACCGATATTTCGCCGTTGATCTGGAAAAATCTCATCGAAGCGCATTTAACAGAAATTGGAACGGCATTTGGACGGATGAATTAGTTCATTACGCGCTTTCGGATGTCGTTTATCTGCCGCGTTTAATGAACGAACAAACCGCGTGGCTCGGATGTTTGGGTTTGGAAGAAGATTTTGAAAAGCAGATGAACAAAGTTTTCGGCAGTTTTTAACTGGAAAATTGAAACATTTAATTTTCATTTTAGCTATATTTATTTTGACTGTTTTTGTTTATTCAGGTCAAACGCTTTTGCCCGCGAAAGAAATGAAAAATCCGCATATTGTTATCAAAAAAAGTTCGCGTCTATTACAAGTTTATGATGATGAATATTTGATAAAAACATACAAAATCGCGCTCGGATTCGCACCGAAAGATGACAAAGAAATCGAAGGCGACGGCAAAACGCCCGAAGGTGAATTTTATATTTTTACGAAAAATACGGAAAGCAAATTTTATCTTTCACTCGGCATAAGTTATCCGAACATTGAAGATGCAAAGCGCGGTTTGAAGGAAAAACTTATCACGCAAGAAGAACACGACGCAATTGTTGAAGCAATCCAACAAAACAAAATGCCGCCGCAAAAGACAAAACTCGGCGGCGAAATTTACATTCACGGCAACGGCAGCTCATCCGACCGGACATACGGCTGTATTGCGCTTAAAGACGAAGAAATAAAAGAGATTTTCGATGCAATTCCCATCGGAACAAAGGTTAAAATTTTGCCGTAAATTCATATTGCATTTTGACTTGACGAAAAACAATTTGCATAGAACACTCGAAAAAAAGTAAAATTTCAAAATGTGAAACATAAAACCTTAAATTTTGAAGCAACAGAGAGAAATATTCGCCATTGAAGAAAGTAGACTGAAAAACGTCAAAGCTCACGGCAAAGCAGGCAGACCGGCAAAAATAAAAAAGTGGAAAAAATTAAACACATCGAAGATCATTTGGAGCGCGGCGATGCCGAATATGTTCAATTTCTCAAACTTCAAGAAGTGCTGGAAAGAAAAAGATTGATTCAAATGGTTATCAAAATGAATGTCGCAATTTTCTCAATTCTTTGCGCTGTGTATGCTATTTATGTGCAGTTTTGAAGTAAAATAAATTATGAAATACTCAATACTTTTAGTTTTAATTTTCGCGTGTTCGGCTTTCGGGCAAACGGTTGACGATCTACCGATAATTGGTTCAATTGACGCAATCAAAAACTTTAAGAAGGTTTATATCGTAACCGAATCAAGTCAGGACAAAAAGTTTATTTTAATGGCTCTGAAAAAGAAAAAGTCTGATCTAGAAGTTGTCGGCGACCCGAAAATGGCGCAATTCTTTTTAGAGTTCAAAACCCTTGCCCGTCAAGATAAAAAGGTAATGGTTGGCTCGCAATATACGGAAAACGGCGAAATGACGGCTTATTATTTTGACAGCGACAAAAAGAAAATTGTCGCGTGGTCGGAAAATAAAATCTATTACCAATCAAGTGGAATAAGTGTCGAGGGACCGAACTCTTACGTCTTGACACGAAAGTTTGTCAACGCATTGACTGGTAAAGAAAAATGATAATTGCCGAACAAACAACAATTTCCGATAAAAGTATTCTAATGCAGAAGCAGTCAAACGGTTTCAGGTTGCAATTTCAAAGAACTGTATCCGATAATATAGTTATTATGTGATAATATATAATGGTATACAGTTAGAATGTTATTGATAGATTGTCTGTATATCACTGTATAACATTCAATCAAATATAAGGAAGTAAAAGAAATATGCCATATCCAGAAATAATGATACACGGAATGCGTCAAGAGTTGGCGCAGCTTGGAATTGAAGAAACAAAAACACCGGAAGCGGTCAAAGAAGCGGTTGAAAATACTGACGGAACTGTAATGGTCATCGTCAACTCAGTTTGCGGATGCGCGGCGGGCGGAGTTCGTCCCGGAATTGCAATGGCTTTGCAGAACGAAGCCAAACCGGACAAGGCGATTACGGTTTTTGCCGGTGCGGACATTGACGCAACCGATGTAGCGCGTGATTATTTCACGGGTTATTCGCCTTCGTCGCCGGCAATCGGGATTTTGAAGGACGGAAAACTCGTGCAGATGTTCGAGCGCAAAGACCTCGAAGGTCGTCCTCCGCAACAAATTGCTCAAGCGTTAGTTGGTGCATTTAACGAAACTTGTGCGAAAACGGAAGCCGCGAATAATTAGCTGAAACTTTAGTCGAAAAGTTGATAAAAGCATCCGTCTTAAATTGACGGGTGCTTTTTCTTTAGAAAATTGTTGCTTTTGGTAGGATTAAATTTGTAAGATAAAAGTTAGGATTTTCGGGAAACATCAAAATCGTTTTAATAAAATGCAAATCGAACAAAGACAACATATCAGATTTTCGCTGGACATTCCCGCCATCCGGTTCACAAAATACGGCGAAGCGGTTGAAACAATGCTCGGTCAAATAAGCATCGGCGGCTGTTTGGCGGAATGGGACGAGAATGTTTATGTCGGCGACGAGTTCCGGCTTCTCCTGCAATTGCCGAATAAAAACTTTCTTCCGCTGATGTGCAAAGCGTTGTATCGTTTCGCAGATAACGGCATCGGCGCGAAATTCCTTAATATAACGCAATTCGAGCAGGAACTGATTAGCCAAGTAATTTCACAAGATTTAGAAAAACAAGGCTTACCGCTTCAAGTCAGTCCGTTTGCACAACCGAAAAATTTTAATAAGACTTCAAAACCGCAGATTTATGACAAACAACGGCAAAGAGAAGAAATTCTCGAAAACATTTTGTCGTTCAACGATTAAAATTTTTACCCGCAAATAGTTTTTGGTCAACGCCGTTAATTACCAACCCAAAGTTCCCGCGCCGCCTTTGAACGGTCCGACAATATCTTTTGTAATCCAACTTCCGTAAAAATCGCCTTCCTGCGCTTCGACAAGTTCGTCGTCAACAAAGCAAGCGTCCATTTTCGACGGATAAAACGCGGGATAATTTTCAATTTCAGCAAAACCTTTCGTCGGCTGCGGATAAAACCAAGCCGCGTTTTTGATTGATTTATCACCAACTTTGATCGAGTAATAACCGGCGCGACCTTTCCATTCACAAAAACTGGAATTCGCCGATTCAGACAAAAATCCATCCGCACATCTTCCGGCGGAAAATAATAAACCGGCGGATGACTCGTTTCCAGAACTCTGTAAGCGCGATTTGTTTCCGCGATAATTTCGCCGTTGAAAATTATTTTAAGATGTTTATTCGTGCGTTCGAGTTTTGGCGGGCGCGGATAATCCCAGACAGATTCTTGTCCGGCTCTCGGTTCGATTCGTTTCATTTTCAAATCATAGTAATTCAAAGCAAAAAATGCTAATCTCATAAAAGTTATGAGCAAATTTGACAAAATTTAAGCAGAAGATTTTGCAGGGAAAATCCGATGCCAACATTAATTTTGAAGATTTGCGAAATTTACTGCTCAATCTCGGATTTGCCGAAAGAATTAAGGGAAGTCATCATTCTTACCGTAAAGAATGAATAATTGAAAAACCGAATTTGCAACGCGACGGCAGTAAAGCGAAATCTTATCAAGTGCGGCAAGTTAGAGAGATTTTGAAGAAATACGATTTATGAAAAACGGGCAAGTGCAAAAATACGAAATTGTGATTTATTGGGATAATCAAGACAAAATCTTCGTCGCCGAAGTCCCCGATCTCGCCCGATGCGCGGCGCACGGCGCAACGCAGATTGAAGCGGTTACAAACATCAACGAAGCTGTCGAATTATGGCTTAAAACCGCCCGCGAATTCGGCGACGAAATTCCCGAACCGCGCCGACATAAATTGGCGACTTAACAGTTAGTTTGCGGTCTTATTATTTTTTAGATTTAGAAAATTTGCGATAAATATAAACTATCAGTTGAGACCAAATTATCCATTGGATGATAAAAAGAAAATCTAACAGAAAAAGTGTTGAACGATAGGATAATTGAAAATTAACAAAAGACGGTAAAAGTGTTAACGGCGCACCAAGTAAAAGTATTCCAAATCCTACCAAAATCATCATTCCTTCTTCTATTATTGATTCTTGAGCAATCCCAAAAAAGGAAGCTGCTAAAATAAATGGAATTGCTGAAAGAAGAGCGATAATCGCAGCCTTTAGATTTTTATTCATAAATTGAAAATTAAAACAATTCGTCCAACGCCTCGTCCAAATTCTTCACGCCGACAATTCTGATTCCGAGAAGTTTTTCCAAACCTTTTTTATTTGACGCGGGCAAAATTAATTTCTTAAAACCCAAAGTTTGCGCTTCTCTGGCGCGGGTTTCGGCTTGGAGAACGCCGCGCACTTCGCCGGTTAAGCCAACTTCGCCGAAAACTGCCGTGTCGGGCGGAACTTGCAGGTTTCTGAAACTTGAAGAAATTGCCGCGATCACGCCCAAATCCGCCGCCGGTTCGTCAATTTCCAAGCCGCCCGCGACATTGATGAAAACATCGTCGTTGGCGAGTTGAAAGCCAAGTCGTTTTTCAAGAACCGCAATCAAAAGCGATGTTCGATTGTAATCAAAACCTTGCGCCATACGTCTGCCTGAACCAAATTTCGTTCCCGTAACTAACGCTTGAACTTCGACGAGCATCGGGCGTGTGCCTTCCATACAAACCGTTACGACAGAACCGCTTGCGCCTTCGGGACGTTCCTGCAAAAAGACTTCCGACGGATTGCCGACGGGTTTTAGACCTTCGCTCGTCATTTCAAAAATGCCGATTTCGTTTGCCGCGCCGAAACGGTTTTTTGTCGCGCGGATAATTCGGTGATTGTGATGCCGATCACCTTCAAAATACAAAACCGTGTCAACGATGTGTTCGAGTGCTTTCGGTCCGGCAATCGAACCTTCTTTTGTAACGTGACCAATCAGAAAAACGGGTATTCCGGTTTGTTTGGCGAAAATCATCAATGCTCCCGCAACTTCGCGGACTTGGCTTACGCTTCCGGGCGCGGATTCTATTTTTTCGGAAAAGACGGTTTGAATCGAATCAATGATGATAAATTCCGGTTTTAATTTATCGTTTTCCGCCAAGATATTTTCGAGATTTGTTTCGGGCAAAAGAAACAGGTTTTCGGCATTTAATCCCAATCTTTCGCCGCGCATTTTTATCTGTCTTTCGCTCTCTTCACCCGAAACATAAAGAACTTTCGCGCCCGTTTCGCTCAGACGATTTGAAATATCCAAAATCAAAGTTGATTTTCCAATTCCCGGAGAACCGCCGATCAAAACAATCGAACCGGCGACAATTCCGCCGCCCAAAACTCTGTCGAATTCTTCAATTCCGCTCGAAGTTCGCGCGTCGTCTTGTGATTCGATTTCGCTGTAAGCAATCGGTTTTACTTCGCGGAACGAGTCCGCCGAAAAACGCACGTTTGAAACGGCACTTTTGCTCGTCGCTTGCGCCGTCGGGCGAAATCTTTCTTCGACAAGACTATTAAATTCGCCGCAGTCGGGACATCTTCCGTGCCATTTGCGTTGTTGTCCGCCGCAGTTTTGGCAGACGTAAATTGTTGCAGGTTGTTTTGCCATCTTTTTAATTTTCAGTAATCGGTTGTCGGTTGTCAGTCAATAGAATACAATAACAATCCATTAGGATAAAGAACTAATTTTGCTGTCGGAATAGTAAATTAGAAATACTTTCAATAAAAAATTAACCGACAACCGATTACTGAATTATGCCTGCTTACAGTTCACACGCTTTTGCTGAAAAAGTTGCTTTGATTACCGACGGCGCAAACGACATCGGACGTGCCGTGGCGATGCAGATTGCTTTGCAGGGAGCGTATGTCATTGTCGGATTTTCCGGTGCTTCGGAAGAAACTTTACGGACGATGCGCGAACTTCAATCGCTCGGAACGCTGGCAAACGCCGTCGAAGCGGACGTTTCAACCATCGAAGGTGCGAAACATCTTGTCGGTGAAGTTGAAAAAATGTTCGGACGGCTCGATTTATTGATAAATACTTTGAAATTTGTGCCGCAATCGTCGTTTGATGAAATTGGTGAGGACGTTTGGACAAAAACGATTGACGCAAATTTGAAATCGGTGTTTTTTGTTACGCAAGCGGCGATGAAATTGATGCAGGCGCGTCCGAAACCGGCGATTGTTAATGTAACTGCCGATGAAACCGGCGGCGAAAATTTATTACTTACAGCCACACAATCGGCTGTTATCGGATTGACAAAATCTCTGGCAAAACAATTTGCGCCGAAGTTTCGGATAAATTGTGTATCGGTTGGCAAAGGTCAAAATAATTCACCGGAAATTCTCGACGCAGAACTTTTTCGCCCCGCGACGGGAATTGACAGCGACGATGCGGCAAGAGTAGTTGTTTATCTTTTATCGTCCGAAGCAAAAAGTCTGACCGGACAGGTTTTGAAGGTCGGATGAAAATCCAATTTACAGCTTCTGTTTTTACTGCTGAAATATTTGTTATCCATAAAACTAAATTCGTGTTAAAATTCTATCAATGAAATTGGACGTTCTCATCATCAGAATCGCATTTGTGTTGCTTTTGGGGGCGATGGGTTATTTGCTTAATCCGTTGGCGCAAACTTCTCATCTGTCGGAAAGTTTCAGCCGCGGCGAAAGACAGGTTATCTCCGCCGTTCTCGGCACAATTATTTCTCTCTGCATCATCGGTTTCGAGATGCGGGCGCGGCGGGCTTCATTAAAAACATTAATCGGTGCGGCAATCGGTTCGATTTTGGGAATTGTCGGCGCGTATCTGATCGGAATGTTGATTAGTTCGCAGGAAACCGCCGCCGTCAACCCGGAAATGAAGACCTTTATGACGGTCGCGCTCGTGTTTTTTATGGCGTATATCGGTTTGATGGTCGGCGCGGCGAAAGGCGAATTTATTGAGCTTTCGGCACTCGGCGGAATTTTTAGTGATAAAAACGCCAAACGCGATTATAAAATCTTAGACACCAGCGTAATTATTGACGGACGTATCGCGGATGTCGCCGAAACCGGATTTTTGGGCGGAACTTTAATTATTCCGCAATTTATCTTGACCGAATTGCAGCAGGTCGCCGATTCCGCCGATTCGTCCAAACGCCAGCGCGGACGGCGCGGACTCGATATGCTCCAACGCCTTCGCAACAACAGCCAGATTGATATTCAAATCATCGAAACCGATTATCCGGCGGTCAAAGAAGTTGACTTAAAACTTATCGAACTCGGCAGCGAACTCGAAGCGGTAATTGTTACAAATGACTTTAATCTCAACAAAGTTTCGCAACTTCGCGGTGTCAGCGTCTTAAATATCAATGAACTCGCCAACGCTTTAAAACCGGTAGTTTTGCCCGGCGAAGCGATGCGCGTATTCATTTTGAAAGAAGGCAAGGAATACAATCAGGGCGTAGCTTATTTGGATGACGGGACAATGGTTGTCGTGGACAACGCACGGCGTTTGATCGGCAAAACTGCGGATGTCGCCGTAACAAGTGTTTTACAGACGACGGCGGGAAAAATGATTTTCGGTCGTTTGTGGGAAGAAAAAGACGATAATTACGACAGTTCGCCAAACAGTATTCACGATTCGCGCTCAGCATCTTTTCGCAAATCAACCCGCGAACTTCGCCAGACGACCATTATCGAAGAAATTGAATAACGGATAATGGTGAATGGTGAATGTTAAGAATTTCTTTGATTCATCATTCACCATTAAAATTATGAACACAGCCATCATTGTCGCCGCCGGATTGGGAAAACGCTTTGGAGCAGAAAAACCTAAACAATTTCTTGAAATTTACGGCAAACCTCTCATTATTCATACACTTCAAAAATTTGAAATCTGTGCGGTGATTGACGAAATTATTCTTGTTTTGTCCGCCGAAGAAATTGAAAACTTCACGCGAATGGCTAAAAAATATAACTTAAAAAAACTTTCAAAAATAATTGCGGGCGGAAAAACACGCACCGAATCGGTTTTGAATGGATTAAATGCGGTTGACGCAAATTCTGCCGAAATCGTCGCTGTTCACGACGGCGCACGTCCATTGGTTTCGGTTGAAGAAATCATACAAACTATTGAAAAAGCTAAGGAAACCGGCGCGGCGTGTTTGACCGCATTCGTAACTGACACGATAAAAGAAATCGCTGATGGAAAAATCATTAAAACAGTTAATCGTGAAAATCTCCGCCGCGCTTTGACTCCGCAATGTTTTCGTTATGAAATTTTAAAACGCGCTTTTGCCGAAAACGAAATCGGCGAAATCATTACGGATGAATGTTTTTTAGTCGAAAAGCTCGGCGTTGAAATTTCAATCGTCGAAGGAAGCGCGAAAAATATCAAAATTACCACGCCTGAAGATTTTGTTTTGGCTGAAAGTTTAATAAAGCAACATCAAATTTAAAATGTTTAGAATCGGTTTTGGAAACGACATTCACAAACTCGTCGAAAATCGCCCGTTAATTTTGGGCGGCGTGGAAATTCCCGCTGAAAAAGGCGCAGTCGGACATTCCGACGCTGACGCGCTGACGCACGCCGTAACCGATGCCATTTTAGGCGCGCTCGCGCTCGGCGACATCGGTTCGCATTTTTCCGACAAAGACGCAAAATGGAAAAACGCCGACAGTTTTGTTTTTTTAAAACACACGGTTAAATTGATGAAGCAAAAAGGCTTTGCCGTCGTTAATCTTGATTCGACAATCAATCTGGAAAAGCCGAAACTTCGTCCGTTCATCGAAGAAATGCGCGGAAATCTGGCGCGGATTTTAGAGATTGAAATTTCCTGCGTAAGCGTTAAAGCAAAAACAGGCGAAGCGGTTGACGCAGTTGGAAAAAGCGAAGCCGTCAAAGTCGAAGTCGTTGTTTTGTTGACAAATATCGAATAGAATTTTTGGCAATTAATTTTTCTTTCGCGGAAAAACCAAAATTGCATCGCTGACTTTGCGTTCGCCTTCTTTGTCCGATGGTTTATTGACGATTTTCCCGTCTAAAAACATCGTCGTCGAACCGCCGCCGTCGAGATTCATTGCGTCGGTCGCGCCCAATTCCAAAAGTATTTCCGCCAGATTTTGCAAACCGATTCCGCCGCTCACTTCGCTTCTGCCGTCAACCGTTATCATCAAAAATTTGCCGTCTTTTAATTTCGCAGCCGCCGTGCGCGGATGTTTGGTTTCGACGAACGCTTTGCTCGATTTTTCCTGTTCCCAAGTGATTTCGATTTTGCCGTTTTTGATGAGTTGCGGAACGCCGTTGGTTATGTCTTCGGCTTTTACGAAAAATTCTTGTTTTGAAAAGTCAAGAGATTTTATTCTATTGACGAATCTCAATGTATTTTTCTGTTCTTTAGGGTTTGATAAACTTCTTTTTGCAAAATAAAGAATATTGTTGGATTTTTCATAAGCATCTTTGCCAATTGAAATTACATAACCATCAGTTGGAATTATTGAACTTCCTTTTCTTTCAAATATCTCGGTTTTATGACATTTTTTTGAAACACCATTTATAAAACAGTTGCTTAGAATAATCTCTGTTCCGCTCGAATCAGTTAAAGTTGTTCGATTGAAATCAGATGTGTATAAAATAATTTCGTCGGATTTTCTCTCACGATTAAAACCCGAAAATGCAAATTCACTGTCAATTCCAAAACTGACTGTTCCATAAGCTGTTAATTGTTCAATATTGACTTCCGTTTTATCATTTCCGTTAATTATTCCAAGTGCAATTCGATTGCTGTAACTTTCGCTCCAAAGTTTTCCGTCAATTTGCAAAATTCCCGCCGCGTCGCCCGCGAAAATGCTTTTATCAAGACGAAAAAATCCCGCATTGATCGCCGCAAACGCGCCGTGTCGCGTCGCCATTGACGAAACAGTTTCCGTGCCGATTGCCGCGTCCATTGCGTGAACGACATCAAGGCGGACTTTTGTTAAATCAAGCCGCAAAAGATTCATTTTGACGGGCTGCTTATCAATTTCCCGCGTCATTTCGGCGTATTCGATGCCGTCTTGAATCGTTTTGAAATCCTGTGCGGAAATTGAACCGCAGAGGACACAGAGGACGCAGAGAAATTTGATTAAATTTTCAAAGGGCGAAATTTTACACCAAGATTTTTCTATAGATTTTCCGAAATATATCTTCATAAGCTCTGTGTTCTCTGTGTCCCCTGTGGTAAATTTAAAACTACTTTAATATGAAACAAATCAGCGAAAGAGTCCAACTTCTCAACGAAAAAAACGAAAATAAAAAAGCAAGATATGTGCTGTATTGGATGCAGATGTTCAAACGCGCACATTATAATCACGCGCTGAAATTTGCGATTGAGCAGGCGAATGAACGCGAATTGCCGCTCGTTGTTTATGAAGGTTTGAAATTTTATTATCCGTGGGCTTCCGACAGAATTCACACATTTATTCTCGAAGGCGTTGAGGAAAAACGAAAGTGGTTTGCCAAGCTCGGCATCAAGTATGTTTTTTATCTGCAAAAAGATAAAAAATCGCCGAAGCAAACCGTCAAAAAAATCGCCAAAGACGCGGCTTTGCTCGTAACCGACGATTTTCCGTGTTTTATTATTCCAGACCACAACGCGGCGATTGTCGAAAAAGCAAATATTCCGGTTTATGCGGTGGATTCAAACGGCATTATTCCGATGTCGAAGTTTGAAAAGGAAGAATACGGCGCATATACGATTCGCCCGAAAATCAAGAAAATTCTCGACGATTATTTTGTGCCGTTTGAAGAAGCGAAGATAAAAGTTAAAGATTTAGACATCAAAGTTGATTGCCCGGACACGGAAGTCAACTCGAAAAACATCGCAAAATTGGTTTCCGAATGCGATATTGACCACAACGTCAAACCTTCGCCGATTTATCACGGAGGCACGAAAAACGGGCGAAAAGGGTTAAAATATTTCATCGAAAACATCTTGCCGAACTACGACGAAACGCGCAATAAACCTGAAATTGACGGTTCTTCGCGTCTTTCGTCTTATCTGCATTTCGGTTTTTTATCTTCTTTGGAAATTGCGCTTGCTGTTAAAAAAGCTGACGCACCGAAAAAATCTAAGGACGCATATCTTGAAGAATTGATCGTGCGCCGCGAACTCGCTTATAATTTTACGAGCCATAATCCGAAATACGATTCGCTCGCGTCCTTGCCCGATTGGGCGCAGAAAACGATGCGCGAACATATTAACGATGAACGTCCGACAATTTACTCATTGGAAAAACTCGAAAGCGCGGAAACTTACGACGAACTCTGGAACGCGACGCAGCGCGAAATGAACGAGAGCGGTGAAGTTCACAATTACGTCAGAATGCTTTGGGGAAAATTGGTTATCGAATGGACACAAACTTACGAAGAGGCGTTTGCGATTTTGGAACATCTCAACAACAAATACTGTCTTGACGGGCGCAATCCGAATTCTTACGCGGGAATTTTATGGTGTTTCGGCAAACACGACCGTGCTTGGCAGGAACGCGAAATCTTCGGCAAACTGCGCTATATGACTTCAAATTCGACGGGCAAAAAGTTTGATTCAAAAAAATATATCGAATGGACGCGCAATTTGGCGGAGGACTCGACGAAAATTTCTGGAAAATAGCAAATATTATCGTAAATAATCTTGAGAGCCAAGAAAATGTTTTTTTGCCCGCTAATTACGCGAATTTACGCTAATAATTAATCCATTTTTCTAATTTAATTGAATTTGCAGCTATCATGAAAAAAATTAGCGTAATTAGCGGGCAAATTCCTATTTCCAATTATTTTAACTTTTATGATGACAGTTTCAAAGTTAAAAAAATTTATCAAAAGTAAGTCGGAGATTTTGATTTTCTTCTCCGACAGGCGAAAATAGAAGTATGTCAGAAATAAACGAACTTTATCAGGAAGTAATTTTAGATCACAACAAAAATCCGCGAAATTTCCGCGAGATGGAAAGCGCAACAAATACGGCGGACGGACACAATCCGTTGTGCGGCGACGCGCTCAAAGTTTATGTGGAAATGGAAGATGAAAAGGTCAAAGACGTGGCGTTTTTGGGTTCGGGCTGCGCCATCAGTAAAGCGTCGGCTTCGATAATGACGCAAACCGTCAAAGGCAAATCGCGCGAAGAAGCCGAAACGATGTTTAATGAATTTCACAAGATGGTTACGGGTGAACTCGACGAAGAAACGGATGAAAATTCGCTCGGCAAACTGAAAATTTTCGCCGGCGTGCGCGAATTTCCGGCGCGAGTTAAATGCGCGTCTTTAAGTTGGCACACGCTTCACGCCGCATTGCACGGCGAAGAGGAAGCTTCAACCGAATAATAGTCGGAGTGCGGACAGCCTGTCCGCCAAAGAGAGCAAAGCGAATCGCTGCACATCTCACTTTACTAAAATCATTTTTTTATGCGAACGCCTGCAACGTCCGCTTCGCTCCGTTGGCGGACAGGCTGTCCGCGCTCCAACAAAAAATTGTCATAAAACATCGCCTCGCGGTGTTTTTCTTTTGTAATACAAACAAAATCTAAATTTGAGGAGTTCATTTATATGTCTAAAAAATCAAAAAATTTGACGTTTTCAATATTCAGTTTAACTATTATCGTGCTTGTTTTCGGTTCTTACGTGATTGTCGCGCAAAACACTTTAACAGGCGATTGGACGGCAACAACCAAAGTCGAAAAACCCGACAAAATTTATTTATCCTTTGAACACCGCAGCGAAAAAGGCGGAAAAAATCAAACGGGACAAAGTTATAATTTTACGGATTTGCAGAATTTATCGCGTGAACAGGCTTCAAACAACGGCGCGGTCAGATTTTCTCTGGTGCGCGAAGCCGGAACGATTGACTGCGAAGGCAGTTTTACAAACAGCAAAGGCGCGGGAACTTTTCGTTTTACGGCGAATCCGCAATTCGTTTCGGCGATGAAATCGCGCGGCTTCGATTTTGAAAAAAGTTCTTCAAAAAATGAACGCGACAATGAAAACAGACTTTTCGCCGCGACAACTTTGAATGTAACAACCGCTTTAGCCGACGATTTGCTGTCGGCGAATTTCGGCAAACTCGACGTTGGCGATCTTTTCAAAGCGGCGCTTTTCAAGGTTGATTCGCAATTTATGCGCGAAATGAAAGCTACAGGTTTTGCCAATTTGATGTTTGATGATTTGGTCAAAGCGCGGATTTTCAAAATTGATGCCGATTTCGTTCGTCAGGTCAGCGCGTCGGGTTTTAATAACGAGCCGTTTGAAAGTTTGGTGAAAATGCAGATTTTCAAAATCACGCCGGAATTTATCAGCGAAGTTAAAAACACCGGCTTAAATAATCTTTCCGTTGAAGAACTCGTCAAAATGAGAATTTTCAAGATAAATGCCGAGTTTATTCGCAGCAATCCTAATTTGAGCGTTGAAGAATTGGTTAGAAAACGCATCGGTGTCAGATGAAATTTATGCGTTTTGTTTCGGTTCGCTCTGCGCGAGAATTTTTTCGTAAAACTTGATATATTGCGGAATAATAATCTTTGTATCGTAGCGCGAAACGGCGAGTTCACGCGATTTTGTGCCGAAACTTAATCGCATTTCTTCATCATTTAAAAGTTTCATTACATCGTCGGACATTTTTTCCGTGTCGCCGATGTCGCTTAAAAATCCCGTTTCGCCGTCGGTTACAACTTCGGGAATTCCGCCGATGCGCGTGGCGATGACGGGAACTTCGCAGGCGGCGGCTTCGAGCGCGGCGAGTCCGAAGGATTCCAACTCGGACGGCAAAAGAAAGATATCTGCGAAGCCCAAATAATCAGCGATATTTGCCCGCTTGCCGACGAAAATTACGCTGTCTTTTACGTTTAATTGTTCGGCTCTGTAAAGACACGCGGCGCGTTCAGGTCCGTCGCCGACCATAACCAATCTGACTTTTCCGCCTTTTGCTTTAACTTTTGCGAGAATTTCGATGCAGTCGAGCGGACGTTTGACCGGGCGAAAGTTGGAAACGTGAGCGAGAATTTTTTCTCCGTTCGGCGCGAGTTCGCGGCGCAAAGGCGAATCTTCAATTTTTTGATAATGCTGCGGACAAATAAAATTTGGAATAACTTCGATCTCATCAAAATCGAAAGTTTCAATCGTCGCCTGTTTCAAAAACTTGGAAACCGCCGTTACGCCGTCCGATTGCTGCAAACCGTAGCGCGTAATCGGCAGATACGAACGATCCGCGCCAACAAGAGTAATATCAGTTCCGTGAAGCGTTGTAATAACCGGAACAAAGCGTTTTTGCTTGATTGATTCGCGGGCGAGAATTGCCGAAATCGAATGCGGAATCGCGTAATGAACGTGCAGCAAATCGAGTTTTTCCGCCCGCGCGACCGTCGCCATTTTCGTCGCCAAAGCCAAATCATACGGCTGATGCTCGAACAGCGGATACGTCATCATCTCGACTTCGTGAAAATGAACTCTTTCATTTAATTCGACAAGCCGCGTCGGCAGCATTGACGAGATAAAATGGACATTATGACCGCGCTCGGCGAGTTCGCGCCCCAATTCCGAGCCGACAATTCCGCTTCCGCCGTAGGTTGGATAAACCGTGATTCCAATATTCATAAATTAGATAATTACCTAAATCTTTTTAAGTAATCGGAAAAAATTAAATTTTATGCCCGCGTCAAACTGCGATATTTGATCCGATGCGGTTGGTCGGCATCAACACCCAAACGGCGTTTTTTGTCTTCTTCGTATTGCGAAAAATTACCGTCGAAATAAACGACTTTTGAATCGCCTTCAAAAGCCAGAATGTGCGTGGCGATTCTGTCCAGAAACCATCTATCGTGCGAAATAACGACGGCGCAACCCGCGAAATTTTCTAAGGCTTCTTCCAAAGCACGCATCGTGTTCACGTCCAAATCGTTGGTCGGCTCATCAAGCAGCAGAACATTCGCGCCGGATTTGAGCATTTTTGCCAGATGAACGCGGTTTCGTTCGCCGCCGGAAAGTTGTCCGACGCGCTTTTGCTGGTCGCCGCCGGAAAAATTAAAGCGCGAAACATAAGCGCGGGAATTGACTTCGCGTTTGCCGAGCAAAACCAAATCCAAACCGTCGGAAATTTCTTCCCAGATCGTTTTGTCGGCGTTCAAAGAATCGCGTGATTGGTCAACATAACCCAGTTTGACAGTTGAACCGACTTTAAAATCTCCGCTGTCGGGCGTTTCCTGTTCGGTAATCAGACGAAAAAGCGTCGTTTTGCCCGCGCCGTTTGCGCCAATTACGCCGACGATTCCGCCGCGCGGCAGAGAAAATTCGAGATTTTCAAACAGTAGTTTGTCGTCGTAACCTTTGGCAACCTGCTGCGCTTCGATGACGACATCGCCCAAACGCTCGCCGACGGGAATAAAAATTTCCAAATCTTCAGCCAGTTTTTCCGATTCCTGCGACGCGAGTTTTTCGTAATCGTTAATTCGCGCCTTAGACTTCGCGTGGCGACCTTTCGGCGACATCCGAATCCATTCGAGTTCGCGTTCCAAAGTTTTCTGTCGCTTGTCTTCGGATTTTTCTTCCTTCGCCAGACGATTCTGCTTTTGCTCGAGCCACGATGAATAATTCCCTTTCCAAGGAATTCCTTCGCCGCGATCAAGTTCGAGAATCCAACCGGCGACATTATCGAGAAAATATCTGTCGTGCGTAACAGCGATAATCGTGCCTTCGTATTTCTGCAAATGCTGTTCGAGCCACGCCACCGTTTCCGCGTCCAAATGGTTTGTCGGTTCGTCCAACAATAAAATATCAGGTTTTTGAAGCAAAAGTCGGCACAATGCGACACGCCGTTTTTCGCCGCCGCTCAAAATTTTAATCGGCGTTTCCGGCGGCGGACATCGCAACGCATCCATCGCCATTTCAAGCCGCGAATCCAAATCCCAAGCGTCAGCCGCGTCGAGTTTTTCCTGCACTTCGCCTTGTCTTTCCAAAAGTGCGTTCATCTCGTCGTCGGTCATTTCTTCGCCGAATTTCATATTGATTTCGTCGAATTCTGCCAACAGATCAACCGTTGACTGCACGGCTTCTTCAACAATTTGCTTGACGGTTTTCGATTCGTCGAGTTTCGGTTCTTGTTCGAGATAACCAACGGAATAACCTTTTGAAAAAACGACTTCACCGTTAAATTCCTTGTCCGTTCCGGCGATAATTTTCAAAAGCGAAGATTTTCCCGACCCATTCAACCCGAGAACGCCGATCTTCGCGCCATAGAAAAATGAAAGATAAATGTCTTTGAGAACAGGTTTTTTATCGTAAAACTTGCTCAATTTGACCATCGAAAAAATAATTTTATTTGGTTCGTTATTATTACTCATAAATTATATTTGTATTTTACTTCAGGCAGATGTGCCGCATCATCAAAACTTTTTAATTGAGAAAACCATATTAAATTAGCAAGTAAATCTTTTGGTACACGCACATCTTCATTTTTTGCATTTTTGCCTTGCTCAACTCGAATATCCATTCCGCAATCAGAATCGTCTGTATTTTTACGATAACTTCCTGCAAAAAAATATCTATATTTAATTCCGGGCATCATATCGAAAGGACGAATTTGTAAAATTCTTTTCAATGATAAATAACCTCTGCGTGTAACATCAAATTCAAATTTTTTGTAAATATCATCTATTTCAATTTCAACAATGCCGCCATAAATTCCATCTTTCTCAAAGGCATCAATTATCTCAGGCATTCCTTCGTGATTATCTCGCATAATTTTAGATGACGCTTAAAATTTTACTTTATTTCCATCTTTCTAACAGCTATTTTACTGATTCTATCGCGTTTCACCTCAAAACCGATTCCCGCTTTTTCGGGCGCGTTAATCGTGCCGTTTGCGGAAACTTCGACCGCCGGTTCGATGATGTCTTCCGCCCAATATCTATGGCTTGCGGAAACATCGCCGGGCATTGTGTAGCCTTTCAAAGTCGAAATTGCGATGTTGTGTGCGCGTCCAATTCCGGCTTCCAACATTCCGCCGCACCAGACGGGAATTTGGTTTTCGCGGCAAATTTTTTCGATCTGTTTTGATTGTAAATGTCCGCCGACGCGACCGTTTTTTAGATTGATGATTTTGCCTGATTTCAGTTCAATCGCTTTTCGCGCATCGTCGGGCGATTTGATCGGTTCGTCAAGACAAATCGGCGTGGAAATTTCTTTTTGTAATTTCGCGTGGTCAACAATGTCTTCATTGGAAAGCGGCTGTTCGAGCATCATCAAATCGAATTCGTCAAGACTTTTTAATTTATCAATATCGTCCAAAGTATAAGCCGAATTCGCGTCGCCCATCAACGGAATATCGCCGAATGTTTCGCGCACTTGTTTGATAACTTCATAATCCCAATGCGACGCGATTTTAATTTTGATGCGCTGATAACCTGCGTCCAATTCGATTTTGATTTTTTCAAGGAGTTGTTCAACAGAATCTTGAATTCCGATTGAAACGCCGCAGGAAATCTCTTGGTTTACGCCGCCCAGATGTTTCCACAAAGGCACGTTTAATTTTTTCGCTTCCAAATCCCAAACTGCCGTTTCAATCGCCGCTTTCGCCATCCGATTTCCGCGAACTTTTTTCATCAAATCCCAGACATTTTCAGCCTTTTCAAACTCTTTTCCGACAACCATCGGCGCAAGAATTTTTTCCATCACAGCCCAACAGCTTTCCGTCCATTCCTCGCAATACGAAGGCGTTTCACCCGCCGTGCATTCACCCCAGCCTTCATTTCCTTCGCCGTCTTCGACGCGCGCCAGAATAATTCGGCGTTCGTAAGTGCGCCCGAAACTCGTTTCAAAAAAATGCACGAGCGGCATTTTTATTTCGATCAGTTCGATTGATTTTATTTTCATTTCTCATATAGTGCAGAAACACGCACGAAGTAAGTGTGTTTTTCGCCCTTACTTCGTGCGGACTTCTGCATTAGTTTTCAATCTTGACACATTTCCCGAAAATCGAATTCGTGCCGATCCAACCGTTTATCCGTCCGCGATTGTTGCCGATTTGAAAGCGTTTGCCCTGTATCGCTTTTATCAAATGAATATATTCGTTTCCGTTGACTTTGCACAAAACAATGTCGCCTTTTTGCAAACTTTCAAAATCCATAATCGGCTCAACCGTGCAAAGTTGTCCCGATTCGATTTTACCCTGCATCGAATTTCCGCGCGGACGAAATGAAACCGTTTCGCCGTTTTTTAGTTTTGCAATGTAAGGCGTTGCCCAACCCATTATTAGTTTAAAGCCATTTTCTCGATAACGCTTTTCAGTTCGGTCAAATCTTTTCCACCCTTTCCGATATATTGAATGATTCCGTTTTTATCAACGAAAATATAAAGCGGTATAGAAAGTAAATTGTTTTGATTTGCCCCGCCGAAAGTTTTCCAAAGCGGATCGTCATCTCCTAATCCTCTGATAACGCTGAAATCAAAAAGTTGATATTTTTTGATAATCTCATCAGCTAAACTTCTTCGGGACGGCTTATCTACATTCACCGATAAAATGGTAAGTTCTTTATCAAATTCGGCTTTGAAATTATTAATTTGCGGAATATTTTCGATACAAGGAACACACCAAGAAGCCCAAAAGTCAAGAACGTAATTTTTGCCTTTCAGTTTATCCGAATCTACTAACTCCCCATTTAACAAAACAAAGGAAAATTGCGGAACTGGTTCACCGACTTCGGCAATTTGTAAATCCGTTGGTGTTATGGTCAAATTAGCGTTGCTGAGCGATGAAACCAAAAAATTTTGTCCGCAAAACTCAATAATTTCATTTGACCTATGGTGTTCTTCCTTTCCCCAAAATTTGCCGTCATTATTTTTATCTATATGAAAATTCGTTCCGCGTTCGGCATCCGACATACTGATATTTCCGTCATAATTCATATCTGAGAAAGCAATTTTTGAATCGCAGTCTTTATAGATTAAATTTCCGGTGAACACATAATGAGGAACAATCTTGAATGAATCAATAACTTGACCGTTTTTTTCTTTGCTGTAATGAGAAATCTCAAACGGCAAAAATAAAAATTTGCTCGGTGCGAGTTTTCTCTTAATTCTAACCGCTATTTTTGAGTTATTTTCAAGCAAAAATCTTTTTTCATCAGTTAGTTTATTATTTAAGTTTGTGTCAATCTGCAAATAAAAATTCTTTCCCGTTCTCCAAATTCTTGCCGAAACTTCTTCGTTTATAATTTTAGAAGATTTTGTTTTTTCATTTTGAAAAAGACCACAGTTATAATCTTTATCGCAAAATAAAATTTGTCTGATGGAGGATTTTTCAGATTCATCAATTTTTAGTGAAATTTTTATTTGAGCGTTTAAATTTAAAAAACCAAACACAAATATTAGAGTCAATGTAATAAAACCGAATGTCTTTTTCATAATTTTGCCTCCACTTATTTAATCAAAATCACCCTCGACGGTTTTCTCGAAAAACTTCGCATCTTCTTTATTTACAAGGCGCGGACTCATAATTCTCGCTGTCCGTTTCTCCATATTCGGAATAATTACATAAACGGTTGCCGATTCGGGCAGTTGAACATCTTCCGTCAATTGAATCTGACCGTTTTTAACGATGCCTTCGATAGTTATAATCTGCATAAAAAATACCTCCGAATCATTTTACCTAAATTGCTCCAAATCTGACATCATTCTCGAACATCAGGCAACCGCAAAACCCGTATATTTGCGCTTGTATGGAGCGTGAAAAGCCAGAACAATATCTTCTTTCGGAATGCCTTTTTCGAGTAAATCTTCGATAAAATCGTAATCCGTCATATTTTGCTGAACCCAAATTTTTCCGTCTTTGATGTCAATATGAATCGGCACACCATAAGTTCTATTCAAATCGCGCCAACCGATGCGAACGATTTGATAATGGTCGCGGGTCGTATCGAAAATCAGTTGGGTTTCGATTTCGGGGAAAAGTCCTTTAATTTTACCAATTGCGGTCAGGACATCTTGTATATCCCGACGATATTTTTCTATTTTATCCATTCGATAATTTCCTCCCGTATTGAATTATACACCACTATTTTGACATCGTTTTCTTCTAAGATTTCGGCAATAAACTGTTGTTGAAAAAGCGTGTTAAAAGTATCTTCGGGAACACCGAGAAACAATAATCTGTCAGATTCGAGCCGTTTTAGAGCAGAACGGTAACTGATAAATTGCCCCAAAGCCAAATGAAAATCGTAAAATTCGGATTTGCCAACAAAACTTTTGATTTCGACGGCGATTTTTTCTCCGCCTTTCTCGGCAGATAAAATCCTCTTCGCGCCTAAATCAATATAAGCATCGGTAAAACCAAAATCTAAAGTCAGCGGATCGTGCGTTATTATCCAACCGTCTTTGATTAAGGCGGATTTTACGGCATCGTGAAATAAATCTTTTGCAGGCATATTTTTTTACCTGAACTGCTCCAAAAATCTGACATCGTTCTCGAACATCAAACGAATATCATCGAGCGAATACATCAGCGAACACATTCTTTCCAAGCCGAAGCCGAACGCGAAACCCGAATAAACCTGAGGATCAACGCCGCAAGCGCGTAAAACATTCGGATGAACCATCCCAGAGCCGCCGAGTTCAATCCAGCCCGAACCTTTGCACGGGCGGCAGCGTTCGTTTTCAAAAATTCCCGTGCCGTTGCATTTGAAACACGAAAAATCGAATTCCGCGCTCGGTTCGGTGAACGGGAAATACGACGGACGCAGACGAATTCGCGTTTCCTTGCCGAATAATCTTTTCAGCCATTCGGCAACCGTGCCTTTTAAATGCGCCATTGTGATTCCTTTGTCCACGCACAAACCTTCGATTTGGTGAAACATCGGCGTATGCGTCAAATCGGGCGTGTCGCGGCGGAAAACTCTGCCGGGTGCGATGATGCGAATCGGCACGCCGCGCCGTTCCATCGCGCGAATCTGCACGGTTGAAGTTTGCGAACGCAGGGCAAATCCGTGCGTCGTGTAAAAAGTATCCTGCGATTCCCGCGCCGGATGTCCTTCGGGAATGTTCAGCGCGTCGAAGTTATAATAATCCGTTTCAATCTCGCGGTCATCTTCAATCGCGTAACCCAAAGACACGAAAATATCTTCGATTTTTTGTCGAAGCAGCGTAATCGGATGCAAATGTCCGACGCGCGGGCGTGTTCCGGGCAAAGTTACGTCCAATCTTTCGCGTTCGGTTTTTGCTTCGCTGATAAAACTTTTCAAATTGTTTTCAACTTCTTCAATCGCCGACGCAATTTCCTTTTCAACCGTTTGCACAAACTGCCCGAACGCGCCGCGATCTTCGGGCGCAACTCGTCCGATTAACTTTTTAGCATTGGCAAATTCCGACTTTTTGCCAGTATGTTTTGTTTTTAATTCGGCTAATTCGCGTGATAAACTTTCCGCTTCCGCTTGATTCAGATTTGCTGTTTCTTGGCGTAAATCGGCAAACTTCTCGAAATCTTTGCCGAAATTTGCGCGAATTTGTTCAACTTGTTCTTTTGTCTGCAACATATAATTTTGTAAATTTATTTTTGTGTGTGATAACTCAGCGACGCGAAAATTATCATAATTCCCGTAATCAACAGCAATGTCGGAATTACAATCGGCAGATTGCTGCGTCCGAGAAAGATAAAAATCATTATGACAATTGCAATCAAACAATCAACCGCGCCCGCAATCGTCATCACCTTTGCGGCTTTTGGAGTTATTTCCGCCATAAGTTTATAATTTTAAGCCACAACAGTTTAACTTCAAAGCCGGACAAAAAATTAAAGCGTCCGAGTAAAATTTCGGACGCTTTAATTGAACCAATTTTTGAAAAAAAATTAAGCTGTTAGCTGTTGATTATTGCTCAAAGCGTCCTTGACCTGTCCCGCAAGAACGGCAAACGCTTCGGGTTGTTTAACCGCTAAATCGGCTAAAACCTTGCGGTCGAGTTCGATTTCGGCGAGTTTCAAGCCGTGAATAAACTGCGAATATTTCATTCCGTTCAAACGGCAAGCCGCGTTAATGCGAACGATCCACAGGCGACGAAAATCGCGCTTTTTCAGTTTACGTCCGGTATAAGCGTAACCTAACGCTTTTTCGACCGATTCTTTCGCCGAGCGATAAAGTTTCGATTTCGTTCCGCGATAGCCTTTGGCTAAAGCTAATATCTTTTTGCGCCTCTCGGTGCGCTTGTTCCCGCGTTTTACTCTTGGCATAAGTTTTACACTCCTTATCAGTTGTTCAATGGCGAAAGGACTAAATTAACATTTTCGCCTTTCGCCCTGATTCTTTATCCTTTATTTTCTTCCGTATGGCAACATCGCTTCGACACGCTTTTGATCACCTTCGGAAACCAATGTATCTTTGTCCAACTGACGTTTTCGTTTCGAAGATTTCTTCGTTAAAATATGGCGTGCGTGCGATTTTCCGCGTTTGATTTTACCTGTCGAGGTAAATCTGAAACGCTTCGCCGCGCCTTTGTGTGTTTTTAGTTTTGGCATAATTCTCCTTATAAATTTTGATGGTGAATGGTGAGTGATAAATGTCATTGAATTTGATAGTTCAACATTCACCGTTCACCATTTATTTCGCTTTCTTCGGCACTAAAATAATAAACATTTGATAGCCTTCCATCTTCGGCGTTACCTCGACATCGGCAATATCCAACATATCGTCGCGCAGTTTGGCGAGCAGATTTGCGCCGAGTTCACGGTGCGTCATCTCGCGTCCGCGAAACGAAATTGTCGCGCGAACTTTGTCGCCGTCTTCGATCCAGCCACGGGCGCGTTCCATTCGATATTGATAATCGTGATCGTCGGTTCCGGGACGGAATTTGATTTCTTTAACCTGCACCGTAACCTGTTTTTTCTTGGCTTCGGCAGCCTTTTTCTTTTCTTCGTAAAGAAATTTCCCGTAATCAATAATCCGGCAAACCGGCGGTTTCGCGTTCGGCGCGACTTCCACCAAATCTTTGCCTTCCTGACGCGCTCTCTGAACCGCGTCGCGCGAATCCATCACGCCTAGTTGTTCGCCGTCTTCGTCAATCACTCTCACGGACGGAACTCTGATGCGTTCATTTGTGCGGTGTTGCGGTCCCCTAAAACGCGGGTTGCGATTTCTGCTGTATCTGCTTGCTATTTTTGCACCTCTCTTTTTTTAAGAAGTGCTGAGTGCTGAGTACTGAGTGCTGAAATAATATCTCAGGACTCAGCACTCAGGACTCAGCACTTAACCATTTTCCAAAGCGCGTGTTTCATTCAACTTTCGCGCCATTTCTTTAAATTCGTCCAACGTCATCGCGCCGATGTCGCCGGCTTTGCGTTCGCGGACGGCGACTTTGTTTTCTTCTAATTCTTTGTCGCCCAAGACGAGCATAAACGGGATTTTCTGCATCTGCGCGTCGCGTATCTTTGCGCCTATTTTATCAGATTTTGTATTTGCTTCAACACGAAAACCGCTTTCTTTTAATTCCTTCGCAATTTTTTCGGCATAATCGTTAATTCTGTCGGTAATCGGCAAAACCGTGATTTGCACCGGCGCGAGCCAAAATGGAAACGCGCCCGCGTAATGCTCGATCAAAACGCCGAAAAATCTTTCAACCGAACCGAACAATGCGCGGTGAACCATAATTGGACGATGTTTTTGTCCGTCTTCGGCAGTGTATTCGATTTCGAAGCGTTCGGGCAAATTAAAATCGAACTGAACAGTTGATAATTGCCACAAACGTCCGATTGAATCTTCGACTTTAATATCAATTTTCGGACCATAAAATGCCGCTTCGCCTTCGATTCGCTCGTATTCGATTTCGCGTTTTTTCAAAGCGGCAACCAAAGCGTTTTCAGCATTTTCCCAATCCGCATCCGAACCTAAATAACCTTTATTGTCAGCCGCGCCGCGCACGGAAAGTTCGACTTTGAATTTCTCGAATCCGAAAGTTTTAAAAACATCGTAAGCAAAATCAACACACGCTCCAGCTTCTTCTTCAACCTGTTCCGGCGTGCAGAAAATATGCGCGTCGTCCTGCGTAAAACCGCGCACACGCATTAAACCGTGCAAAGTTCCTGAAAGTTCAGCGCGATAAACCGTGCCGAGTTCGGCATAACGAAGCGGCAATTCACGATAAGAACGCGGATGCGATTTGTAAATTCCGATGTGAAACGGGCAATTCATCGGTTTCAGGCGAAATTCCGTATCTTCGCCGAATTTTTCCGGCATTCCCATCGGTTCAAAGAGCGAATCAGCATAATTTTCTTCGTGTCCCGAAGTCTGCCAAAGCTGTCGTTTGGCGATGTGCGGCGTGAAAACCATTCCGTAGCCGCGTTTAACCAATTCTTCGCGCAGATAATTTTCCATCTCTGTGCGAATTGCGCCGCCTTTCGGATGCCAAAATATGAAACCTTGACCGTATTCGTCCTGAATCGAAAACAAATCGAGTTCTTTGCCGAGCCTTCGATGATCGCGTTTTTCGGCTTCTTCGCGCTGTCGCGTCCAAGCGTCGAGTTCTTCCTGCGTCGCAAAAGCTGTTCCGTAAATGCGCTGCATCTGCTCTTTTTCAGCGTCGCCTTTCCAATACGCACCCGATAAAGCGAGCAATTTGAACGCTTTGATTTTTCCCGTGTGCGGAACGTGCGGACCTAAACAAAAATCAATAAACGGCGAATTGTCAATATAATAAATACTCGCTGTGTCGGTAACTTTTTCGTCAATCAACTCTTTTTTAAGCGGTTCACTGCGCTTTTCAAAAATGTCGAGAATTTCCGATTTGGAAATATCTTCACGGCGATATGGCAAATTCTGTTTCGCCATCGCCTTCATTCGCTTTTCGATCACCGGCAAATCTTCAATCGTCAAAGTTTTCGGTGCGATCACGTCGTAATAAAAACCGTAGCGCGGGTCTTCCATCAGCGCGGGACCAACACCTAATTGAGTTCCGGGAAACAAATCCAAAACCGCCGCCGCAAGTAAATGCGCGGTTGAATGACGAATAACTTCCAAACCGTCGCGCGATTCCGGCAAAATCGGTTCGATTGACAAAACTTCGTCGGTTTCCGCAAGTTGTTTATTCAAATCAACTTCCACGCCGTTAATTTTCGCCGCAATCGCCTTTTTCGCCGCGTCGCGGTCAAACGATTTCAAAGCATCGGCGACTGAAACAGGCGCAACGATACTTTTTTGGTTTTCCCCGAATTTTATGTTTAGCTCACTCATTTTTTTTCGTAAATCGTAAATCGTAAATTTCTTTTCAATTTATGATTGATGATTTAGTTGTCGAAGCAAGGTCGCTTCAAAATCTTACTATTTACGATTAACGATTTACGATTTACGTCAAAAAAAGATTTGATCTGATAAGAGCGACTTTGCCTTGCGTTTAATAAAAAACGCGAAATACACGCTGCGTTTAGCGTGTCGTAGTAGTTCGCGTAACTGCAAAGTTCTTTATTAGCATCGTATCAAAAATTAGAAAACAATCGGCAAAATAAATTTTGCCTGTCGCTCAAATTCAAATTTATTCAAAGCGAACTATTAAAATAGCGAATATTACGAAAAAAAGTCAAGCCGCAAAGCAAATACGCACTTAATCTTGTAATATAATTTTGAAGTCGGGCAAAGCAAAAAGAAAAACTTTAAAGCCGTAATTATTGGAACATCAGTTCGTTTTAACCTTTTTATACACGAGGAATTTGTCAATGACATTAATAGCCGGCATTATCAGCCGTAATTCTAATCATCAAGTGCCTGTTTCCGTCTGTGATTCTTTAGAGCAATCAATTTCGCGGAATATGTCCGACAAAGTTGTCGTTTTCAAAAATTCGTCGAGTTTTTTTGTCAAAACGGACATCGGCGCATTCGGCGTTCCTGCCTTTAAATCTGACAAAGACGGTTCAATTACGCTGATCGCCGGTGAACCGCTTTTGAGTTTTAATGATGACGGAACGCGGCAAGATCGGCAGAAGGATACGGATTTTATTCACAAAGAATGTGCGAACGGCAACTTTGATGTTTTCAAAAAAGCGCAGGGAATGTTTTGTGCGGTTCGTTATCAATCTTCCGATAATACAATCAGTTTGATTGCCGATAAACTTTGTCTGCGACCTTTGTATTTTTGGGCAAATGAAAAATATGTAATTTTTGCAAGCGCACTTCGCATTCTCGAAGGCATCGCCGAAATTCCCAAACAGATGGATGTTCGCGCGATAACCGAAATAGTCGGACTCGGCTATCCGCTCGGCGACCACACGCCTTATATGAATGTTTTTCTTCTCAAAGCGGCGGAAATCGTACAGATTACGGAAAAAAATATCTCACGCCGACAATATTGGCGTTGGGACGAAATTGAAACTTCATCCGATTCTGAAGAAAATCTCTTGTCCGAACTTTACCGGCAGTTTGAAAATGCAACAGCAAGAAGAATCGGAAATGACAAAACAACTCTCGCATATTTAAGCGGCGGTCTTGATTCGAGATGCGTCGTCGCCGCTTTGCATTCTCAAAATGTTCGCGTTCATACGTTTAATTTTTCGCGCCCGAACACGCAAGATCAGATTTTTGGTCTTGATTTTGCCCGAAAAATTAATACCATTCACGAAGAGGTGCCGAAAGAACCCGGCAATCTCGTGCCTGATTACGCGCTTTTGATGGCGCAGGCTTGGAGCGCGTCAAAAAACAGGGAAACATTTCCCGCCGAACATCCCGCGCTCGTCTGGAACGGCGAAGGCGGAAGCGTCGCGCTCGGTCACGTTCACATAAATGAAAAAATAGTCAATTGTATGCGTGAAAATCAAATTGATGCGGTAATCAGAGAATATCTTGAGCGCGAATCAATTTACATTCCTGCAAAACTGTTTCAGCCAAAAGTTTTTGCTGACATTTCAAAAGTTATCGAAGAAGGAATTCGTGAAGAATTGAACAGTTTCAACAGTCAGGACGCGGCGCGAAATTTTTATTTTTATCTGATGCTCAACGACCAACGCCGAAAGCTCGCCGGACATTTTGAAAACATTGACCTGCACCGGCTCGAATTACAATCGCCTTTTCTCGACAGCAGTTTTCTCGCCTCAATCGCCGCCGTTCCGATTGATTCGTGCCTCAGACACAAATTGTATGTTAAATGGCTGAAACTTTTTCATCCGGCTGTTACGGAAGTTCCGTGGCAGGCATATCCGAACCACGAACCTTGCCCGCTGCCGATGCCGGAAGGTTTGGCTTATCAATGGTCGGAAGAATATCAAACCGCCGAAAAAAAAACGAAAAAGCAGAAACTAATGAAGCAAGTCTCAGAACTTCTGCATACAAAAAATTTTCCCGACAAACTTTTGAGCAGAAAAAATTTGCGGCTCGTTACATTGATTCATTCGACAGGTTGGCGCGATTACGATTATGTCATCGAAGCCGCGCAGATTTTTCAATCATACTGGGAAAAATGCAGCGGCGAATACGTTTTGCCGTCGCACTAAAAATGTTGATTGTCAGGTCAAACTCCTGCCAAACAATCAAATTCTACCAAATCGAAGGCACGTCCGACTCATTAAATTCAATCGAATCGCCATCGGGCAAAATATGAATAATTCGATTCGCGCCTTTTGCTTTCAAAAGCGGCGCGAGCAAACCGACGCGGTGACAGTTCGCACGCGGCAGTTTATGTTTCGTCAAAGGCTGAGATTCCGAACACATAATCGCCGTTTTAACTTCCGCTGCGATTTCCAAAATTCTCTCAATCCCGCGATTCAAATCTTCCGGTTTGGCAATAACTTTTCCGCCGCATTCGGGCAGCCATTCGTAACCGATTCCGTTTTCAATTAAATTTGCCTCTAAAACCTTCCCGTTAAACTGCACCCAACGCGAACGAGCAATGCTTCGGACATCACACACAAAAGCGATCTCATATTTTTGCAAAAGCGCGAGAAAATCCTTCCAAGCGTGCCGTCCGTGTCCGATTGTGTAAATTTCCGTCATTGATTTATTTGTGTGATTTCCTCAACCGTCTGCGGATTTTCCAACGCCGACAAATCGCCCGCATCTTCGCCTAAATATGCCGAACGAATGACGCGGCGCATTACTTTGGCGTTGCGCGTTTTCGGCAGGGCGGAAACGAAATGAATCCGCGACGGTGCGAGCGGTTTGCCCATATCTTTGGCGACGATGGTCTTTAACTCTTTTTCGAGGTTTTCGGTTTCGGTTTCGCCCGTTAAAACACAAAATGCGACCATTGCCGTTCCTTTTATCTCGTGCGGAACGCCGATGACGGCGGCTTCGGCGACTCTTTTATCTGCGACGAGAAGACTTTCGATCTCGGCGGGACCGACTCGTTTTCCGGCGACGTTGAGCGTGTCGTCCGAGCGTCCGAGAATATACCAATGTTCATCCGCGTCTTTCATCGCAAAATCGCCGTGAACCCAGATTTTTTCAAAACGCGACCAGTAAGTTTCCAAATATCTCTCATTTTCCTCCCAAAAACCGCGAGCCATTCCGATCCAAGGTTTTCTGATCGCCAATTCGCCGACTTCGCCCGCCGGAACGGATTCGCCGTCTTCGTCGAGAATATCCGCATCAATTCCCAAACACGGCGCGGAAAACGAACCGGCTTTTTGCGGCAAAAGCGGATTTCCCATCAAAATCCCGCCCGAAATTTCCGTTCCGCCGGAATAATTGATAATTGGCAACTTAGAATTACCGACTTTTTCAAACAGCCAATACCAAGGCACGGGATTCCAAGGCTCGCCCGTCGAAGCAAAAGCCCTCAATGATGAAAGATCGTGTTTTTTCGGCAGATCGTCGCCTTTGGTCGAAAGCACACGAATCAGCGTCGGCGAAATTCCCAAGATTTCGACTTTGTGTTTCGCGCAAAATTCCCACATCCGATCAGCATTCGGATAATCGGGCGAACCGTCATACAAAACCATCGTCGCGCCATTGAGCAGTGCGCCGTAAATCAGCCAAGGTCCCATCATCCAACCGATGTCCGTTACCCAAGAAATGCGCGTCCCGCGTCCGACATCCGTGCCGAACGCCATATCCTGCGCCGCTTTGACCGGAAACCCGCAATGAACGTGCGCGATCCCTTTCGGTCTGCCCGTCGTGCCGGAACTGTAAAGAATTATCAGCGGATCATTTGCGTCGGTTGGTTCGAGATGCGAAAGTTTTTCAAGATTATCTTTACCTTTTTCTAGAACTTTATCCCAGCCGGAAATTTGAAATTTAAATGGAAATGGAGCTTTTACACTTCCAAAGAATGAAATGCTGCCTGTCCTTGCTTTTTTCTCTTCCATTTCTCGGCGAATTTTTTCAATTTCCTCTTGCGGAAATTTCACAACTTCCAATTCTTTGAAAAAATCCTCTATACCTGATTTCGTTTCTTCTTCGCTTTTTTTCCTACGTTCCGCTTTTTCCTGTTCGGTAAGTTTTTGATATTCCTCAACTAATTTTCTCTTTTGCTCTTTTCTTTCATTCTCGGTAAATTTTCGATATTTGCCGCCAACAATAAAAAATTTAATTATGGTTGGACATTTTTCGGCAGCTTCCAAAGCCGTCCGTGACGCACGCACTTGCTTTCCGCGACGTGGAAAACCATTAGTAGTAAACAAGGCTTTTGCGCCGACAGCTTCCATTCGAGATGCAATAGCTTCAACGCCGTAACCGGAAAATACCGGAATCGCTATCGCCCCGATGCGACCGATAGCGAGAAGTAAAATTGTCGTTTCGGGAATCATCGGCAAATGAATTCCAATCGCATCGCCTTTACCGAAACCTTCGCTTCGCAAACCCGCCGCGCAAAATTTAACTTGTTCGAGCAATTCGGCATAAGTCAAAATTTCCGTATTGCCTTCTTCGCCTTCCCAAATTATCGCCGCCTGATTTTCAATTTCCGTCCCGATCCAACGATCCAAACATTGCGAAACGATATTCAAACCGCCGCCGACACACCATTTTGACCATTCGATTCCTTCCGAAGTGTCGAGCAGTTTTTCGTAAGGCGGATCGAATTTTATATCGAGAAATTTCAGAACTTCATCGGTAAAACCTTCGACATCTTCGACGGATTTTGCGTAAAGCTCGTCCCAATCCGAAACGCCCGTCTGTTTCATAAATTTTGTCAGTTGGGCGCGTTCGATAACTTCTTCGGTTGGTCGCCACGCAATCGGTTGGTTTTCTAAGATATTCGGTTCGTTCATATCAATGAAAAGTAGCACAAAAAATGTGTTGAAAACAAACCTTAAACTTTGTTAAACTTTGTTTGGGAAACATTTATGAACACAACAGAAAATACAGCCGAAGATTTGAAAGACTTTTGGCAAGAACAATTTGAAGCCTCATCGTTTGACAGAGGATTTTTAACTCATCATAACAATACCGACTTATCAAGAACTGAAGAAAATTCCGCTGAATCGAACGGCGATAATTGGCTCAAAATTATAAAAAGACTTTTCCTTTTTCTACCCGGAGCATTTTTGTTATTTATGAGTTCAACCTTTTTATTCGAGGCTTTTTTCTCGATGAATTGGGATTTTGTTCAAGTTTTATCGGCAATGCCTTGGATGCTTCTGTGGGGATCTATGGTGTTGTTCGGCATCGGAGATTTGAAGAATCCGAAACATCTTGCAATTCCTTTTTCAATCGTCGGAATCTCTTTGATTGTCTTCCTAATCTCATCTTTGTTAGGTGATTCGTCGAAGTTGTGGTTTTTAAGTTATTATTCGATTTATCTTTTTCCGTTGGCTTTGATTGTTCCTTTTTTAGCGAAAGGTTGGGTCGACATAAAGTATGAAAATTAAAATTGTGAGAAAATAAATTGAAGAACGATTGAGAACGCCGCGCAGACGGCGTTTTCTATTGTTTATATTATGTTTATAATAAAAACCTCAATAAAATTATGCGTAAATTAATTTATCAATTACATTTGTGGCTCGGTTTAATAGTTTCGATTCCGGTTCTCGCGTGGGCGTTGAGCGGTTTTTTGTATGCGCTGCCGAATACGATTGAAGGTGGAATTATTGAAAACATTGATGCGTCGCGGGTGAAAATTTCGCCGTCCGACGCGATAAACAAAGCTAACGAACTGGCAGGAAAACAATTGCCGACGACCGCGCTGACTTTGCTGATGAAAAACGGCAAGCCGGTTTATCAGTCAATCGGCGGACTCGGCGCGGATTCGATTTTTATTGATGCCGAAACAGGAAAAGCCGAAATGTCCGCGCCGCCTTCGTTGAAAACGCAATTTTTTCGACAGGCGCATTTTTATTATTTTGCGGGTTCGTGGCAGGTTTCGCTGTTGATTTTATTCTCGATTTTGGCATCGCTCTCGGCGTTGACAGGAATTTATTTGAATTGTGCTTACTGGTTCGGCGGACGACGACGTGCGAGAAATTCATTCACGCGGGCAGATTTGAACGGTTAAATTAAAGATTGTTTGCCCGCGAATTACGCTAATAAACGCGAATTTAGGAAAAAACATAAGACACAAATAGATTTTTATTCGCGCAAATTCGCGTAATTCGCGGGCAAAAAAATCTGACAGCCAAAATTTTGGATCAAATAACAAGAATCAAGAACGGCTTTTTGAAGTTTGATACTATCTTTTTCTTGTTTCTAGGCATCTGAAACGATAGTCTTTCATTATCGGGAGTTAAAAATATGAAAACGATTTTGGCATTGGCGATTGTGCTTTTCAGTTTCGCGTTTGCTTCGGCTCAAAACGAACAATCGCCGCTTCAGGAAAAGGAAATTAAATATAAAGACTGGACTTATAAAGCGGTTGGCGATGATAAAACCATCAATCTGCGCGACTTTGCAGCCGACAAAAAACTCGTTTTGGTCGTTTATTTCGCGCCGTGGTGTCCGAATTGGAAACACGAAGCTCCGTTTGCCGAAAAACTTTACCAAAAATATAAAGATAACGGTTTGGGTGTCATCGGAGTTGGCGAATATGACACGGTTGACGCGATGAAAACAAATGTTGCAGACAAAAAAATCACTTTTCCGGTTGTTTATGAATCCGATTCAAAAGCTGCAAAAAAAGAAACACTGCATTACAAATATCGCAAAACGACGGGCGACACGCGCAGTTGGGGTTCGCCGTGGAATATCTTTCTCGAACCGGCTAATTTGAAGGAAAAAGGCGACGTTTTGACGGAAAAAACTTTTGTCGTTAACGGCGAACTGATTGAAACGGATGTCGAAAAATTCGTGCGCGAAAAATTAGGCTTGCCTGCCGAAGAAATGAAAGATGGGAAAATGGCGAGTAAATCGGTCGAAGCGTGTGAACCGGAAAAGAAAGTCGAAACTTTTAAAAAACCTTAGTTTGGGAATCAAAAATCGTGCAAATGCCTAAATATCAAGAAGAAATTGAAAAGTTTGGTTTTACAATCGTTCCGCAGATAATTGACGATAAGCAAATTGAAACTCTGATTGTAGATTTATCTAAAATTGATAAACCTTTCGATGAAAAAAACGGCACGGTTTATGGCATAAGAAATCTTTTGAATCTTTCGCCTGAAGTTCGGAAGTTGGCGGAAAACAATAAAGTTAAAGATTTAATCGAAAATATTTTCGGAAAATCCGCGCAACCTGTGCGGGCAATTTTTTTTGATAAAACTCCCGGTGCAAATTGGAAAGTTCCTTTGCATCAGGATTTGACGATAGCCGTCAAAGAAAAGCGTGAAACCGTCGGATTTTCGGCTTGGACACGAAAAGCAGGAATTCATCACGTTCAGCCGCCTGTTTCGACTTTGGAGAAAATGCTGGCGATCCGCATTCATCTCGACAATGCAGATGAGAGCAACGGCGCGTTGAAAGTTTTGCCAAAATCGCACAGAAACGGAAAATTGAGCGCAGCAGAAATTCAGAATTTGAAAAAGGAAAGTAAAATTAAATTATGCGAAGTCGAACGCGGTTCGGCATTTTTGATGCGACCACTTCTTGTTCATTCGTCTTCGTCCGGCACAAATCCGGCGCATCGGCGCGTTATTCATATTGAATTTTCGGCGGAAAGTTTGCCGAATGATTTGGAGTGGTATGGTTCGTAACATTTTGCTCACAATCTGCATTTTCATATTTTCCTCAATTGACTTCGCGCAATCGGGGCGCGTGAAACCGTCCGAAACGCCCGCGCCGAATCCGAAACCGCGTGTTGTTTATCTTCCGACTCAAAATAAAGCGGGGAATCCGAAGCCGAATGTTTCACCGACACCGCCGATTAAATTAGAAGATGAAGAAGGCGATGTTATCAGCGTAAATTCAACGCTCGTGCCGATTCCGGTTTCGGTGATTGACCAAAACGGACAAGCCGTTACGAATCTCAAACTTGAAAATTTCGATTTGCAAATTGACGGTAAAACAGCGGAAATCGGCGAACTTTCGCGCTCCGATTCGCCCGTGCGTCTGGCACTTTTGTTTGATAACAGTTCGAGCGTAACGATTGCGCGGGAATTTGAAAAAAAGGCGGCGATTCGATTTTTTAAAAGAGTTTTGCGTCCCGACAAAGACCTCGCCGCGCTTTATTCGGTGCAGACGGGAACGCGGCTCGAACAGCCTTTGACGAAAAATGTGTCGCAACTGACGAGCGCAATTGAGAATTTTCCCGTTCCGGCAGGCGCGACCGCGCTGCTCGACGCGATAATAACTGCTGCCGAATATTTAAAAGCAGAGCAAGGTCGGCGCGTAATTGTTATTGTTTCTGACGGCGAAGATACGATTTCGGACGCGACGTTTGAAGATGCCGTCAGAGCCGTGCAAGCCGACAACTGTCAGGTTTATATGGTGAAAACAAAAGATTTTGAAAACTTCAAACGCACCGGACAGCGCAGCGGAAACGCCAACATTCGCGCTCTTTCAGCGGAACATCGAATGCGGGAAATCACCGCGCAAACCGGCGGCGCGGTTTATTCGCCGATTGACGAAAAGGAATTAGATCAGGCGTTTAATCAAATTTCCGCCGAACTCGCGCAACAGTATATTTTAAGTTATTATCCCGAAAATATAGGTAAAATCGGACAATTTCACGACATTTTGCTGACCATAAAAGACCGCGAGAACTTAAATGTCCGCACACGCAAAGGTTATTATGTTCTTAAAAAGTAAGTTCAAAGTTCAAAGTTTCAACTTTGAACTTTGAACCTGAAAAATCAGTCGCGGATGAGAATGTTATACGATTTGATTTTTGAATTTAAGGTTGTCGCGTTTAAGCCTAAAAGTCGGGCGGCGCGTGATTGATGTCCGCCGGTTTGGTCGAGTGCGCGGCGAATCAAATCGGTTTCAAAACGGCGCACTTCTTCATAAAAATTTACTCCGCGCGAGATGTCTATTTCTTCGGAACTTCCTTCGCTGTCAATTATCATATCCCGCGCCAGATTCGGGTCGCGGACTTCGGGACGCAGACATTCAACCGTAATTTCATCAGTCGGCGCAATGACGACGGCGCGTTCGATAATGTTTTCGAGTTCGCGGACATTGCCCGGATAATAATAATTTTCGAGCAGAGAGAGAACTTCGGGCGACATATTTTCGGAAATTGTTCGCCCGTTTTCTTCGTTATATTTACGAATAAAATGTTGGGCGAGCGGCAGAATGTCTTCGCGGCGTTCGCGCAGCGAAGGAAGTTCAATCGGCACAACAGACAGACGATAATACAAATCTTCGCGGAAAGTTCCGTTTCTGACAGCTTCCTTTAAATCAACATTTGTCGCAGCGATAATCCGCACGTCAACCTTGGTCAAAGTCGTGTCGCCAATCGGCGTAAATTCGCGTTCCTGAATGACGCGCAAAAGTCGAACTTGTGTTTCCGGGCGCAAATCGCCGATTTCATCAAGAAAAATCGAACCGTTATCGGCAACTTCAAAAAGACCTTTTTTGGCGGAAATCGCGCCGGTGAATGCGCCTTTTGTATGTCCGAAAAGTTCGCTTTCCAATAAATCCGAAGGAATATTCGAGCAATTGACGACGACAAAAGGCATTTCGGCTCGCGGCGAAGATTCGTGAATTGATTTGGCGGCAAGTTCCTTTCCCGTTCCCGACTCTCCGGTAATTAAAACGGTCGAACGCGCCGGCGCGACTCTTTCGATCAGGCGAAAAATGCTTTCCATTTTCTCGGAACGCCCGATAATCGCGTCGCGCTTGACCGAGCGCGTCATCGCCTGCCGCAACGAAACACGCTCTTCTTCCTTGCGGCGTTTTTTGATGCCTCTGGCAACGAGCGCGAGAATTTGTTCGTTTTGAAAAGGTTTGCGAATAATTCCCGCCGCGCCTTTTTCCCAAGCCGAAATCGCCGTGTCAAAGGTCGCATAAGCCGTAATCATCAAAACGACGGCTTCTTCGTCCAATTTGATAAGTTCTTCGAGCGCGGTCAACCCGCCGATTCCGGGCATCGAAACGTCCATCAAAACCAAATCGTAAGGCTTATTTTGATAGGCTTCGAGAGCTTCTTCGCCCGTTTTTGCCAAATCAACTTTATAACCCGCGCCGGAAAGAATAGTTTCCAGCACGTCGCGCATTATTTCTTCGTCGTCGCAAATTAAAACCGAACCTTTTTTCGCCATAAGTTATTGAATATATCAGAGTTTTAGGAAAATTTTTAACGCAAAGGCGCAAAGACGCAGAGGTGCAATGAATAAAGATAACCTTTTTAATTCTGCTTAATAAAAACGGTAGTGTTTCAAATTTTATGCGGTTGATTATTTTTCAGCGAAATCTCTTCGGAATAAGTGATAGATAATAAGTGATAGCTGATAGATTTACTGACTTTTATCTATCACATTTCACTTATCATCTATCACTTATTTCGGAAATATTTTTTGTATCATAAAATTTGAAATACCACCATAAAAACTTTGCATCTCTGCGTTAAAATAAAAAAATGATTTACGACAAATTCGCCAAAAATTACGACAAAGCATTCGCGCCTTTTGAACGCAAATTTTTATCAAGTTGGCGCAAAGAAACGCTTTCTTATTTGCCCGAAAACTCGCACATTTTAGAAATCGGCGCGGGAACGGGTGCGAATTTTCGCTTTTATCCGTCGTGCCAAAAAGCCGTCGCCGGTGAAATTTCTTATAAAATGCTCGAAATCGCCAAAGAAAAAACCGATTTCATCGAACTCGTCCAAGCCGATGCCGAAACTTTGCCGTTTGCCGCAAATTCTTTTGATGCCGCTTTTGCGACTTTGGTTTTTTGTTCGATTCCGAATCCCGCCGATGCTTTCCGCGAATTGCAGAGAATTATCAAACCGAACGGAAAAATTATTTTGCTCGAACATATTCGTCCGAAAGGTCTTCCCGGTTACTTTTTTGATTTTTTGAACATCTTTACAGTCGCGCTGATTGAAGATTATTTCAATCGCAACACGGCGAAGTTAGCCGAAAATTCGGGGTTGAAAGTTTTGGAAGTCAAAGAAAAGGCTTTCGGCATTGTAAATTTGATAATTTGTGAAAATAAATCGGATAATTAAAAGATGAACTCTTTAGAACGCATCAGAGTTGCGACTCTGCAATATTTTATTCGCCCCGTGCAATCTTTCGAGCAGTTTTGCGAACAAGTTACCGCGCTTGTCGAAACCGCCGCCGATTACAAATGTCATCTTCTCGTTTTTCCTGAATATTTTACGGTGCAGCTTTTAACGCTCGGCAATATCAAACGTCCGATTCAGGAACAAATCCGCGATTTGGCGAAACAATCGCCGCGTTATGTTGAAATGTTTCAAAAACTCGCCAAAGACAACGGCATTTATATCGTCGGCGGCACGATTCCGGTCATTGAAGACGGCAGCAATTCGATTTTTAATAAAAGTTTTGTTTTCAGCCCGAACGGTGATTTCGGCACGCAGGGAAAACTGCATATGACGAGATTTGAAACGGAAGAATGGAATGTTTCGGCGCATCAGTCGGTGAAAATTTTTGAAACTGATTTCGGCAGAATCGCGGTGGCGATTTGCTACGATGTCGAATTTCCCGAAATTACGAGAGAAGCGGCGCGGCGCGATGCCAATATCTTAATTGTGCCAAGCTGCACCGATGACCGACAAGGTTTTCTGCGCGTCCGCTACTGCGCTCACGCCCGCGCTATCGAAAATCAAATTTACGTCGTTTGTTCGTCAACCGTCGGTTCATTGCCGCAAGTTCCCGCCGTTTCATTAAATTACGGGCAAGCCTCGATTTTAACGCCGTCGGATTTCGCCTTTTCGCGCGACGGGATTTTAGCCGAAGGAAATATCAATCAGGAAATGATGGTCATCGGCGAACTAAACTTGAAAACCATCAACGAATCGCGGACAAGCGGCACGGTTTTGCCGCTCAACGACAGCAAACACACTGCCGAACTTGTTTCTCACGTGGAGGTCGTTACGCTTTGAAAAAATCGGAAATCATAATTCGCCAAACCCGAAAAGAAGATTTTTCCGAGATAATAAAATTATGTAAAAAGATTTATCCGAACGATGTTCCATGGACGGAAAACGAACTCGCTTCGCATCTGGAAATTTTTCCCGAAGGTCAGCTTGTCGCGGTTGAAATGCCGACAAACGAAATCGTCGGAATGTCCGCCAGTTTGATAATTTTGTGGGACGATTACGAAACGGGAGAAAGTTGGCACGATTTTACCGACGGCGGAAAATTTACCAATCACGACGCGGAAAACGGACGGACGCTTTACGGCGCGGAAGTGATGGTCGCGCCCGACCGACGCGGCAAAGGCATCGGCAAAAAAATCTACGCGGCGCGGCGTGAATTGGTGGAAAAACTCGGACTTTTAAGAATCCGCGCCGGCGCGAGATTGCGAAATTATCATAATTTTGCTTCACAATTTTCTGCCGAAGAATACGTGCGAAAAGTCATCAAAGGAGAAATCGTCGATCCGACGCTTTCGTTTCAACTTCGGGAAAATTTTAAAGTCATCGCCGTCGTTTCCGGTTATTTGGAAAACGACGCGGAAAGTTTAGGCAAAGCGGCGATTATTGAATGGATCAATAAAAAAGTCGCCAAACGCGAAGATTACGCCCGTCGGTGCGAATTTTAAATTGCAGAAGCCCGCACGAAGTAAGGGCGTGTTACTACGCTGTGATCTGCGCCCTTACTTCGTGCGGGCTTCTGCAATTTGTTAAATCTTGATAAAATTTATGAACAAGGGAAATTTATGAAAAAAGAACAAACACTGGGCGAATTAAAAGCAAGCAATTATCAACCGCGTTCCGTCAAAGACGAAATGCGTTCAAATTTAATTAAAAAATTACGAAACGGCGAAAAGCTGTTTCAAGGCATTTTGGGTTACGACGAAACGGTTGTCCCGCAAATCATTAACGCGGTTTTGGCGAAACATAATTTGATTTTACTCGGACTTCGCGGACAGGCGAAAAGCCGCATTATCAGACAATTGACCGAACTTCTTGACGAAGAAATGCCGATTATCGCCGGTTCGGAAATCAACGACAATCCGTTTGAACCGTTGAGCGCGTTTGGCAAACAGCAAGTTGAAGAATACGGCGACGAAACAAAAATCGCGTGGGTCGGACGCGACCGGAGATTTGTCGAAAAACTCGCCACGCCGGACGTAACGATTGCCGACATTATCGGCGATGTTGACCCGATCAAAGCCGCAAAAGGCGGACATCTTTTGTCGGATGAATTGACGATGCACTTCGGATTACTTCCACGCGCGAATCGCGGAATTTTTGCGATGAACGAGTTGCCGGATTTGGCAGGGAAAATTCAAGTCGGACTTTTTAATATAATGCAGGAAGGCGATGTGCAGCTTAAAGGTTATCCGGTGCGTTTGCCTTTGGATTTGATGCTCGTGTTTAGCGCAAACCCCGAAGATTACACGGCTCGCGGCAAAATTATTACACCGCTTAAAGACAGAATCGGCGCAGAAATTATGACGCATTATCCGAAAGATGTTGGTTTGGGCGTGGCGATTACCAAACAAGAAGCGTGGACAGAACGTGGTGATTTTGACGGTTTTAAAGTGGAAATTCCCGATTTTATCGCCGAAACAATCGAACAAATCGCCTTTGAAGCCCGCGACGACCAGCGGATTGACAAGCGTTCCGGCGTTTCGCAAAGATTTTCAATCACCGCTACCGAATCCGCTGTTTCAAATGCCGAAAGACGCGCTTTGCTAACCGATGAAAAAGAAATTGTGCCGCGCATTTCCGACGTTTATTCGGCTTTGCCTTCGATGACCGGCAAAATGGAACTCGAATACGAAGGCGAACAAATCGGCGCGACCAAATTAACCAAAGAACTTATCAAACGCGCCGCCGGAATTATTTTTGAAGGCTTTTTTCTCGGCATTGATTTTGAACCGACAATTCGTTGGTTTGACGAAGGCAATAAATTATTACTTTCGGAAACGGCTTCGGCGGAAGAATGCGTGATGCTTTTGAAAAGCGTTCCCGAATTGATCGAATCTACGCTCGTGCCGCTCGGATTCGGGCGAAACGACGAAGCAAAACTCGTTTCGGCGTGCGAATTCGTTCTCGAAGGTCTTTACGCGCAAAATAAAATCTCGCGCAACGAAGAAGGCGGTTTTGAAGCGACAACCAAAGCGAAACGCGACAGGCGCGGTTTGATTTACGAAGATTTGACCGATTTGGACAGTTTTAACTAAAGCAAACCAATTTTTATGAATTCATATAAAATACTTTTCAAAATTTTGATTTATTTTGCTTCTTTGTGCGGTATTTATCTGGGTTTTGTGTTTTTTATAGGTTCGGGTTTCATTTTTGCTGGCGATATTGATTTTACTGAAGAACAAAGAAATGCGGAACAGATTTGGGTTGTGCTTGGTTCATTGTTTGGTTTGATTTTAATGATAGCGTCATTTTCCGCAATAGTTTTAAGTGGTGTAATTGTGAAATTTTTGTTAAAACTGTCGGAAACAAATTGTATTACAAAATTGGATATATGAAAAAATTATCCTGTAAATCCTGTTTGAATATATCTGCGCCCACATTGACTCGAAATTAAATAAATTAATGAGTCTAAAATTGCAGTGCGAAAAATTTGTTCCCGGGCATTCCCGCAACATGCAGGCGAAGAATTCGCGCTGATCGCCGAATACTGCCGTGAAAATAATTTTGCGGCAGACGTTTACGGCGCGGGCGAATTAATAAATACAGAAACGAGGTGAACAAAATGAATCAAATAGTGTTAAATAAAGATGTCGAAAAGAAACACGAAGAACTGCGCGAAAAGGCGCGAAAGCAAGGTGTGAAACCGATTCAGCGAATTGAAGATTTATATGTTGATGATGCTCCCGACGATTGGGATGTTGACGAATTTTTGGAAATAGTGCGGGAGATTCGGCAAAGCGATAATCGGCAAACGAGTAAGCTATGATTGAAATTGTCGGAGTTGATACAAATATTATTTCGTATATTTTTCGCAAAGACACTCGCGCATCGCTTTACGAACAGCATCTTGTCGGAAGATTAAAGGTGATCGCCGCGCAGACTTTCGCCGAGTTGGAATTACTGCCTCTGCAAAATTCGTGGTCGGAGAAAAAACATCGGAAATTGCGCGAACTTCTTAACGATTATTTGATTATTGAAGCGGACAAAAAGATTGGATTAAAATGGGCGCAAATTCAATTTGAAGCCAGAAAAAACGGAACGCCCGTTTCGGTTAGCGATGCGTGGATTGCCGCCACTGCTTTGGCTTATTCGATTCCGCTGGTTACACATAATTATAAGGATTTCAAAAACATTTCGGATTTGCAGATTATTACCGAAAGATAAATTTTATGCGTTATATTTTATTATTTTTATTTTCAATTTTACTTTTTACGGCTTGCCAAAAAGCCGACACACAATCGCAAACCGCTTCGGCGGATGCCAAGCGTTATACGCTTCGCGGCAAAGTCGTCGCAGTTGACAAGGCGAACAAAAAAGCGTCCATCGCGCATGACGAAATTCCGGGTTATATGGACGCAATGACGATGGATTTTCCGATTCGCGCCGATTGGGTTTGGGATGATTTGACGAAGGACGCGGACATTCGCGCCGATTTGGTGGTTGATAAAGACGGTTTTTGGCTCGAAAATGTGGCGATTGTCGCCGCGCCGAATCCGAATCAGCCTGCGCCGCCGATTAGAGAAGACCTCGCGCAAGTCGGCAAGGAAGTTCCCGATTTTACTTTTACTAATCAAGACGGAAAGCGGATTTCAACCAACGATTTTCGCGGTAAAGCGTTGGCGATTACATTTATTTACTCGCGCTGTCCGCTGCCGAATTACTGTATTTTGATGTCGAAAAATTTCAGCGATCTTGCCAATAAAGTAAAAGATTCGGATTTGAAAGACAAAATTCGCCTTTTAAGTATTTCGTTCGATCCGAAAACCGACACGCCCGCGACATTGAAAGCATACGGACAAGGTTATCTCGGCAAAGGCGCGGAACCCGATTTTTCCGTCTGGCAATTGGCGACGGGAACGGACAAGGAAGTAAAAAACATCGCGGATTTTTTCGGTCTGCGTTACGAAGTTGACCAAAACGATAAAACTCAGTTTAATCATTCTCTCCGCACGATTGTAATTTCGCCGGAAGGCAAGGTGCAGAAGGTTTTTGCGGGTAACGAATGGACGGCGAACGATTTATTGAAGGAACTGCAATCTACGATAAAATAAAAGGTTTCGCTCAACTTTGAGCGAAACCTTTTATTTTATGGATGCTTTTGCGGAAACACGCACGTCAATTGAATGTAAAAATACGCCCTTACTTCGTGCGGGCTTCCGCATTTTATAATTACTGCACAAAAGCGTTTGGCGCAGGTTTATCCGTTGCCGCACCGAACTGCACACCTGTAAAGCCTGCCGTTGTTCGCTGCAAATACCACACGCCGCTTCGATAAACCGCGATGTCTGCTTTCCCGTCGCCGTCGTAATCCGCCGCCACCGGCAAATCCGTCGGTGCGCCGAATTGCATTCCCAAAAATCCTGCTTGGCTTCTCAATAAATACCACGTTCCGTTTGACGGACGAAAAACCGCCACGTCCATTTTCCCATCGCCGTCATAATCCGCCGGAACAGGTTTGTCCTCTGTCGTGCCGAACTGAATCGAGTCAAAGTTCTGCGCCGGTGTGCCGCTTGATTTGGCGATATACCAACTTCCGGCTGACGGACGGAATACCGCAAAATCAGCTTTGCCGTCGCCATCGTAATCTCCGACCACAGGCTTGTCAGTTGCTGCACCGAACTGCGCGAAGGTGAATTGATTATTGACGAGATTAAAGACATACCAAGTTCCGTTCGACGGACGATAAACAGCCAGATCAGCCTTGCCGTCGCCGTCAAAGTCGGCGGGTTGCGGAATATCATCGGGCGCACCGAAGGCGAATCCGGTGAATCCGGCAGTCGAGCGATTCAGATACCAAGTGCCGTTGCGATAAACAGCCAAGTCGGTTTTTCCGTCGCCGTCATAATCTGCGGGAACGATCTTGTCTGTGGAAATGCCGAACTGCGCTCCGGTAAAACCATTTTGTGATTGGAGAATATACCAATTTCCGCCGTCGGGACGAAAGACGGAAATATCGGCTTTGCCGTCGCCGTCAAAGTCGAATTTTGTCGTGTTTGGCACGAAGGTCGGACCTCCGATGCTCATCTCATACATTCCGCGTCCGTGCGTGGCAATTTTCAAAATACGGTGAACGGGCTGAATATCCATACCGAAAACGGCAACACGCGGCAAACCTTCGCTGAACGGCTGCCAGCTTGCGCCGCTGTCGGTTGAACGGAAAACACCAATATCGGTTCCGGCAAAAAGCTGTTGCGAATCCGCCGGATCAATAACAAATGAATTGGTGGGAACGTCGGGAATGCCGCTTCCGGCGGATGTCCAGGTCGGCGTTCCGACCAATAAATTGGCGGTTTTCCAAACGTGCGACGAAATGCCGTAGCCGGTTAGCGTAACATAGGCAATATTGCTGTTGTTCGGGTCAATCGCAATCCTTCCGACAAAGCGCGGCGGAATTGCGCCTGTTATATCCGTCATTGTCGTCGCCGTAGCGGTTGTCGAGAGAAAGACTTTCCCGTTTATTGTGCCGACCAATCGAATGTCGTCGTTTTGCGGAGAAATACCGATGGAACTGACCGTTGCCGGCAGAGTTCCGCTCACGTCGGTCATCGTCGTGCCTTTATCCGCCGAGCGATACAAACGATTTGTTCCGAAATACAGCGTGTTCGGATTGCCCGGACCGCGAACCATCGGCGCGTAAAAAAGCGTTGTATCGGAACAACTGATACCATTTGCCGCACCGCCGCCGCAACCGTAAAAATTACTCCACGTCGGATCGCCGGTTGTCGCGTCGCCGACTGTCGCTCTGGCAAAACCGATTTGCGAACCCGTCGAGTTAAAATAAGTATGATAAGCCGTAACATTTGTCGTATCTGCGACGTTTTGATCAATGACGGTATATCCGCCGTCGCCGCCGTCCGAACGAATCCAACTTGAGCCATCCACCGCAAAAAACTGAGTGCCGTTATCCTGAGTGCCGCCGAGTGTATAATGGCGGTTTGTCGGATGCAGAGCGATGCTAGTGAACTGCGTTGCGCTGAAAGTCGTGTTGTTGAGAGTCGTCCAGACAATCGGCGTTGCGCTGACATCGTTTGTTTTCCAAATTCCGCCGTCGCTGCCAAAATACATTATGTTCGGATTAGAAGGAGAAATGCCGAAGGCTTGCGTATCAACGTGCAAACCTGATGAACTATTGGTAAAACTCGTGCCGCCGTTGACCGAACGTCCGAAAACCAAAGCCGGTGAACCGCCCAGATAAACCTTGTTCGCATCATTCGGATCAACTGCGACAGCAATATCGTAAAAACATTGAGTGCTGCAAAAATTATTGGCAATTGCCTGCACGAACGTCGCGCCGCCGTCAACGGATTTAAAAAGCGTTCCGTTGGCAGTTCCGGTTGCGGCATAAACGGTCGTAACTCCGCCGACTTTATTGATTGCAAGTTCGGCGCGTCCGGCACTCGAACCGTCGCCGGTCTGTAAAGAGCGCGTAAAAGTCGGAACGGCATCGAGCGCGTTAGTAGAAAGATAAATACCGCCGTCATTGCCGCTTCCGACTACCGAAACCAACAACCGCGCCGGATTTCCGGGTTCGATAACCGTGTCAACAACCGAACGACTCGTTCCTAATGTTCCCTGAATTGTTAGTTTTTCAAACGTCGGGATTGCCGCCATTGCATTTGTCGTTCGATAAACTCCGGCACTCGGCAGACTAAAGCCGTTTGAGCCGCCGCCGATTCCGGCAGTGCCGCTGGTTGTGGTTAGAAACAAAATATTGGAATTGGTCGGATGAACGATAATTTTGCTGATCGAACGTCCGCTAAAAACATTGTTTCCGGCTGTTCCTAGATTAAGCGGTCCCGAAAGATTCGGCGAAGTGTCGGCGTTTGTGATCCGATAGACTCCCACGCCGAAAAAACTGCCGCCGGAAAATGCGGCTTCGCCCGTTCCGACAAAAACCGTCGCCGGATCAGTCGGCGAAACAGCAATCGAGCCGATTGCCAATGATTGTGCGCCGTCCATCAACGGTGTCCACGTCGCGCCGCCGTCAAGAGTTCGATAAATGCCGCCCTGTGCCGCGCCGACATAAACGATGTTCGGATTAGTCGGATGAACCGCGATTGCCGAAACGCGCCCGCTGTATGAGGTGCTGGAACTAACCGGAATCGGCGCGGGACCGAGAGATCGCCACGCTGCTGTCGGTTCGTTGGTTTCAAGACGTTTTTGAGCAAGTTCAAATTCGCTTTTTTCTAATTTCGCAATTGCTTTCGGGCGCGAATCCGGTTTTGCTGTATCAACACCGCGCAACAAGGCGATGTTTTCGGCTCTGAGCCGCATAAATTCTTCCTTGCTCATATTCGTTTTCAAAAAACTCGGCATATCAGGATCATCGTCATCGAACACCAGATTATTATCCGCCGTTGAATTAATATACGGATAAAATAAAAACACGGACAATCCGCCGATTACCAGAAATAAAACGCCAACCGCCAATAATTTTTTCATAGTTTTTTCCAATTAACTCAAGTAGATAATTTGATAAATGCAATTTAAAAAATAAAACAATTTGGATAACTCAGTCTTAAAATAATGAGTTGAATATGAAGAGCAAAATATACTTATTGCCTCTTGCTTGAAAGTAAAATTCAGCCGTCACAAAAAGTTATGATGTAAATGGGAAACAATTTACCGCTCACAATTTTATACGCGAAAAAAAAATGATTGTAAAATTATTTCAGTGTCTGATTAAAGATTGTGTAAAATAGATTGTCTTAAAGTTTTGTCTTACTGATCGGTAAAATTTGTTTTTTTACAATTTTATGACGGTTAATCAAAAAACAAAAATATATTTCTCTTTGCCGTGATATATTTTCAGAGATATTATCATAAGCGAAAGTTGAACCGATTTTTATTTTATTCGTAACTTAATTATTATGTTTTGCCCGAAATGTGGAACGAAAAATCCTGATAACGGAAAATTTTGCCGGAGCTGTGGAACGGATTTGAGTCCGGTTTCCGATGCTTTGTCGGGAAAATCCAACAAGAAATTGTCGGGTTTCGGAAATTTTCAGCCGAATAATTCGGTTCAATTATTCGATAAAAAAGGCAAGCCCGTGCATTGGGAAAGTGCGATGACCAAACTTTTTACCGGCGTAGCTTTTATAGCGGTTACGATTGCACTGGCTTTTTCGGTGATGGGAACAGGCTGGTGGTTTTGGATGCTGATTCCGGCTTTTTCCTGTCTTGGCGCGGGCATCGCGCAAATTATTCAACTCCGAAAAAACGAAAAATTGATTTCGGTAATGCCAAATGAAGTTCGGCGGGAAATTTCTTCTCAGGAAAAAACGAGTTTACCGCCTGCGGAAACCGATTACATCAAGCCGCCGCAAAAATCGTTTTATGATATGGGCGAATTGGTTGCGCCGCCGAGCGTAACTGAAGGAACAACGCGGCATCTTGAAATGGATTCCGAAGGTAAAACGATGACTTTGCCGAAAAAAGATTAAAATCTATTTCAGCGGTTCGAGATGTATTTCATCAAACATCGCTTGTCGCCGCAAAGTTTCCGCCAACTTTTCGGCTTTACGTTCGGTCAAAACGAGCGGCGAACTGCGGCAGGAAATTTCAAAAACTTCATCTTCGATCATCGCAATTTCCAAATCGCCGAGCGAAATTCCGCTTGTAACGCGAATGTCTTCAAAGTTTTGAAGCCGAAATTTACCGTGTTCTTCGACGTAATCTTCGATAAACGGGTCTTGCAAAGCGTGCTTGGCTTCTTCGATAGTTTCGTAATTTCCTTCGGCGATTAAACAGAATTCGGTTGATTTTTTGTTTTCCATAAGTTATTGATAAAAATAAGTCTGCAATGATATTGCATCGAAAAGCCGAAAATTACAAAGTAATCTCTAAATCTTTGCTCAAATTGTTTTTGCGTCTTTTCGGTTTATTTCTTATCATTTCATCTGAATCTAATAAAGGAAAAATAATTTACAAATGATAATACCTGTTAAATGGAACGATGAAGGCGTTTTAATGCTCGACCAGCGTTTGCTTCCGACTGAAGAAAAGTGGCTGACATTAAAAAGTTTCACGGAAGTTGCCGACGGCATCAGAGATATGGTCGTGCGCGGCGCACCGGCGATTGGCGTTTCCGCCGCTTACGGCATCGCGTTGGGAGCGAAAAATTTCGTCGGCACGAATGTTGAAGATTTGGAAGAAGAACTTGATTACATTTGCGACGTGATGAGCAAAACTCGTCCGACAGCCGTGAATCTTTTTTGGGCGATTGACCGGATGAAACGCACGTTTGCGAAGGCGAAAGAAGACGGCAAATCGGTTTCCGAAATTAAGCAAATTTTGATTCAAGACGCGAAAAATATCCACGAAGAAGATATTGAATCACAAAGACTTATCGCCAAATTCGGCGGCGAACTGCTCGAAGACGATTCGACTGTTTTGACGCATTGCAACGCGGGCGCGTTAGCGACGGGCGGCGTTTGGGGAACTGCGCTCGGTGTCATTCGTGGCGCAAAGGATCAAGGCAAAAAGGTTTCCGTTTACGCTGACGAAACTCGTCCTTATCTGCAAGGCGCACGTTTGACGGCGTGGGAACTTCTTCAAGACGATATTCCCGTAACCTTGATTACCGACAGTATGAGCGGACACACGATGAAAAAGGGTTTGATTCACGCAGTTGTCGTCGGTTCGGACAGAATCGCGGCAAACGGCGATGTCGCCAATAAAATCGGGACTTATATGGTCGCGGTTCTCGCGCATCGGCACAATATTCCGTTTTATGTCGCCGCGCCGCTGTCAACCGTTGATATGAATTGTCCGACGGGCGAAGAAATTCCGATTGAAGAGCGAAATATTCGGGAAATAACGCACGTTCAGGATATTCAACTTGCGCCCGAAGGTATTGAGGTCAGCAATTATGCTTTTGACGTTACGCCGAATGATTTGGTTACAGCAATCATTACCGAAAAAGGTGTCGCCAGAAAACCTTATACTGAAAGTTTACGTAAAATGTTTGAAGAATAAAAATTGGAGCGCGGACAGGCTGTCCGCGCTCCAACTGTTATAAAAGGTAAAAGTTAAAGGCGGAAACTCGCCTTTCCAAAAAATATGAAAAAATTAACGATGATAAAATTGACGACTTTTCTTTTGTTATTAGGATTATTTCTGCAAACTGCGCCGATTATTCAGGCGCAGCAAGCAGCGAAGGAATCGAATATTTATGACAAATTCCGCAAAGAAGAAACGGATAATTCACAGATTTTCCGAACTCTTCATTATTTTACGGATGTTTACGGTCCGCGTCTGACAGGTTCGCCGAATCACAAAGCGGCGGCGGATTGGGCGGTTAAAGAGATGCAGAAATGGGGTTTTGACAACGTGCATCTCGAAGTGTGGGATTTCGGACATCCGGGTTGGGTTAATGAACGCGCGGCGGGATTTATCACTGCGCCCGTACAGGATTCGCTCGTTTTTGAAGTTTTGGCGTGGACACCGGGAACGAACGGCGCGGTTAAAGGTCAAGCCATGCAACTCGATTTGCCGGAAAGACCGACGCAGGAAGAACTGACGGCATATTTTAACGGTGTAAAAGACAAAGTAAAAGGCAAAATGGTTTTAATCGGCAAACCCGCCGTAATTCCGGTCAGCATTACTCCGCCCGCTAAACGAATCAGCGATGAAGATTTACAGAAAAGACTTGATCCGAACGCGCCGCAAAGACCTTTTCCGACAGCTCCGCGTCCGGTGCAGACACCGAAACCGGATCAACTCGATGGGCGAAAAATCGGCGAACAGCTCGACAAATTTTTGATTGACAGCGGTGCAGTTGTCCGCATTAACGATGCCGCGCGTGAACACGGACAAATCCGCGCTTTTAATAACCGGACTTTCGACGTTTCAAAAACCGTCCCGACGATTGTTCTGCGGAACGAAGATTACGGACGAATTTCGCGCCTTATGGCTGACGGAGCAGCGGTTTCACTCGAATTCGATATTCGCAATCGGACAATTCCCGAAGGCGCGACTTCTTACAATGTCGTCGGGGAAATTACGGGAACGGACAAAAAGGACGAAGTGATAATGCTCGGCGGACATCTCGATTCGTGGCACGCGGCGACGGGCGCGACGGATAATGCTGTCGGCTGTGCGATTATGATGGAAGCGGCGCGGCTTGTAAAAGTGACGGGCGTAAAACCGCGTCGGACGATTCGCGTGGCGTTGTGGAGCGGCGAAGAACAAGGACTTCTCGGTTCGCAGGCTTATGTCAAAGAACATTTCGGCTCGTTTGAAAATCCGAAGCCGGAATTTGAAAAATTCGGCGGTTATTTCAATATTGATTCGGGAACGGGACGCGCCCGCGGAATGTCGGTTTTCGGTCCGCCCGAAGCCGCAACGATTTTGCGCGAAGCCGTCGCGCCTTTCTCGGATTTGGGAATTCTCGGCGCGTTAAATTCGCAAAGTCGCGGACTCGGCGGTTCAGACAACACTTCATTCAGTCAAGCCGGACTTCCCGGCATCGGAGTTTTTCAAGACCCGATTGAATACGGCACACACACCTGGCATACAAATCTCGACACTTACGAGCGCATTATCCCGGAAGACGTAAAAAATTCCGCTATCGTTATCGCGGCGGCGGCTTATCAACTGGCAATGCGCGATGAACTTCTTCCGAGATTTACGAAAGAAAAAATGCCTGCTTTGCCCTAAGTAAAACTGAGCCTTGATGTTAAAATCAGAGAATAAATCAGACGCGGATTTGCACTGATTAAGCGGATAAACGCGGATTGTTTTAATAGACTTTTGATTTAGATTGATAAAAATTATCAACAAATCCGCGAAAATCCGTTAAATCCGCGTTTATCCGCGTCTAATTTTTAACTCAAGTTTCAGGTCACTAAATGTGTTCAAATTGAATTTCAGCAAAAGAACGCCGACGAGATGTCGGCGTTTTTTATTTAACATAAATTTAATAATTTGTTCACATCACATTAAAGCCGTCTGCTTATTCTAAAAGCTGTTATTTTAACTTCGCGCTTTTATAATCGGGCGTTTTGTTCTACATTTTTAAGAATGGAGCAGAGAAAACTTTTGGAACGCGAACTAAATATTTTACGCGACAGACTTTTGCTGATGGGCGGCGAGGTCGAATTGGCTTTGCAGCGGGCGATGCACGCATTGATTAAGCGCGACAGCGACGTTGCCAATCAGGTTTTGGAAAACGACCGCGTGATTGACCGTCTGGAACTTGAAATTGACCGCTTGAGCGTCGAAGTTTTGACTCTGCGCCGTCCGGTTGCCCGCGAATTGCGGATGGTCATTTCGATTTTCAAAATCACGCCGATTTTGGAACGAATCGCCGACCACGCGACTAGCATCGCGCGGGCGGCACTCGAATTAAACGACGAACCGGAACTTAAAACTTACGGCGGATTAAACGAAATGGCGGAACGCGCTTTGGAAATGCTCCAATCCGCGCTTGATGCTTTTACGTCAAATGATTCTGAAAAAGCGCGGGAACTTATCAAAAAAGATGAAGAGGTTGACCGGATTTATGACCGTCTTGTCGAAAACTTGTTGGAAACAATGTCGCAGGACGCGACGAAATCAACACGGTTGGCGCGGCTTTTGTTCGTCGCCAAAAATCTCGAACGCATCGGCGATTACGTCAAAGACGTTTGCGAACTAACCGTTTATATGAAAGAAGCGGTTTTTATCAAACATCAATAAATCAGTCCTCAGTCCTCAGTCCTTAGTCCTTTGTTTTTTACAAAGCGGCAATTTTAGAGATTTTAACTAAGGACTGAGGACTGAGGACTGAGGACTGGAAGATATGCTGCCTGAAATTTTAATTGTCGAAGACGACGCGGATATTGCGGAGAGTTTGGAATATAATTTCAAACGCGAAGGCTTTCGTCCCGTGATTGCCGAATCGGGCGAAAAAGGTCTGCGTCTCGCGCTTGATGAAAAACATCCGCCGACGCTGATTATTCTTGATTTGATGCTTCCCGGAATGAGCGGAATGGAGCTTTGCCGACGGTTGCGGCGTGAACCGCTGACGGAAAAAACGCCGATTATAATGCTCACCGCCAAAGCCGCCGAAGTGGATAAAATCGCCGGTTTGGACATCGGCGCGGACGATTATATCGTCAAACCGTTTTCGGTCAAAGAAGTCGTCGCCCGCGTTCGGGCAGTTTTGCGGCGCGTTGATAAAGACGATGAAACGCAGAATTACAAGGACGATAAAATGACGATAGATTTTGCCGATATGCGCGTTACCTGCGGCGGTGAAAACGTCAAATTGACGCGCAAAGAGTTTGCTTTGCTGACGCATCTTATCAAAAACGCCGGTCGCGTTGCCACGCGCCAAAATCTGCTCGACAATGTTTGGGGTTACAGTTATTACGGCGACACGCGCACGCTCGACGTTCACATTCGCCGCCTTCGCCAGAAATTGGGCGATTGCGGCAACTGCATTGAAACCGTCGTCGGTGTCGGCTACAGATTTATCGAATCGAAGTAAAATTCCAGATTTCAGATTCCAGATTTTTGGAAGCCGATTTATAAGATTATTTTCACGGCTTTTCAATTTGGAATCTGGAATCTGAAATCTGGAATTCAAAAGGTTATATGAGTTTTCTAAATTCTCTTTTCGTCAAGGAAACGAACGAAAAAACTTCACGTCTATTTCTTGGCAAAATTCTCGAAACATTGCGCGAAGGCACGATTGTCGTCGGCGACGATACGCGCATTTTGGCTTCAAATCAAGCTGCTTACGAAGCGTTCGGGCGCAGAAACGGTCATCTCGAAGAAAAACGTCTGAGCGAAGTTATCCGTGATCTCTCCTTGCACGAAGCATTTCGCAAAGCACTGCAAAACGGCGAATTTTCCGACATCGAACTCGAAATTCCGGGAATTGAAAAACAAAAATACGAAGTTCATATCGCGCCGCTGCAATTGGATCAAACAAACGGCGCAATCGGCGTTTTTTACAACATCACACAAATAAAACATCTCGAAAGTGTGCGGCAGGAATTTTTCTCGAACATCTCGCACGAACTTCGCACACCTTTGACTTCTATTTTGGCTTTTGTCGAAACTCTGGAAGACGGAGCGATTAACGACAAGGAAAATAATCAGCGTTTTTTAAGCGTGATTCGCAAAAATGCCCGGCGAATGCACCATTTAATTGACGACATTCTGGAACTTTCAACCATCGAATCGGGCAAAATTAATCTACAATCGAAACAATTAACTTTGTCCACGCATGTTTCGGAAGTTTTTACCAATCTTTCCGCCAAAGCTGCAGAACGCAATGTCAATTTAATTAACGAAATTTCTCCGGAAGTCCGTGTTTTTGCCGATGTCGTCAGGCTCGAACAAATGCTGACAAACCTGATTGACAACGCCATCAAGTTCAATGTCGAAAGCGGAAGCGTTACCGTCAGCCACATTGCCGGCAAAACGAAAGACGCGATTGCAGTTGCCGACACCGGCGAAGGAATTTCCGGTGAACATCTGCAACGCATTTTTGAACGCTTTTACCGCACGGACCGCGCCCGTTCCCGCGAAATCGGTGGCACGGGTTTGGGTTTGGCAATCGTCAAACATTTGGCACGGCTTCACGGCGGCGAAGTCACCGTCGCTTCGGTTCTCTCCAAAGGCACGACTTTCTCCATCGAGCTTCCTAAAAACACTTAAAATACACTTTTTAAAACAGTTTTTATAAAAATTTCGGTTCTGTGTTATAATAGAAATAGCCTTAGCTATCAGACTTCCCCCGCGAATCTATTATTGATTCCGTCTTTGGAGTTTGTTATTGGAACTTAACTTAAAGGAGAAAAATAATTATGGAACTTAACATTGGTCAAAAAGTAGCTTATCCGAATCAGGGTGTTTGCCTTGTTGAAAATATCGAGAAAAAGAAAATCGCCGGCAATTCAATGCAGTTTTATTCATTGAGAGTTTTGAGCGATAATTCGACGATTTTCGTCCCGACGGCAAACGCTGAAAATGTCGGTGTCAGACCGATTATTACATCGAAGCAGTACAAAAATTTGGTTGATGATTTGGGGAAAGACTTCGGCGACGTTTCAAGCGACTGGAAAGTTCGTTCGCGCGAATACAATGAAAAATTGCAATCCGGCGACGTTTTTGAAGCGGCTGATGTTTTGAAAAAGCTGACCTTTTTGAGTCAGGAGAAAAAACTCTCCTTTCGTGAGCAAAGTCTGCTCGAAAAAGCCAAGTTCCTGATTGTTTCCGAAGTTACCAACGCCGGTTTAGCCGATGAAAGCAAAATCGAAAATAAGATAGATAAACTTTTAGAGAATGCCTGCACGAAACATCATATCGTTCAACCGAGTGTGATGTCGTCAACCGGTCACTAATAATAACCGGGCAAAAAATCTAAATGTTGAAAAGCAGTTGTAAGTCATTTTAATAATGACTTACAACTGCTTTTTATCTTGTGCTTATAAGTTTGAAATTAAGACCTGTTTCTCTTTTTCCTACCTAAAACACTGACCTTAACCCTTTTGCGTCCGAAACGATTTGCTTCCGAACAGTTTGGGACCCAAACGTCTAAAACCCGACCTTTGACTGCGCCGCCGGTGTCGGCAACCGTATAAGTTCCGCTGTAAGAACCGGCATCTAATTGAATGCGCGTTCCGAGCGGCAAAATTCGCGGATCGGCGGCGACAATACCGCGTCTGACGCTGCTGCCGCTTGCCGTTCTGCCTTTTAAACAATAAGCAGTTGCCCGGAAATTTCTTGCCGCCACTGCCATTTCACTTTCTTCTTCCGTGTTGGATTCTTCTTCTTTTTGCTGAGGTTCTGATTTTTGAGAGGGAGTTGTCTGTTGGGTTGTTTGATTATTTTGTTGAATTATTTGTTGTTGTATATTGTTTTGTTGAATTATTTGTTGTTGTATATTGTTTTGTAAATCTATTTCTGATTCAAAAATCGGCTTGGCTTCTGCTGTCGGCTGGTAATAAAATAAAACTCCGACCAGTGCAATTACGCCAAGCAAGATACTCGTTCTTGCTACATTTTTCATTATAATTTTCCTTGTGTTTTGTTCTTCTTTCGTCAGCCACACGTATTTTCGCTACAATAGAAATTAGTAGATTTTTTCTACTGTAATTAGTCGAAATAAATTGTATGTGTTTTTGATTGACTAATAAAAACAAAAGCCCAATTGGACTTTCTTGAAAAACAGTTTTTGATACTATCTTTTTTTTTAGGACTTGTCCAGTCTTGATTAACCAGTTTAACATTGGTAGAGTAATGTGGCTTTGATTAATATGTCCATAAACTCATCGCTTTGTTAGACTTCCAAAAGTTAATTTCATATATTTCAAACGATAAAAAAATTGAGGAGAGTTAAAAATTTATGCCGGAACGCCGCAAAGGTTCGCGCCACAATATTTCATTTCCGATTCGCGTTAAATGGAAAGATGAAAACGGACAGGAAATTACTCAGGAAGGTTTAACGGAAAATGTCGGACCGCACGGAACTCTGGCTTTTCTGCCCAGACAACTTCCTTCCGTCGGAAGTAAAGTCAGTTTGACAATAACGGAAAACGCCGACGATGAAGTTACGTTTCCGGCTCAGGTTATCCGCGTCGAGCGCAACGCCGCCCATCCTCAGGTTGCATTTCAACTTACCGAATCGCTCCGCCTTTGGCGAAAAAAAGTCTGGGAATACGCCGGTGAGCGATTAGCCGAGGAAAAACCCGAAGATTGGGACGATTGGCAGTGATTTCATTTAACAATTATGATTTATCATAAAATTTCTACAACGCATTTTCTAATAATATTAAAGTTTAGATTAGCTATTGTTTAGTTAAGGAACAATAAATGTTGAATGTTAAATGATAAATGGATATGAAAATATTAGTAATCGGCGCGGGAAGAACGGGACACGGCACAGTTTTCGATTTGGCGCATAATTCACCGGGAGTCGAAATGATTACGATTGCCGATGCGGATTTTGCAAAAGCCGAACAAGTTGCCGAATCGGTCAAAAGTCCGAAGATTTCAGTTGTCGAACTCGATGTTTCGGATTACGAAAAAACAATTTCCGTAATGCGCGGACACGATTCGGCAATTTCGTGCGTTAATTATTGGCATAACGAAAAACTTTCACGCGCTGCGATTAAAACGCGGACGAATTTTTGCGATTTTGGTGGAATAATTATGTTGTTGATGAACAGCTTGCACTTGATGAAGAAGCGAAAAATGCCGGAATCAACATAATTCCCGATTGCGGACTCGCGCCCGGAATGGTTTCGATCTGGCGATGCACGGCGCAAATCAGTTTGAGAAAATCGAAGAAATTCACATCCGCGTCGGCGGTCTGCCGCAAAACCCGCAACCGCCGCTTGATTATCAACTCGTTTTTTCCGTCGAAGGTTTGATAAACGAATACATCGAAACGGCGCGTGTCATTCGCAGCGGCGAAATCAAAGAAATCGAATCAATGACCGAACTCGAAACTTTGGAATTTGACGGCTTTCCGCCGCTCGAAGCGTTTCAAACTTCAAGCGGAACTTCGACTTTGCCGGAAACTTTTCTCGGCAAATTGCGCGAATTGGATTATAAAACGATTCGCTATGCCGGACATTGCGAAAAATTCAAGACGATGATTGATCTCGGTCTGTGTTCGAGCGAAGAAATGTCGGTTGATGATGTAAAGGTAACGCCGCGTAAGGTTTTCGGTGAACTTTTGCAAAAAAACCTGCCCGCTGACGAACCCGATTATGTTTTAATCCGGCTCGAATTTGTCGGAATGAAAGATGGCGAAAATGAAAGTCTGCGTTACGACATTGTTGATAAATTTGACGAAACGACAAATTTGAGCGCGATGATGCGAACGACGGCTTTTCCGGCTTCGATAATCGCGCAAATGATGGCAAAAGGCGACGTAAAAATGCGCGGCGCAACTCCGCAGGAGAAAGCGATTGACGCGGAGAAATTCGTGGCGGAATTAGCTCGGCGAAATATAAAAGTCCAAAGTCCAAAGTTAAAGATAGACTAACTTTGAACTTTGGACTTTAGACTTTGGACTCGGATTCTATTTCTTCTTAGGTTCAGGTTTCGGCGGTGTTTTGCCGTTTGGCGCGGGAGGCTGCATTCCCGGAGGCATTCCCTGCTGCATTTGCTGTTGCTGCTGCATCATTTGCTGCTGCATCTGTTGCAATTCTTCCTGCGAAGGTTCCGGAACTTTGAAATCTTCTGCCACCTCAACCGGATTGTTGGCGAGGATTTCATCCAAAACTTTCTTCTGTTTTTCCTTTTCAAGCTGTGCTTTGACCATATCGCTAACGGGCATTTCGCGTGCCGTCGGATTTGTCGGGTCTTTAATCGTCGTGCTGATTAAAATGTGCCGCACATCATAAGTTTCAGCCGGTTGACCTTGCGCGTCTTTGCCTTCGCCTTTCTTTTCGAGTTTAATGATGTGAAAACCGTAAGGCGTTTCAACCAGGTTGTCGGCGATTTGTCCGGGCTGTAAAGCCAACGCCGCTTGTTCAAATGCCGGCATCATTCTACCTTTCGTTACATCTTTGTAAAGTCCGCCTTGAAGTTCACCCTGCGGATTTTTATTGCCCGGGTCTTCGCTGTTTTCATTGGCAAGTTTAGCAAAATCTTCGCCCGCTTTGGCACGGCTTAAAATTTGTTCCGCCTTTGTCTTTTTCTCTTTCGGGCTGAGTTCGGGATGTTCTTCGATGTATTTTTGAACTTCTTCGTCGGTAACTTTGACTTTTTCCGCCAAAACTTTTTGCGCGTAACGTCCGGCTAAAAATTGTGCTTGCTGCAATTTGACCTGCAAATCAACTTCGCGTTTGAAATCTTCACCGAGTTCGCCCCCCTTTTCCTTTGCTTCTTTGTCATAAATCATTATTTTCGCAAAGTCGTCTTTCGCCTGCTGAAGTTCTTCTTGGCTCAACTCTTTATCGGCGGGAAATTTTCCTTCTTCCTTAGCAAGCGCGATTTTTGTGTCAATAAATTCCTTAAATGCTTTTTCTTTAGCGGCATCCGAACCGTCGCCCCAATATTCTTTGACCTGATCTTCCGAAATATAACCGAATTGCGGCATCGGACCTTTATCTTTATTGATTTTTTGGTCGTAGATCGAAGCGGTAATGACCGCGCGGATATTTTCGAGTTCCTGCTTGACGTTCGGTTCATCAGCCAGACCGTCTTTGCGTGCTTGGCTGGCAACCGCCAATAGTTGAGCGAGATTTTCCGTGATTTTCTTTTTCTGTTCCGGGTTTTCCGCCAATGCTTTAAGCTGCTGCGGATTGGCATCTTTGAGCAGAATCTGCATATCTTCGGCAGTCAGATGATTCAAATCTCCGCCGTGTCCGCCGACTTTTATTTTCCAAAAGACGAGTCCCGCGCCGATCAATAAAATTACGGCGATGACCGATAAACCTTTTGCTAACGCGCTCATCCCGCTGTTTTGACCGGAAGCGGAAACTGCCGGAGCAGTTCTCACCGGAGCAATCGGTTCATTTTCAATGTTTGCCGCCGTTTCCGGCAAAGTCGCAAATTCCGGCGGATATTCCGTTTCACCCGCCGTTTCGTCTGTAAAATTTTCCGGCGTTTCAATAATTCCCGAAGAGAATTCATCGCCAAGACGCGGTTCTACATCGTTTTCCAACTCATTATCATTATTTAAATTTGTATCCATTAAATTTTCCTCTGTTAAACTCTAAACTTTATCTAAATTTTCACTTTGCACTAATTCGAGCAAAACGCCGTTCGCAGAAGCCGGATGAACAAAAGCAACCAAACAGCCTTCCGCGCCGATTCTCGGCTTTTCGTCTATTAAACGCATTCCTTCACTCTTTAGTTTCGCCAACGCCGCTTCAATGTCTTCAACTTCGACGGCAATATGATGAATTCCGCCGCCGCGTTTTTCCAAAAATTTCGTAATCGGCGAATCTTCACTTGTCGCTTCTAATAATTCGATTCTGCTTTCGCCAATCGGCAGCATCGCTACGCGCACTTTTTGATCTTCGACAACTTCCGTGTGAATACTTTCCAGTCCGAGAGCGTTTTCCCAAAACTTTAACGCTTCATCAATTCCGTTTGTCGCAATACCTAAATGATTTATTTTCATTTCAATAGTTTATTCAATTCTTCTACACTCAAAGTTGCTTCGCTTAAAATACTTTTTAAAGTTTTTGGATGAATAATTTTGCCTGAATGGTAAGGAGCAGTTGCTCTGATACCATTTTTATTTTTAAATATTTTATGACTGCCACTCTGTCTTGTTTGCACGAAACCGCACTTTTCCAAAACTTTGATTATTTCCGATGCCGTTAATTTGGGGAGCTTATTACTCATTTCGTTAGTGTACAAAAAAATAGTTGTTCACTGTCAGCAAAAAAATCAAATTTTTCATTTTTTTTTCATACAGCTAAATCCATCATAGTTAAACTCACGTTGCGAGATTGATAAATTTCTTCGCCTGACTCAATTTTGTCTTCAACGTGAAGGGCAATTGCATCTTTAATGTTTTCAATAACTTCTTCGTAAGTATCGCCTTGCGTATAACAACCTTGTAACTCATTACATTTTGCAAAATAGCCGTCTTCGTCCTTTTCAACGATTACTGAGAACCGATAATTTTTCATAATAAATGTTTTAATTTATAAGAATTTCTTCAACTGCCGAATACGGATTAGTCTTCTTTTCGGCAATTTCCAATGCCAAAGCATCCAATTTTTCGTTCACACCCTTTTTATTTAAAACGTCCGCAAGCAGTTTTTCCTGTAATAATTCCAAAAGCCGCCAACGTGCAATTGCTTTGCGGCGTTCTAAATTTTCGCCTTGTTTCAAAAATTCATTATAACTTTCGATGGCTTTTGATAAATCTTCGATGCCTTTGTTTTCGGTGGCGACGGTTTTGACTATCGGCGAATGCCAAAAATCAGGGCGATGCGCCAAACTCAATAGTGCTTCGAGTTCCTTTTCGGTTCGCAAAACGCCGTCGCGGTCGGCTTTGTTTATCACAAAAACATCGCCGATTTCCATAATTCCGGCTTTTATCGCCTGAATATCGTCGCCCATTCCGGGAACTAAAATGACAACCGAAACATCAGCCGCTTTGACGATTTCAACTTCGTCCTGTCCGACACCGACGGTTTCGATAATCACTTTATCAAAACCCGCCGCGTCTAAAATCGCCGCCGCATCCACCGTTGCGCGTGAAAGACCGCCGAGATTTCCGCGCGTCGCCATCGAACGAATAAAGACGTTTTTGTCTAATCCGAGCGTCTGCATTCGGATTCTATCGCCTAAAATCGCGCCGCCCGAAAACGGACTCGACGGATCAACGCAGACGATTCCGATTTTTTCGCCTTTGTCGCGGTAAAACATCGCCAATTTATCAACGAGCGAAGATTTTCCCGCGCCCGGAGAACCTGTAATGCCGATGGTTAAAGCATTTCCCGTTTTCGGAAAAACCGCTTTCATAATTTCGGCGGCGGAATCCGTGCCGTTTTCGACTTTTGTAATCGCCCGCGCCACCGCACGAGGTTCGCCGGCAAAAAGTTTTTCTAAAATTTCGGAATTTAGCATTAGCTGATTATTGTTCGACTCTTAGAATCTGCCGCGTTTGAGTGTTGTATCCGTCCAAAAATGCAGATTTTTCCGTAAGCAGAGATTTTCTCATCTTTTCCCGAATTTGCAAAGGTTGAATAAAACTTGATATACAATTACATTGTTTGAAAATAATGATGTTTGAAAAATAAAACAACTTTCCGATCATTATTTCACAATTTGAATTTGCAGAAGAACACAATCCGAATAAAATGCTGACAGCCGATTTAGCCATTAACTTTCAACGCGGCGATAAAATTTTTCCGCGTCTTATCAAAACCGACAATGACGGATATTTGCGCGATGCGGAAGTTTTAATCGAAATTTTCGATGAATTCGTCGGTGAATCACGCGGCGAACTCGAAGGCGAACTCGAAGAATATGTCGGAACGGGAACGGATTATCGAATTTTGCGCGGTTTTATCAAACTCTTGACCGACCGCTGTAAATTTGAAGTTTCATCGCCTGCCGAACCTGTCGAAATTCGCCAAAAGGTTTTTCTCGAAGCCGGAAAACTTCAACCCGTTTTGCCTGATTCCGAATCAAAAATAAAAGTTTTGGAAATTGCCGCCGCCGAATTCAAGAGCGATGCCGACACAATTTTTGCCAATCTTTACGCCGATTTGTCGGCAAATCAAAAACTGATCTCGTTTGAAACAATCGCGCCGCCGGACTTGCTCGACCGCTACAATCTCGCGCAGGCGCAAGCCTTACTTTACAGATGCGTCGAGATGAAAATTCGTGTTGCAAAATCGGAAACGGCAAATTATCGCGCGATTTTCGGTTGGATAAAACATTTCGGATTGATTCATTCCGTCGCCGGAAATGCCGTGAACGGCTATGAAATTACTTTAACCGGCGCGGCTTCGCTGTTTCATCGTTCGCAAAAATACGGTGTTCAAATGTCGGTTTTTCTGCCTGCCTTGCTGCTTTGTAAAAACTGGAAAATGCGAGCGGAAATCTCGAATAAAGAAAAAGGAAATGCTTTTTATGAATTGACAAGCGAACAAACCGAACTGACTTCGTGTTATTTTGATGAGCCGGAATATGAAAATCCCGACATAGAAAAATTGCTCAAAAATTGGGAAAAATCTTCAACAGACTGGCAATTGAAGAAAAATAAAAAGGTAATTGATTTGGGAAAAACGGCATTTATTCCCGATTTGGTTTTAATTTCGCCGGAAAATAAAAAAATATATTTGGATATTTTGGGTTTTTGGACTCCGAAAAGCCTGCAAAAACGCCTTGAAGAATTCAAAACGGCAAACTATAAAAATTTTATCATCGCCGCTTCACAGGAACTGCGCGGCAGCCGTGAAGAACCGCTGTGGGAAAGTGCAAATGTGCTTTTCTATAAAACGAAAATTGCTTCGCTAATTCTTGTAGAAATGGCGGAAAAGTTACTTGTTTAAAACTATTCTTCTTCCGCTTTGAACATATATTTAATGTTGTGTTTCGGTAAAAGCAAATTAGGCGCGTCCTGACGGTTTATTTTCAGCGCGTCGAGGTCGTACCATTCGATAGTTCCTTCGATTTCTTCGCCGTCCTGTAAAACAATCGTCATTTTTGTCCGTGCGTCTATCTGTTTTTTGTAATAATAAGTTTCCGCATTGGTTTCGGTTGGCGGCGGCTGTTTTTTCCGTGATTCGGAACTTTCATTCTGACGCGGAAAGTTCCGATCCTTATAGTTTTCCCTCATAATTTTGTTCCTAATAAGTCAGAACCGCCTGCGTTAACGGGCGGTTGAACATCACGTTTCGAGCATTCGGCAAATACTTTGAATACCACCTCGATCATCCGCTAACGCAGATGGTTCCGACCTTACCTAATCAGCCTGCCGACGAATAAACGTCGGCACATTTATATCTTCCTCTTTTTTCTCATCCGGCGTTCTCAAAGCCTGATAAACCGCTGCCGTCGTTGCGTATCCATCGCTTGGCGCGGCGTTCGATGTTGTTTGCGGAGCTGCCGATTTTTCATGATTATCGAAACCGGTGGCGATGACGGTTATTTTAACTCTGTCTTCCATTGATTCATCAAAAACCGTTCCGAAAATGATGTTTGCATCTTCATCGGCTTCTTCGTGAATCAGCGAAATTGATTCTTCGATTTCGTCGAGCGGCATATTTTTTGAACCCGTGATATTGATTAACGCGCCGCGTGCGCCTTTAATGGAGTTTTCTTCGAGCAGTTTGGAATCAATCGCTTCCTTCATCGCTTTGACCGCCGCGCCTTCGCCGCTGCCGTGTCCGATGCCCATTAACGCCACGCCCATTCCCTGCATCACCGATTTGACATCTGCAAAATCCAGATTAATTGTGCCGGAAACAGTAATCAAATCCGAAATCCCCTGAACAGCTTGGAGTAGAATATCGTCGGCGCGGCGGAACGCATCCATAATCGAAATTTTTTCTTCGACTTCTTTTAATTTCGAGTTCGGAATCGTAATAATCGTATCAACACAGCCGCGCAGTTCGGCTAAACCCTCATCAGCTTGCTTCATCCGCTTTCTGCCTTCAACGATGAACGGTTTCGTAACGACGGCAACCGTCAACGCGCCGAGTTCGATGGCGAGCGCGGCGATCACCGGCGCGGCACCCGTTCCGGTTCCGCCGCCGAGTCCGGTCGTAACGAAAACCATATCGGCATCCTGCAAAACGTCTATGATTTTATCAGTATCTTCGATAGCCGCCTGCCGCCCGACTTTCGGATTTGCGCCCGCGCCGAGTCCGCGTGTCAATTCACCGCCGAGTTGGATTTTGATCGGAGCATTTGAATTATTCAGAGCTTGCACGTCCGTATTCACCACGATAAATTCGACACCTTTGATGCCCGCTTCAATCATTCGATTGACCGCGTTATTTCCGCCGCCGCCGACTCCTATAACGATGATTCGCGCCCCGATAACCGGCGTTTCATCAAAGCTCATATTTAATGTTTTATTTGTTTGAAGACTGTTTATAGGCATATTTATGATTCCCTTTTTTAGTAAAATTTAACCGTTAAAAATTATTCGTGATGATTTTCGAGAAATTTAACATTTCAACAACATATTGTATATCCGGCGAAACAGCATACAACGATTTGGGGTAAAAAATCCAGTTGAAATGTTAATTTTATCTAAATTTTTCTCGAAAATTTTCAAACCATTCAGTAACTTTGCGAGTCGGCGAACGTCCGCCCGCATTTTGTTCACGAATTTGCGAACGCATCGAAGATAATGCCAATCCGCCCGCCACCGCCCATTCGGGACTTTGCACTTCGTCGAGCAAGCCGCCAAAGTGTTTTTCTTCCAAAAATCCGATTCGCGTCGGCGCGTCGAAAACCTGTTCGGCGATCTCGACCATTCCGCGATTTAACGAACCGCCGCCGGTTAAAACTACGCCGCTCGAAATTTGATTGCCGGAGCCGAAAACTTCTTGCGCGATATGTTGTAAAAGCTCAATCGCCCGCGGCTGTATAATGTCGCACAAGATTTCCTTCGACAATTGGCGCGTTTCCTGTCTGCCGACGGGAGTTATTTCAATTATTTCCTGCCGTTCATCCGCGCTCATCAAATATCCGGCGACACAACCGTAATGATGTTTAATTCTCTCGGCTTCCGGAATCGAAACGCGCAAACCAACGGCAATATCTTTGGTAAAGTGCATTCCGCCAAACGGAAAAACTTTTATATGCTGAACCGCACCGCGCCCGAAAATCATTAAGCTCGTAATTTCTTCGCCGATATTGACCAGCGCACAGCCATATTCTTTATCATCGTCGCTCAAAGTGCTGTTCGCCGCCGCCAGCGGTTCGAGCATCATATTTTCAATTTCCAAACCGGCGCGGTGAACGGCTTTGACCATATTCTGTCCGCCCGCGCTCGGACTTGTAACGATGTGAATGCGGCATTCAAGACGCGCTCCGTGCATCCCGACGGGTTCGATAATTCCGTCCTGACCGTCAATAATAAATTCCTGCGGCAGACGGTCAACAATTTTCCAGCCTGCCGGAAGCTGAATCGCGCTGGCGGATTCGACGGCGCGTTCGACATCTTCATTCGTAATTTCACGTCCCGCACCCGCCACCGCGACGACACCGCTTTTGTTTTCGCCTTGCAGATGTTCGCCCGAAAGATTGATCGTTGCCGAATGAATTTCCAAACCGCTCATCCGTTCGGCATCTTCGACGGCTTTTTTGATTGATTCGACAATCGCTTCCGTCGTTGTTACAATCCCGCGCCGCAAACCGCGTGATTCGGCTTGACCGACACCGACAATGTTCATCACTCCGTTATCGGACAATTCTCCGACAACGCACCGAACTTTGCTCGTGCCAATGTCTAAACCGACTGCCTGTATTTCACGACTCATCTCTTTTTAATTACGAATTCATTTAATACGAAACCCCAAAACTTCCTTCTGTCCGTTTAAGCTGACCGATTCGATTTCCTTGCCTCTGCCCGCGATAATTTCCAAACTTTTTTGCAGACGCTTGGCGAAATTGTCTTTGGACAGTTCGAGCGTAACCGTTTCGCCCGAATCCTGAACGGTTACCTGCGGTGACTGCAAATCAGATAAGTTCACGACGCTGACACGCTTAGCGAGTTCTAATTCCTGCCATTCGTCAAGCATTTTTAGATAAATCTTGACGCGCTCCTGATTATCTTTCGCCGCTTTGTCGGTTCTGCTTTCGTCCCAACCTTTCATCACAAATGGCGGGCGTTCGTCGTTTTTCCCGACAAGATCAAATAAAACCGCGCCGTCATCCGACCACAAATCGCCTCTTTCGAGCCTGACAACCGCCCGCGGTTCGCGCTCGATTAAATTTACGCGCAAACCGTCGGGTAAAACACGCGAAACAACTGCGGATTTAACCTGCGTAATCTTTTCAATATCTTCTCTAATTGTTACCAAATCCGCGTTCCAAACGCCGGATTTATCGGTCTGACGACTGACGATTTTTTCAATGTCGTCTTTTGAAACACGACTTATGCCGCGAATATCAATGATTTTGACATCGAAAAACGTCGAAGCCGTTACCGTTCGATAACCCATAAATAACAAGAATCCAAGACAAAATAAAATGCCGACGGCGAAAACAAACGGCACAATAAATTTTGCCGCCGCGCCCGAATTTTGTCCGCGCGGATTTGCAGTGCGTTTTCTTCGCGCCGCCGTGCCTGTTTTTCTTGGTGTTGTTCTTTTTCGTGCTGCCATAACTCAAATTTAAGATTCAAGATTTGAGATTCAAGATTTAAGATTTCAATTTTTAATTTGGAATCTTGAATCTTGAATCTACTTCAATTTTTCTAAAATCTCGTCGGAAAGTCCCGTAATACTTCCCGCGCCGAGCGTGATTACCAAATCGTTTTCCTGTAGACTGCCAATCACTTTTTCAGCGGCGGTCTCGATGTCGCCTATGTAATTGACGTTTTTGTGTCCGTATTGCTTGATGTTTTCGGTCAAAACTTCTGCCGTAATTCCTTCAATCGGCTGCTCACTCGCCGCATAAATATCGAGAACGTAAAGCACGTCGGCATTATTAAAAGCCAGCGCAAATTCGTTCATTAATTCCTTTGTCCGCGAATAGCGGTGCGGCTGAAACACGACAACCGTGCGCTTTCCGCCCGAACCGTTTTTCGCCGCCGAAAGCGTGGCGACAATTTCCGTCGGATGATGCCCGTAATCGTCAACAATCGTAATTCCGCGTACTTCACCTTTGAATTGAAAACGTCTGTCCGCGTTCTTAAATTTTGTAAATGCTTGGACAATATCCGCAAACGGAACTTCAAGTTCCAAAGCTACTGAAATTGCTGCCAAAGCATTATAAACATTATGTTTTCCCGGCACAGGCAAATTTACTTCGCCTAAAATTTCCGCACCTTTCCAAACCGTAAATGACGAGCCGAAGTTTTCGTTGTGGACGATATTATGACCGGAAACATCAGCCTGCGCCGTCATTCCGTAAGTTACGCGCCGCCGCTTCAATTTTGGAATAATAAGCTGCACATTCGGGTCGTCCAGACACATTACAGCCGCACCGTAAAAAGGAACTTTGTTAATAAAATCCGTAAAACACTGCACAACGTCATCCATTCCTTTGTAGGATTCCATATGCTCCTTGTCAATGTTGGTAACTATTGCCAGCGTTGGGTTTAACATCAAAAAGGAACGATCACTTTCATCGGCTTCGGTTACAAACCAATCGCTTGTGCCGAGTTTCGCGTTAGAGCCGAGCGTATCAACCACGCCGCCGACAATCGTTGTCGGTTCAACGCCGGCGTGTCCCAAAATCGTCGCAATCATCGAAGTTGTCGAAGTTTTCCCGTGCGTTCCGGCAACCGCCACAGAATACGGCTTCAAAGTCATCAATTCCGCCAACATTTCGGCACGCGGAATCACCGGAATTTTATTCTCTTTGGCGAAAACAACTTCGGGATTACCTTCCTTAACTGCCGACGAATAAACGACGACTTGCGCGTCGCCGACGTTTTCCGCCTGATGTCCTTCGTAAATTTTCGCGCCTAACTTTTCCAAACGGTCGGTGTTTTTCGACTTTTTAATATCTGAACCGGAAACGCTAAAATTCAAATTGCACAAAACTTCGGCGATGCCGCTCATTCCGATGCCGCCGATGCCGATGAAATGTATATTTTTAACGTGCCTAAACATTTATTATTTTCAATTTACAGGGATGTCAGGATAAAAACGGATGATAAAAATAATGTTTATCCCTGTTCATCCTGTTATCCCTGTAAATTTCTTTCCTTCAAACTTTCAATCAAATTAACCGTAACTTCCGCCGCATCCGCTTTTGCCAATTGCTTTGCGGCATTTTCCATTTCCGAGATTTTTTCGGGCGAGTTGATTATTTTTTCAATCTCTTTTGCCAAATTTTCGCCGCTCAAATCTTTCTGCAAAATCATTTTCGCCGCGCCCGTGTTTTGCAATGCTTCGGCGTTTTTGCGCTGATGATCGTCGGCGGCAGTCGGCAGCGGAATCATAATCGCGGCTTTTCCAGCCGCCGAAATCTCCGCGCAGCTTGTCGCGCCCGCTCTGCAAATTATCAAATCGCTTTTCGCAAATTCGTCAACCATATTTGAAATATACGGTTTAACTTCCGAAACATCGCCCCAACCCGCGCGGTTGTATAGTTCCCGAATATTTTCAAAATCGCCTTCGCCGGTTTGATGCGTGACATTTAATTTGCCGTGCGGCAAATCTTTTAACGCTTCGACCATCGCATTATTTATCGCCCGCGCACCTTGCGAACCACCGAAAATCAAAAGATTGACTTTTTCTTCTCTCGATTTCGGCTGAATTTCAAAAAACTCCTTTCGCACCGGATTTCCCGTAACAATCCCTTTTTTTCCAAAAAACTTGACCGCTTCATCAAATGTCAGCGCGGCTTTTGTAATGAACGGCGCGAGCTTTCGATTTGTAAAACCCGGCAGCGCATTCGATTCCATCACGAGCGTCGGAACGCGCATCAAACTCGCCGTTAAAAGAACCGGACCCGAAACATAACCGCCTGCGCCGACTACTACATCAGGCTGAAATTCCTTTATCAATCGCCGCGCTTCGAGAAAACTTTTCGGCAAAATCGCCAAACCTTTAATTTTTCCGAGCAATCCGACGCTTTTCAAACCCGCGCTATTTATCACAGAAAGTTCAAAACCGTTTGCCGGAACGATTTTTGTTTCAAGCCCGCGCGAAGTTCCGACAAACCGCACTTCGGAATTTTCGTCGCGCCGCATAACTTCTTTCGCCACTGCAATTCCCGGATAAATATGTCCGCCCGTTCCGCCGGCGGCAATCAAAACTTTCATAAATTTTATTTACAGGGATGACAGGATAAATAGGATATTTAAAGTCGGATTTTTATCATCAAATTTTTATCCCTGTTCATCCTGTTATCCCTGTAAATTTATTTCAAACCCGTCTTGCTTCGCTTTTTCCGGCGCGATTTTTCATCGTCGAATTCGCTGCCTTTAATTTCGGCAGTTCCGGCATATTGCGAAATATTCAGCAAAATTCCGACGGCGAAAAGCGTTACGATGATTGACGAACCGCCATAGGAAATGAACGGCAGCGGAATTCCTTTCGCGGGCAAAATCGAAATTACGACGCTGATGTTAAAAAGTGCCTGCACGACGATTCCCGTTACAATTCCCATTCCGAGCAATTGCCCGAATCTGTCAGGCGCGAGCAAAGCCGTCCGTGCGCCGCGCCACAAAAGCAACCCGAAGGCAATAACCACCGCCAGAGTTCCGATCAAACCGAATTCTTCGCCGACAACGGCAAAAATAAAATCCGAATACGGATACGGCAAATAAAAGAGCTTCAACTGTCCTTTGGCAAAACCTTCGCCGACGATTCCGCCCGAACCGATGGCGTAAAGTCCCTGCACGACTTGATAACCGGCATCGTCGGAATGGGCGAACGGGTCGAGAAACGCCGTCAAACGCTCCATTCGCCACGGCGCAAACGCGAGAGCGCAAACTCCAATCAAAAGCAAGCTTCCGCCAACCGCCGCCAGATGCAGAATTTTCGCGCCCGCCGCAAAATAAACCGTCACGAAAATCGCACACAAAACAATCGTTGTTCCTAAATCCGGTTCAAACATTATTAACGCGCCCAAACCGCCCAAAACCAACACGCACGGCAAAACGGTTTCCTTCAAATCTCCGATTACTTCTTCGTTTTTCGTCAAAAAATAAGCGAGAAAAACGGGCAGAGCGATTTTGGCGATTTCCGACGGCTGAAACGAAAAACCCGGAAAACGAATCCAGCGACGCGCACCGTTGATCGGATGAAAACTGAAAACGCTCAATAAAAGTAAAGCCGTTATCGCCAGAATTCCGTAAACGACATATTCATTTTGATAAATTCGGTAATTGACTTTGCTCATCAAAAACATTACCGCCAAACCTGCCAGCGTAAAGCCGAATTGTTTGTAAAAATACGTCATCTGACTTTCGCCGCCCGTTTCTCTGAGCGCAATCATCGCCGACGCGCTGTAAACCATAATCGCGCCAAACAGCGCAAGGCTCGCGGCAATCGCAAATAAAAACCAATCTGTGCGGAGTTTTTTAACCATTTTCTATCGAACAATTCACTTATGAAACTTTTCTCGCATCAACATACAAAATAATTACCGTATATTTACTTTGGAGTTCGTCAAGTTCTTTTTTATCTCTTTCGCGCTGTTTTGCGTCCTCTTCAAAACCCTGCGAAGCACCGCGCACCGGCGGCGTGTAAAAGCGAATTTCCTTGCCGTCGCGGTCAACTAATTTCTCGTTTTCATATTTCGCGCCGAGTTCCTTCAGTTTTTCTTCAACCGTAATCGTTTCGTATGAAACGACTTCGCCTTTGTCATTTAAAACATCTTTTCTGACTTCATCGCTTAATTTCACGCCGTCGGGCAAATTATCAAATTTTGCCGTAGTTTGATTTGTCATCATTTTATTCGCCGCCGGTTTATTTACATTCGACGTTTTATTTTTGTCGCATTGGTTTTGAGAAAAAATGAATGCCGTAAAAATTATTAAAAAACAAATCTTCATTTCGCCTCTTTTCTCTGCGCTTTCGCCGTTAAACTGCCGACTTCTTTTTTGAAAATCGCGCCGCGCATCTCATAACTTTTGAACATATCAAAACTCGCACACGCCGGAGCAAGCAAAACCGCGTCGCCTTTTTCCGCCGCTTCGTAACTTTTTTCAACGGCATCTTTCATATCTTTGGCGCGAACAATTTCCGCGTGATTTTTCAACTGATTTTCAATATTCGCCGCGTCTTCGCCGATTGTAATTATTTTGCGAACAGATTTTTCAATCAAATCTGCAAGCGGCGAATACGGAGCATTTTTGCCGCGTCCGCCAAGAATCAAAATCGTTTTTCCGCCCGTTTCGCTCAATGCTTCGAGTGCTTTCTGCGTTGCGTCAACGCTCGTCGCTTTTGAATCGTTGTAAAATTTCACACCTTCAATTTCCATAACAAACTCGATGCGATGTTCAACGCCTTTAAAGTTTTTGACCGTTTCGCGCATCGAATCCGGCGACGCGCCGCAAGCAAGTCCGGCGGCAAGCGCAGCTAAAACATTTTCGACATTGTGCAGTCCGCGCAAAAAAATCTCGTCGCGCGTCGTCAAAATCTTTTCCTTTCCGGCGGCGCGGCAAACCAAATCTTTCCCGCGCAAAAACAAACCTTCGTCCAATTCTTTTTTCACGCTGTAAAGTGAAATTTGCGCCTTCAAACCGTTTTGCCAACTTGCCGTAATTTCATCGTCGGCATTCAAAACCGCCAGATCGTCCGCCGTTTGATTCATAAAAATCCGATGTTTCGCGGCGGCATAATCCGAAAAGAAATCGTAGCGGTCAAGATGATTCGGCGTTACATTCAAAGCAATCGCAACATTCGGGCGAAATTCCTTAATCGTTTCAAGCTGAAAACTCGAAAGTTCAACAACCGTCCAAGTTTCATCAGTCGAAGTTTCCGCCAATGAAACAAGCGGCGTTCCGATATTTCCACCGACTTGCGTCTCAATTCCGGCATTTTTCAAAATCTCGCCGATCAAAGTTGTCGTCGTCGTTTTGCCGTTTGAACCCGTAATTCCGACGATGCGACCTTTCATAAAACGATAAGCCAACTCGACTTCGCCGATAACTTCGCCGTCTTTGCGGTCAACATATCGCGCCGGAATCGTATTTGTCGGAACGCCCGGAGAAATCACGACCAAATCAATCTGATCTAAAAGCCACGAAGGAATTTGTCCGTCAATCAAACCGATATTTTTATTTTTCAAAGAACGCGCCTCGTCCGTCCATTTTTCTTGAGGCTTTTTGTCGTGCAGCGCAACCGTCGCGCCGCGTTCCGCCAAAAATTTCGCAGAGGTTACGCCGGATTTCCCCGCGCCTAAAACTAAAGTTTTTCTGCCTTCAATTTTCAAATCTTTAAATCAAAATTTCCTACCGTAATTTCAAAGTTGATAAACTCATTAATGCGAACAAAATTGCAATAATCACAAAGCGAAAAACAATTTTCGGCT
>JBBPXX010000153.1:0-24549 GCA_038200505.1 Pyrinomonadales bacterium | reverse complement strand
TAATTCGGTTACCGTCATTGATAACGGGCGCGGAATTCCGGTTGATATACACAAACAGGAAGGTCGTTCGGCGGCAGAAGTCGTAATGACGATTCTGCACGCGGGCGGCAAATTCGATTCGAATTCTTACAAAGTTTCCGGCGGTCTGCACGGTGTCGGCGTGTCGTGCGTCAATTTTTTGAGCGAAACTTTGCAGCTTGAAATCTGGCGCGACGGCAAAACTTATGAAATGGAATTTCACGCCGGCATTCCGGTCGCGCCGCTCAAACAAACCGGCAAAACCGACAAACGCGGCACGAAAATCACTTTCAAACCGGACGGAACAATTTTCGACACGGAAGTTTACAGTTTTGAAAGACTTTCTGAACGCTTACGCGAAAAAGCCTTTTTGAATAAAGGAATTCGCATTTTTATCAAAGACGAGCGCGAAGTGCCGGAAAAATCGCACGAGTTTTATTACAAAGGCGGAATTTCCGAATTCGTCAAACATCTGAACAAAAATAAAAGTCCCGTCCACGACGAACCGCTTTATTTTGAACTGATTGACGACGAACTTTCGATTGATATTGCGATGCAGTATAACGACAGTTACGATGAAAAGGTTTTCAGTTTTGCCAACAACATCAACACGGTTGACGGCGGAACGCATCTGTCGGGTTTTCGCGGTGCGATTACGCGAACAATTAATTCTTACGCGCAAAGTTCGGGTTTGACGAAAAATTTTAAAACTTCGCTTTCCGGCGACGACGTGCGCGAAGGTCTTGTCGCTGTCATTTCCGTTAAACTGCCGCAGCCGCAGTTTGAAGGACAGACGAAAGGCAAACTCAATTCCGATGTCAAAGGCGCGGTCGAATCGTTCTTAAACGAGAAACTCGGCGAATATTTCGAGCAGAATCCGAATGTCGCTAAAAAAATCGTCGGCAAAGCCGTTGACGCGGCGCGTGCGCGTGAAGCAGCGCGAAAAGCACGGGAAATTGTTCGCAAAAGCGCGTTGGGAAGTTCGACATTGCCCGGAAAACTCGCCGATTGTCAGGAAAAAGACCCGGCACTATCAGAACTTTACTTGGTTGAAGGAGATTCGGCGGGCGGAAGTGCCAAGCAAGGACGCGACAGAAAAAATCAAGCAGTTTTACCATTGAAAGGTAAAATTTTGAACGTCGAAAAGGCGCGTTTTGACAAAATGCTCGGACACGGCGAAATCAAGGCTTTGATTACGGCGATGGGAACGGGAATCGGCAAAGACGATTTCGACATCGAGAAACTTCGTTATCATAAATTAATTATTATGACCGATGCTGACGTAGATGGAAGTCATATCAGGACATTGCTGTTGACATTTTTCTACCGACAAATGCCGGAACTTGTCGAAAACGGACATATTTATATCGCGCAGCCGCCGCTTTTCAAAGTTAAACGCGGCAGAAAAGAAGAATATATCAAAGACGAAACTTCAATGCTGCGATATATGATGAAACAGGCGACGCAGGATATTGAACTAAAATCCATTGCCAACGACAAGGTTTATGAAGGACGCGAACTTTCCAAACTGCTTGAACGAGTTACAGAATACGGACGTTATTTTGATCGTTTTACACGCCGTTTGAACAACGATGAAAAATTATTAAATATTCTGCTCGAAGCGTTTGCCGGAAAAGACGGGATTTTGACGAACCAAAAAATGAAGTTGCGGCAAATTTTTGAACAGGAAGATTTAATAGCAAATATCGAAGGAAAAATTGCCGCCGCCGGTTATAAAACCGAGTTGCTGACCGACGAAGAACACGGACTTGCCGAAATCGAGATTTCATATTCCAACGGGCAAAAGTTGATTTTCGATTGGAATATGGCGAGTTATGTCGAATTTCAAAAGGCTCTTGAACTCAAAACAAAGTTGGAAGCGGAATTTCCCGCGCCGTTTATTTTGGGTGAAAACGGAAAGTCCGAAGAAATCGAAACGCGCCGCGATTTGCTTGAAAAAGTTCTCAGTTCAGCGAAAAAAGACCTTACGATTCAGCGTTATAAAGGTTTGGGCGAAATGAATCCCGAACAACTCTGGGAAACGACGATGGATCCGGCAGGTCGAACGCTTCTGCAGGTGCGCGTCGAAGATGCGATTGAAACCGACGCGATATTTACGATTTTGATGGGCGACCAAGTTGAACCGCGCCGCAAATTTATCGAAGACAACGCGCTCGACGTGAAAAATCTGGATGTCTAACAGTAAGTCCAAAATCCAAAGTCCAAAGTCCAAAGTTGAAGATAATTTGACTTTGGACTTTCTTGTAGTTGTATCAAAAAAACTTTTTACTGATAAACATTACCGCGTTGTTATCTTATTCGGTATTTTTTTTATCGTGTTCGCGCCGCTGTCAAATTGCGCCGCGACGCTGGCGCAATATCGTGAGAATATCGGCTACGCAAAAGATTTAACGATAGAATTGCTTTATCCTGACGCGGAAAATTTATCGGCGGCGGAATATCTCGAATTCAAGCACGAAAACTTGTCGGAAATCCGCAAATCATTGCCGAAAGATGAAAAAATCGAATGGCGCGAAACGTCAATCGAAACAGATAATCAATGGTTGAGCGAAAAACTCGACGAGTTGGAAAGTGAAACGGAAAATTCCTCAAAACGCGAACAAATCCTGACGGAAATTTATGAACGGCTCGACGCAATCGAACTAAAACTCGATGAACTCGAAAAACCGACTGCACAAACCCGCACAAAAGACGAAGACAAACAAAAGCTGGCGGAAATTCTGCGCCGCGAAGAATATCAAAAACCCGAAGCGAAAACCGAAAGTCTGTTTCAAAAAATAATTCGTAAAATAAAACAGTGGTTTGCCGAATTTTTCCCGCGTCCGAATTTGCCGGAAGGCGCGGCGAGCGGTTTTCAATCGCTTTCATTCATTTTGCAGATGCTTCTTTACGCGGCGATTTTGGGCGCAATCGGCTTTTTGGTTTATCGTTTCGCGCCGTTTTTCGCCAATCGTTTTCGTCAAAAAGAGAAAAAAGAAAAGCAAGACCGCATTATTTTAGGCGAGCGGCTTTCGGCGGACGAAACGGCACAAAATCTTTTTAATCAAGCCGAACAATTGGCGCGTGAAGGCGATTTGCGCGGCGCGATTCGCAAAGGTTACATTGCGTTTTTGTGTGAATTGAGCGACCGCAAAATCATCGGTCTGGCGCAGCACAAAACTAATCGGGATTATTTGCGCGACGTTCGCCCGCACCGCGAACTTTATGAAAATATGAATGGTTTAACCGCCAATTTCGAGCGTCATTGGTACGGTTTCGACAATGCTGATAAAAGCGATTGGGAAGAATTCCGTCAAAGCTATAAAAAAGCCGTCAATAGTTAATTCAATTACGATTTACGATTTACGATTTACGATTTACGATTTACGATTTACGAAACCTAAATGAGGCAAAAATTTCTCATAATTCCGGCTTTGATTTTTCTGGCAGTGTTGCTCGTCGGGCTGAATGCCGCGTCTTACACGCAAAAGGAAGAATTGCCGGATACAGAAATCGCGCCGAATCGTTCGACTTATCACGCGGGCGCGACCGGAACACACGCTTTTTATGATTTACTGGCGGAAACCGGCAGAAAACCGACGCGCTGGCAAGAACCGATGTCCGCGCTTTTATCCAACAGCAAAAATATTCCTTCAACTTTTGTCGTCATCGGACAAACGCAGCGAGAATTTACTGACAAAGAAATCGAGCAGCTTTTAAGCTGGGTTTCACAGGGCGGAAAATTAGTTATTATTGACCGCAAACCGCCAAGCGAATTGGTGAAAACGACGGCAAATTGGAGCATTTCGTTTGAGCCTTCTAAAGATTTGCCATTTATCAACATCGATCCGAACGATCAAAATCAAATGACGGAAAATGCCTTCGCCGCCAAACCGATTCAGCCGTCTGTTTTTACCGAAAAAATTAACGCCGTCCAAATGTCGCGCTTTGCTTCTTCGATCAAATTTGAACGCTTTGCCGATGCGGTTTCAAATGCAAAAAAAGCTAAAACTATCGCACCGCCGCCGATAAAAGCTACGCCGCAGGAAAACGAATCTAACGCCACATCGTCTGAAACAAACGATTCGGTAACTGTCGAAACAAATGCGATGACCGCGCCGGTCGTGCATCTGGCAAATAATGATAAAAATTTACTGGTTGACGTTCCGTTCGGTTCGGGAAAAATCGTCTTTTTGAGTGATCCGTATATCGTTTCGAACGGCGGCATAAATTTGGTTGACAACGCGCAGATTGCCATAAATGTCGTTGCTTCGCGTGAAGGAATTATTGCATTTGACGAATTTCATCAAGGTTACGGCGCGAATAATAATTCACTTCTCTCGTATTTTGAAGGAACGCCGCTGACGGCGATGATTCTTCAACTTGCTGTGCTGATCGGCGTGATTTTATACACACAAAGCCGCCGTTTCGCGCGACCTTTGCCGGAAAATGAACCAAATCGCCTTTCAAAACTCGAATACGTTTGGGCAATGGCGGAATTGCAGCAACGGACGAAAGCCTACGATTTAGCGATTGAAAACATTTACACCGATTTCCGGCGACGTGCGGCGCGGCTCGTCGGCGTTGATAATTTCACGACTTCGCGGCAGGATTTGGCAAAACTTCTCGCCGAACGCGCCGAAACAAGTTTTGACGAAGTTGAAAATCTGATGTTCATAAGCGAAGACATCATTCGCGGCGAACCGACAAACAAGCGCGAAGTTCTGCAAATCACGAGCCGTCTGCGCCAGCTTGAAGAAAAACTCGGTTTACAGCGCGGAAAACGTAAATAATATTACAGAGAGAATATCTCGCCCGCGAATCGGCGCGAATTTACGCGAATTATTTTTGTTGATTCGAAATTTAATCAAACAAACAATCAAAAAATTATTCGTGCAGACTCGCGTAAATTCGCGGGCAAAACACTTCCGGCGGTTTTTATCGGGATTATTATCGTATTAATGAACTTCCCTTTCGTATATGTTAATCTGACTTTAAGATAGAATTATGAAAACAGCACTTATTCATCATCCGATTTATCAAAAACACGACACCGGAATCGGACACCCGGAAACGCCGAAGCGTTACGAAGTCGTGATGAAGGCTCTTGAAAACGATAAAAAACTTTGGGAAAGTTTGAATATTATCGAAGCCGAAAAAGTTTCACGAGGAATAATTCAGGCGGCGCACACCAAAGAACATTTTAATAAAATCGAAACGGCTTTTGAAGACGGCGTGGAATATCTCGACGCGGACACGATTGTTTCGATGCACTCGTTTGACGCGGCGGTTTACGCGGCGGGCGGCGTGTGCCGCGCTGTTGATGCCGTAATGACTAATGAAGCCGACAACGCTTTTGTCGCCGTGCGTCCGCCCGGACATCACGCGACGGGCGAAAATGCGATGGGATTTTGTCTTTTTAACAATGTCGCCGTCGCCGCGCGTTACGCGCAGAACAAATACAAGGAAATCGAGCGCGTGGCGATTGTTGATTGGGACGTGCATCACGGCAACGGCACACAGGGAATATTTTTCGACGATCCGACGGTTTTCTTTTTTTCGATGCACCAATATCCGTGGTATCCGGGCAGCGGTTCGCGCGGCGAAACGGGTTTCGGACGCGGCGCGGGTTACACGCTGAATGTTCCCGTCAAAGCGCACACTAAAGCCGAAAGTCAAAAGCGGATGTTTGAACACGCGCTTGGCGATATTAACCATAATTTCAAACCGGATTTGATAATGATTTCCGCCGGATTCGACGCGCATTCAACCGATCCGCTCGGGCAACTCAAACTCGAAAACAGTGATTTTATGCAGATGACGCGGACGGTCAAGCAATGGGCGGACGAAGTTTGTTCCAGCAGAGTGGTTTCTTGTCTGGAAGGCGGTTACAATCTGGAAACTTTGGGCGAAACTGTCAAAAATCACGTTGTCGAATTGAGTAAATAAATCTGAGTTTTGAGTTAGAATAAATTGTATCATTCGGATTTCGCCCGTGTTTCCGCCATTGTGATACTTCCGAAAAGTATCACAATCCATCCGGCAGACCATTGAAATTCTTTTATTCTAAATACGCTTTTCAAAAAAATTATCAAAAAGGAGCAATTATTATGTTCAGAAAATTACTATCGGTTTTGGCGATGAGTTCAATTTTATTGGTTTCGAGCAGTTTGGCTTTTGCCAAATCTCAACGGGATTGGTCAACTGTTGAAAGTCTTGTAAATCAGGAAGCTGCAATAAAAACGCAGAACGGGAAAACGACTTTCGGAATCGTAAAATCAGTTAATGCAGACAGTCTTGTTTTGCAAGCTGCCGGAAATAAAACTTTAACGCAGACCGAAACGACGATTAATCGGAATGAAGTCAAAAAAATCTGGCGTGCATTACTCTATGTAAATGAAGGAAATGCGGGAAAAGGCGCGTTAATCGGTGCGGGAATCGGCGCGGCTGCCTACGGACTTCCGAGCATTGCAAGAGGAAGAGACGAGAATGATATAGGAGCAAGTTTAGTAGGAGCTACGTTTATTATCGGCGCAATCGGCGGCGCGGCAGTTGGCGCAATTGCCGGTTTTTTTGTCAAAACAAAACACAAAAAAAGAGATTTGGTTTACAGCCAGTAAGAGTTTTGACAATGCAGTTCGTGGTGAAAATTGTTGTAAAATCTATCTTTTTATGAACAAAAAGAAACTCGGCATAGCAATAATCGGAATAGGCGGCGCAGTCGGCACGACGATGGTTGCCGGAATCGAACTGTTAAAAAAAGGCAAAATCGGCACGGAAGGGTTGCCGTTGGCGGATTTAGACGTGGAATTAACAAAGGATTTAGCCGATTACGAAAATATCGTTTTCGGCGGCTGGGATTTGCACGGCGAAAATCTCGCGGCGGCGGCGGAAGAACACGATGTTTTAACGCATAAACAATTCGTCGCCGTCGAAAGCGAATTGCGAAAGATAAAACCGTGGCGAGCCGTCGGCAACAAGGCTTTTCTGCAAAATATCGAAGGCGAAAATCAATTTGCAAAAACAAATTCGCACCGCGAAACGATAGAAAAAATCCGCGCCGATTTGATTAAATTCAAAAAAAACTGCGATCAGGTTGTCGTTATCAATCTCGCATCAACCGAAAAACTTGCCGCCGAAGGCAATGAAATTTTTAATTCAATCGCCGATTTTGAAAAGGCTTTAGACAAAAATGCGACGGAAATTGCGCCCGCGATGCTTTACGCTTACGCCGCGATTGCCGAACAAATTCCCTACGGAAATTTTACGCCGTCGGTTGCCGCCGACATTCCCGCGCTCATCGAATTTGCCGAAAACAAAGGCGTTCCAATCGCCGGAAAAGACGGCAAAACCGGACAAACAATGATCAAAAGTGTGCTTGCGCCTGCGTTCAAAACACGCGCTCTAAAAGTCGAAGGCTGGTTTTCGACCAACATTTTAGGCAACCGCGACGGTTTAGCGTTGAGCGATGCCGATTCTCTCGCGTCAAAAGTCAAAACAAAAAGCTCGCTTTTAGAAGACATTCTCGGCTACGAAGTCGAAGATCATCTCGTTGACATTCGCTATTACCGCCCGCGCAAAGACAACAAAGAAGCGTGGGACAACATTGATTTGACAGGTTTCTTAGGTCAGCCGATGCAATTAAAAATAAATTTTTTGTGCAAAGATTCGATTTTAGCCGCGCCGCTGGCAATCGAAATCGCGCGGCTGCTCGATTTGGCAAAAACACGCGGCGAAAAAGGCGTTCAGGAGCAGCTTTCGATTTTTTTCAAACTGCCGATGATGCGCGAAAAAGGTGCGAAACCTGAAAACGCTCTACATAAACAGGAAGAAATGCTTTTGGATTGGTTAAGGAATTATTAAATTTTTAAAACAATTGCTAAAGATTCGGTGATTTCTTCAAGATTTTCTTCTGAAACTTCGCCAAGTCTTTCAACAAATCTTTCCTGCGATACCGAACGCACTTGAAATGCGTCGGCAGATGAAGTTTTTGACAAGCCGTTTTCTTTATTCGGCTCAATTTTCGTCATCCAAACAGCGTTTTTGTAGCGGTCGTTCCAATCCGTAATCGGCACGACGATTTTTAACGGCAAAATTCCGATTTCGTCGTCATTAACAATAATCACGGGACGAGTTTTACGAATCTCCGCGCCGATTGTCGGATCAAGAGTGATGCGCCAAATCTCGCCTCTACGCATCTAAAAAATCCTCGCTCTCTAATGCTGTCAAAACTGTTAAATCTTTATTATTTAAGTATTCGGAAAGCATTATTTCAGCAGATTTGTTAAGTTTTGCCCGTTTTTCTTCAAGCGACAGACGGTGTTTTCCGCGTGTTTCGCCGTGAATGAGTTTCGTCGCCATCTCAATTACAATCCGTCTTTCGGAATTCGTCATTTTTTCCAATTCACTTTTAATTTCTGTAACGCTCATAACTTCCTCCGCTTCTGAAATTTCAGAATGTTTAATCAAGGTTTCCAATGAATTAAGTACTTCGTGTAAATTGGTAGTTTCAAAAAAGAGAATATTAAAAAACTTAATTTACAGAGTAATAAATTCCACAATTTATTATGAATTATTTAAACGCTTTTAACTCTACTTCCGCCGCAATATATCCGAAACTCGCCCATTGATTTCCGCTCGTGATTTGACGAAAGATTTCAACTGCCTTTTCCTTTTCATTATTGTATAAATACCAGTTTCCAAGTCCGTAGCCGAGCGAGGCGTTGCTCAAAGTGTCATCTTTGCCGCCAATTTCTTTAAGTAAAACTTCAGCTTTTATTTTGCCCAGATAAAGTTTGATAAGTTTGTAATAATCGTCGTTTTCAATGATGTCGAAATCGGTTTTTAATTCTTTATTGATAAACTTATTAACTTCTTTTTCTTTATCAAACCGCCGTCCTGCCATATAAATCCAATGACCGGCAGCAACCTTCATATCATCACTTTTGGCATTGCTATAACAATTTATAAAAGCAGCCAAAGAGTTGTCATAATCGCCCTTTAGGTAATATGCCAGACCGAGATGGTAATAAATATTCGTCCATAAACTGGAAGTCGGAACATTCCGCGAATTCGGCAAGCCGTCGGGTTCGATTTCATCCCGAATACCATTTTTCTTAATGATGAAAAAAGCCGCCTGAAAATCCTTTATGGCATCGTCAAAACAGCGAATTGTCAAATAGCGATGCCCGCGATGACGAAGAAAACGCGGATCATCAGGGAATTTTTCCAGACCTTTGGAATAAATCTCAATCGCTTCCTTATAATTCCCGAGATACGCCGTTCGCCGCCCAAACCAGATGATCGAGTCCGCACTATTTGGTGATTTAGTTAATTCTTCTTTGGCTTTAGCCAAATTTTCGTTATAAATATTTGCTGTTTGCGCGGAAAGTACAGGTTTAATTATACTTGCCTCCTTCGCACAGTTTGATTGAGCAAAAGAGAAATTAGAAAATACAAACATTAGCAATAGAAACAAAATTATTTTATTCATATGTTTTTGTAAATACAAATTATGCGGATTGTATCACTGTTCAATAATTTATATTACATTTTGACATTCTCGATGAACTTTTAACTGTGAAACATCGGGGCGCGAATAATGTCCAGCGATGTCAAAGTTTCGGCTTACTTCGGAGTTTTATTAAGATTGGATATAACTTTTCTCCTAAGCTGCCTTCAATTTGTCTTTCAAAGCCACGATAAAACTGTCATTTTGCAAAAGTTCACTCGCCGTTTTGCTCAAATCATCATTTGTCTTTTCCGATTTCATAACGCGGCGAAGTTCGGCGTTGATTTGTGTTTGATACGGCGCGGAAGTCGGCGATTCGGCGCGTTGTTTGAAATATTCCAAAACGTCCGCGTCCAAATTTATCGTAATTTTCACTTTGCAGTCGGACAATTCTACTTCGCCTTTTTTGGCAATATGTCTGCGCTCGATTCGTTTTAAGCCCGCTTCTTTGGCTTCTTTGCTAGTTTTAATATCTTCTGCGATTTTTGTCATAATCTCTCACCATCCAATTTTCCGCCAAACGCGCCGTGATAAAATGCAGTTCGTTTTCGTTCGTTTCGGCAAATACAAGATAAACCAAGTCATAAGAAGTCAAACCGATTATGGCATAGCGGATTTCTTTTTCGGTGGAATGTTCTTCGTCAATGAATTCAACAGCAAACGGGTCTTCAAAAATATCAATGATTTTCGCAAATTCAATCGCGTGTTTTCTTTTGATTTTTTCCGCTTTGAATTCATCCCAAGTATATTCCATCAAAACGATTATACATATTTATACATATCAACGAAAAATTTACTTTTCAAAAACAAATCGTGTTGGAAAGTTTTACAAGAAAAAATATCGCTGTGAATTCCCTTTAAACTGATTTTTATGATATAAACTTTTCTATGATTTTATCTTTCAAAACAACAAAATCATTTCTCGCCGAACTCGGCATCGCGCCGAAAGAATCCTGTCGTTCGTAAATTTTTCCGTTAAACTACATAACAAATTAACAATCGGCTATAATTTCAATCTATGCTGAGTATATTTTCATTCGCCGCCTGAATTTTTATGAATGTCTTGCAAATCATAATTGATACGAGCGTGGTTATTTCGGCAATTTGTTCAAAGCGCGGTGCTTCTTATCGTTTGCTGCTTAATCTCGGCGCGGATAATCGCTTTGAAATCAATCTTTCGACTGCGCTTTTGCTTGAATATGAAGAAAAGACAAAAGAACACGGCGCAAAGTTCGGCTATACCGACGGGCAAATTGACAATTTTCTGAATTTTATTTGTTTTGTTGCTAATGAAATTCCGGTGCGCTTTCGCTGGCGACCTTTTTTGCGCGATGCTGATGATGAATTTGTGCTTGAGTTGGCAATTGCCGCTAACGCCGATTACATTGTAACCTACAATTTGCGCGATTTTGTCGGCGCGGAAACCTTCGGCATCAAAATTATTATGCCAAAAGAATTTTTACAGATTTTAGGAGATATAAAATGACAACGATACAAACCAAAATTCCCGATGCGATTTTCAAACAGGCAAATGAATTTGCCAAACGGGAAAATCTTTCGTTGGAACAAGTTATAAGTTTAGCTCTGGCGCATTCTTTGGGAACTTGGACGGCGGAAAGTCTGATTGTGAAACGGGCGGCGCGTGGAAATCGTGAAAAATTTTTAGAATTTATGGCGCAAGTGCCGGATGTCGAACCCGAAGAACACGACCGCTTATCATAAAATAATAATGCTTAAATTTCATAATACTTTATCAAACAAACTTGAAGAATTTCAGCCGTTAAATGATAACGACGTGCGGCTTTACATCTGCGGTCCGACGGTTTGGAGTTTCGCGCACATCGGCAATTTTCGCACCTTTATTTTCGGCGACATTTTGCGGCGTTATCTGAAATATAAAAATTATAATCTGACGCACGTGATGAATTTGACGGACGTTGACGACCGGATTATTAACGAAGCGAAAAAAGCCGGAAAGACGATTAACGAATTTACCGCGCCGTTTGTCGCGGCGTTTTGGGAAGATTTTGACGCGCTCGGTTTGGAACGTCCCGAAATCGCGCCGAGAGCAACCGATCACATCGCGGAAATGATTGCGATTATCGAAAAATTATTAGAAAACGGACACGCTTACGAATCGGACGGTTCGATTTATTACCGGATTTCGGCGTTTCCCGAATACGGCAAACTCTCGAAAATCAATTTTAAAGGCAATGTTTCCGGCGCGTCGGGCAGAGTTGACACGGACAAATACGACAAGGAAAACGCCAACGATTTCGCGCTCTGGAAATTGGTTGACGCGGACGAGCCGACGGGTTGGGACGCAAGTTTCGGGCGCGGTCGTCCGGGTTGGCACATCGAATGTTCGGCGATGGCGATGAAATATCTCGGCGAAACTTTCGACATTCACGCCGGCGGAATTGATTTGAAATTTCCGCATCACGAAAACGAAATCGCGCAATCAGAGGGCGCAACAAATGAATTATTCGCTAAAACTTGGCTTCATTCGGAACATCTTAAAGTCGAAGGCGAAACGATGTCGAAATCTTTGGGGAATTATTACACTTTCCGCGATTTGATTGAAAAAGATTATACGCCTTCGGCAATTCGTTACTTGTTGATGTCAGTTCCTTATCACAAACAATTGAATTTTACGTTTGAAACTTTGGACGGTGCAGAACATACGATTGAGCGTCTGCGCGATTTTCGCAAGCGTCTGTCCGAAGCGCATTTGAAAGACGGAATAAATCCCGATTTGCAGCAAAAAGCAAAAAAGCATTTATCCGATTTTGAAGCGGCGATGGACGATAACCTGAATACTTCTCAGGCTTTAGCAGCATTGCACAATCTCGTCCGCGAAGTCAATACGGCTCTCGCGCACGAAGTTGTCTGCACCGAAGACCGTTCGTTGATTTTACAGACGATTGATAAATTCGATTCGGTTTTAAATATTTTCGGCGAAGCGCAAGAGGAATTTTTAGAAACCGAAATCGAATCATTAATCGCGGAAAGACAGGAATCCAGACACAACCGAAACTTTGCGCGTTCGGACGAAATCCGCGATTTATTGGCGGAAAAAGGAATCGTTCTCGAAGACACGAAAGACGGTGTAAGATGGAAAAAAAAGTAAAATTATTAACTTTCAATCGGCGCGTCGGCTTCCTTCCAAGCCGTCCAGCAGCCGCGCATCGAAAGCATATTTTTGTAACCCATTTTTTGCAGATTGTCCGCCGCCAGCGCGGAACGATAACCGCCGCCGCAATACAAAATTAGTTCGGTGTTTTTGTCGGGAAATTGATGCACGATGTCGCGTTCGATCACGCCGCGCCCGATGTGCGTCGCAGATTTGGCGTGTGAATCGTTAAATTCGCTATCTTCGCGCACGTCAATCAGCGTCGCGCCGTTTTTGACTTTTTCCAGAGTTTCTTCAACCGAAATTTCTTTAATATTCGGCATAATCGCCGAAATCAATTGCTCGAATTCTTTTGAATGTTCCATATTTAAAACCATTTTAACTCAATAAAATCTTTCAAACTAGCCTGAAGCGCGTTATCAACTTATAATAAATTTATAGTTTTTATAAAATTTTAAGAAAAAGAGGTTAAAACATTGGCAGAACAATTTGATGTAACAATTATCGGAAGCGGTCCGGGCGGCTATGTCGCGGCAATTCGCGGGGCGCAGATGGGATTAAAAGTAGCACTTATCGAAAAGGAAAAGGGCGAACGCTTAGGCGGAACGTGCGGTTTGCGCGGTTGTATTCCGACGAAAGCGTTATTAAACGCGGCGCATCTTTATCAAAAAGCGGGACATTTTGAAGACTTCGGTTTGAAGATCGAAGGCTTGAGTTATGATTTTGAAAAAGTTCAAAAATACAAATCCGATGTCGTGGCAAAAAACTCGGCGGGCGTTTCGTATTTGATGAAAAAAAATAAGGTTAAAGTCTTCAGTGGCTTCGGCAAAATTATCGGAAAAGGCAAAATCGAAGTCGCTCTTAATGACGGCAAAAAAGAAACAATTGACACGAAAAATATAATTATCGCCACAGGTTCGGTGGTGCGCCCGATTAAAGGTTTTGAAACGGACGGCAAGCAAATCGTTAATTCAGACCAGATTTTAGAACTCGAAAGCGTTCCGAAATCAATGATCGTCATCGGTTCTGGCGCAGTCGGCGTGGAATTTGCATCGGTTTATGCAAGGTTCGGCTGTGAAACGACAGTCGTTGAATTATTAGACCGCATCGTTCCCGTTGAAGACGCGGACGTTTCCAAAGAACTTGAGCGAAGTTTCAAAAAACAAGGCATTAAAGTGATGACCGGCGTAAAACTCGACTCGATGAAAAAGTTGAAAAATTCGGTCAAAGTTTCGGGTAAAGATTCAAAAGGCAAAGATGTCAATCTCGAAGCCGAACTGGTTCTCGTCGCCATCGGCAGAATGCCTTATCTGGAAAATCTCGGACTTGAAAACACAAAGGTCGAAGTGGGCGACAAAGGTGTGGTCGAAGTCAACGAATTTTACGAAACCGCCGAACCGAACGTCTTTGCCATCGGCGATGTCGTCGCCACACCGTGGCTCGCGCACGTTGCTTCAAAGGAAGGCATTTTAGTCGTCGAAAGATTGGCGGGCAAAAAAGTTGAACCGATCAATATGCGAATCGTTCCGAATTGCACTTATTGCGATCCCGAAGTCGCTTCAGTCGGTTTAACCGAAGCCAAAGCCAAAGAAGAAGGCTACGACGTGAAAATCGGCAAATTCCCGTTTTCGGCATCGGGGAAAGCGCGAATTTTGGGCGAAACCGACGGCTTTGTTAAAATCGTCGCCGAGAAAAAATACGATGAAGTTCTCGGCGTTCACATCATCGGACCGCACGCGACGGAATTATTAGCCGAAGCCTGTGTCGCAATGCAACTTGAAACAACGGCGGACGAACTCGGCAAAACAATGCACGCTCATCCGACGGTTTCCGAATCAATAATGGAAGCCGCCGAAGGCGTTCACGATCTGACGATTCATATGTAATTCGTTTCTTAATGTATAAATCTTAATGTATAAAAATGGTCAGTCGGAGAAAGTCGGCTGACCATTTTCAGTAAACTAACTTAATTCTGACTGACTGCATCTTTTTGATATGAACTTTCTCAGACCAAAATCTATACTAATACTAAGTTGCGTAAATAGGGTGATATAGAGTAAAAGTTAAAAATGCCTAAAAAACTAACTTTAGAAGATCACTTAACCGGGCGGCAATTACGAAGGAAATATCTGAGTTGTCAGCATTCGCAGGAGAAAAAGAGATGGCGACGGGGAAAAGTTTCTTTCTGCTGCTACCGAATCTGCAAGCGGTTTCGGTGGAGATGTTTTTAAGAGAATTTGCCGAATTTCACGGATTCTCGAAAGAGAAGATCGCCATTGTGATGTGGGACGGCGCACCGGCACACCGGGCGCGGCTCAAGATACCCGGAGGAATCGAACTGTTTCAAACTCCGGCACATACGCCGGAGATGAATCCGAGTGAAAGATTGTGGTCGCCGCTCAGATCAGTAGTAGCGAATCGAACATTTGAGCGGATCGAGAAAATGGAAGACGTTTTGATAGATGAAATGAGGGATTTATCAAAGCGAAAAGAGTATTTATCAGGAATGACCAACTATCATTGGCTGCCACCCACTTAAATCCTCTTATTTACGCAACTTGATATAAGAAGTTGTTTTAAACTATTTTTGTTGCCCACGAAACATACGAAAAAGACTAAATAAAGAAATAAATCTTTAATTTTGGTCTGATTTTCGTTTTTTTCGTATCTTTCGCGGGCAAGTTCTTGTTTTTATCATTTGTTTTTTGAGTTTCAAAACAGCTTCTTAGCCTTCAAATTCCGTTTTCCATTGCAAAATCGGTCTGACAATTCCGTTTATATGTCCGCCAAAATCGCCGCGTGCCGAATCGCCGTCCAAACTGTCGGTTATCAGAAAAGCAACCACATCGCGCTCGACAAAATGCACGCTCAAGGGTTCGTAAGTTGCTAATGAAACGGAAATATAAAAATTTCCTTCAGCCAGAAAATTTGCCGGGATTTGCGCGGTGCTTTTATAAATACCTTTTGGTCGCGGTTTATAACGCCAGTTTTCATCGAGATCGTTAGACGTAAAAACACACATACTTTCTTCGTTATAGAGTTCAAAAGACGGCATCAGAATTTGCTCATTCTGCAAAACCCAGTATGTCATTTCAACAAAAACCGGACGGCGAATATCAAAAGCGGAATTTTTATCGTTTTTTCCGTCAAAAACACGCACACGCTGAAGACGCGCAATCTCGTTTCCGGGCGCAGCCTGCAAATTCTCCCAAACTTTTTCCGAAGATGTTTCGGTTTGCGAATTCAAATAATTGCTGACGACATCTTTAGCGGGCGCGTCCTGTTTGATTTCGCCGTCTTCAATCCAAATAGCGCGTGAACAAAGCCGCGTAACGGCTTGCATATTGTGCGAAACAAACAAAACCGTGCGCCCGTGTTCACTGACATCGCGCATTTTGTTGAGACATTTTCGCTGGAACGCCAAATCACCGACCGCCAGAACTTCGTCAACCATCAAAATCTCCGGTTCGAGATGCGCGGCGACGGCAAAAGCAAGTCTCATATACATTCCCGACGAGTAAAATTTGACGGGTGTTTCGAGAAACTTTTCGATTTCAGAAAACGCCACGATTTCATCAAATTTTTTCTGGATTTCGACACGCTTCATTCCCAAAACCGCACCGTTTAGAAAAATGTTTTCGCGTCCCGAAAGTTCCTGATGAAAGCCCGTGCCGACTTCCAAAAGCGAACCGACGCGCCCGTGCAAAACGGCTCTGCCGCCGGTCGGTTTAATGATTTGCGAAAGAATTTTCAAAAGCGTGGATTTGCCCGCGCCGTTGTTGCCGACGAGCGCGACGGTTTCGCCGTCCTTAACCGAAAAATTTATATCGCGCAACGCCCACAAAATTCTCTCACTCTCGTCGGACTTTCCGGCGGAACGAAAAATGCCCGTAAATACATCGCGCAAAGTATTATTTGCCTTTTTTTTATTTAAGACATACTTTTTCGATAAATTTTCTACTTTGATAATTTCCATACTGTAACGCAGTCATCCCGACTGCCGTCGCCGAAGGCATTGCGTTCCGCGCTCACGTCTTCTGATGCCGCTCAGGTTTTTGACTCGGAAGCGGGACGCATCCGACACGCAGTCGGGACGACTGCGTTACTTTCTAAAGCAAATCGGCAAAATCATCTTCCATCCGGCGAAAAACAAACAACGAGGCAGCAAATAAAACAATCGTAACGACAATTGACGTTAAAAGATTTGTTGCATCCAACTGCGTCCCGAAAAGAATATAACGAAAACCGTTCAAGCAGCCTGTAACCGGATTTAATGCAAAAACAAAACGCCATTGCTCCGGCAGCCAAGCCGAAGAATAAAATACGGGCGAAACAAACAACCAAACCTGCAAAAAAAACGGCGTAATAAATTTCACATCACGAAACCGAACCATCAACGCCGCCAGCAGCAAACTGACCGCGACTGTCAGCATTAACAAAAATATCAAAAAAAACGGCACAAGCAGAATTTTTAAGGTCAATGCCGTGCCGCTGACCAAGATTCCCGCAAATAAAATTATGAGCGTCAGCAAAAGGTCTAAAAAATATGCGCCGACGGCGGAAGCCGGAACGATGATGCGCGGAAAAAATACTTTGGTTACGAGTTCTTTATGATGCACCAGAGAATTGCTGGCAAAAGTTACCGAAGAACTGATAAACGACCAAAAAGTAAAACCGCTTAACGCAAAAAGCCAGTAAGGAACATCGCCGGTTTCATATTTTGCAATGCGCGAAAAAACGACTGTAAAAATCGCCGCAGTCAAAGCAGGCTGCAAAACCGCCCAGAAAATGCCGAGAAAGGTTTGTTTGTAACGCACCTTCAAATCGCGCCAAACCAACAAGTAAAAAAGTTCGCGGTAACGCCAAATCTCGCTAAAATCAAGATTCGCCCAAAATGTTCGCGGCTCTATAATCGTCAAAACCGCTCCGATGTCCGTGTTATCCTTTTTTTTCATTTAAAACTGCGTCAATGGGCGCAGAACCGCCTTTTTCGATCTGTTACGAGCCGCATTTGACTGATAAAAAGTTATCTTTTTCAAACCCGATTGAAAAAGAATCGCCAAAGCTAATTTCAAGTCGGGAAAAATTTCTCTGCATTTGCTCCGCACAATCAGTTATACTTGCAGATTATTTTTTGAGCCGGCATCAATGACGAACACTTTTTTTGATGTTAGAGTTTGATTGATGACGGATTTCGGACATTTTTTGACAAACGGCGCATGATTATGCAGCAAAATAAAGACTAAAACTAATTGTCGGCTACTGATTCCGGCGCAATTCATTGCTCAAAACACAAAAGAAAATGAAAACATATTTACCTGCAAAAGTCATTTGTCGGCTCAAATTGTTTTGATGAAAGTTCTCCATCTTTTAGACACGGTTAACCGCGGCGGCGCGGAAACATTGATTCTCGACATTTGCCGCAACGCCGAAGCGAACGGAATCGAACTGACTTTCGCCACGACGCAAGGCGGCGAACTCGAAGAAGAATTTCGCACGTCGGGCGCGGAATTTATTCGTCTGCACAGAAAATTTCCCGTTGATTTCGGTGCGGCTTTAAAGCTCAGAAAAATCATCAAACAACGCGAAATAAAAATCGTCCACGCACATCAGGCGGTCGAAGCTCTGCATCTTTTTCTAGCAACGCTCAAATTGCCGGTTAAAAAAGTTTTGACGTTTCACGGCTTTATAACCGACAAAAAAAATCACCGGACTCTGCAATTTTTGATTCCGCGAATGGACGCGAATATCTTTGTCAGCAAAGGTTTGCAAAACTGGCTCGCAGAAAACGAAAACCTCGATGTCGGACATAATTCCCACATCATTTACAACGGCACGGACGACAAAAGATTGCAGCCGACGGGCAAGGATTTACGAAAGGAATTGGGTTTGGACGAAAACTCCCTGCTTTTGGGAATGATCGGAAACTTTTACCGCGACCCGCGCAAAGATCAGATGACTTTGTGCCGTTCGCTGCCGAAGGTTTTCGCCGAAATTGAAAACGCGCACTGCATTTTCGCCGGAAAAGTCGAATCGGGCGCGGAAGAAAAATTTCAAAAATGCGTAGATTTTTGCCGACAAAACGGAATTGCCGAAAAAGTGCATTTTCTCGGTGTCAGAGATGATGTTCCCGACGTTTTAGCCGCGCTCAATTTGTTTGTTTTTTCGTCTTTGCAGGAAGGTTTGCCGATTGCGATGACCGAAGCGATGTTGGCAAAAGTGCCGCTGATCGTGTCGGACATCGAACCGCTTTTGGAAGCGTCGGAAAACGGCAAATATGCGGAAGCTTTCCCTGTCGGAAATGCTGAAATTTTGAGTGAAAAGATTTTAGAGTTATTGCAAAATAAGAGTTTGCGTGAAGATTTGGCAAACCGCGCATTGGAATTTGCGGGAGAAACCTTCAGCATCGAAGCGCATCTGAAACAACTCAAAAAACTTTATGATTCGCTTTTGGAAAAAGTTTGATATGATAAAAAAGTTATGGGATTAGCAAAAACAAAACCTGTTTTTACAGTTGAAGATTATTTGGAAATTGACCGCGAATCCGACGAACGCTACGAATTTCTCGACGGTGAAATTTACGCGATGGCGGGCGAAAGCGGTGAACACGGCGATATTTGTGTGAATTTGACTGTTTCTCTCGGTAGTCGGTTAATTGACACCGATTGTCGTTTGCGGATTAAAGACACGAAAGTTCGCAGCGGAATGTTTCCCGTCAAGCGTCCGCTCGTCAAAGGAATGATTTCGTATCCCGATTTGGTTGTCATCTGCGGCGAACCGGAATATCACGACGAATTTACCGATGTCGTTCTCAATCCGCAGGTGATTATCGAAGTTTTATCCTATTCAACCGAGCAATTTGATCGTGGTGAAAAATTCCATCGTTTTCAATTGTGGAATCCGACGCTAACCGATTATATTCTCGTTTCGCAGGACAAACCGCTCGTCGAACATTATATCCGTCAGCCTGATAATAGTTGGAAATTTCATTTTTACGACGGTTTGGAGCGCGAGTTTGAAATCGAATCAATCAACAGCCGTTTGAAGCTGAAGGATATTTTTTACCGCATCGAATTTACGGAAAAGGATTTTTGATTTGCAAAAAAATTACAAAAGCCTCAAACATCCAGCCGATTATTACTACCTGAAGTTTCATATTTTTTTCAGTTATAGACAAATCACAAAATAAAGGCTGAACTTTCCTTTTAACCAATGCTAATTTAGACTAATATTCTTGATTTTCGGATAGAATTATCAGGATTTAACAATTATGAGCAGAAAATATCGTGTCGGAATTTTAGGCGCAACCGGAACTGTCGGGCAAAGATTCGTGCAGCTTTTAGAGCATCATCCGCAGTTTGAAGTAACTGCGCTTGCCGCATCTGATCGTTCAATCGGAAAGACTTATGTCGAAGCGTGCGCGTGGAAACTTGCCGGGGCGATGCCTGAGTATGTCAAAGAAATTGTCGTCCAGCCGATTGCGCCGCCGCTCGACTGTGATTTGGTTTTTTCGAGTCTGCCGTCAAGCGTCGCCCGTGAAACTGAAGAAGCCTTTGCCCGCGCAGGTTTTCCGGTTATCAGCAATTCGTCATCTTATCGAATGGAAGAAGATGTCCCATTATTGATTCCCGAAATCAATCAGGAACATCTCGGACTTATTGAAATCCAAAAGCATCGGCGCGGTTTCGGTAAAGGTTTTATTGTAACGAATCCGAATTGCGCGATTATGAGCATCGCACCGCCGCTCGCCGCATTGAACCGAAGATTCAGCATCGAATCGGTTTTCGTAACGACGATGCAGGCGATTTCCGGCGCAGGTTATCCGGGCGTTTCGTCATTTGATATTCTCGACAATGTTTTGCCTTATATTGCCGGCGAAGAACCGAAAGTCGAAACCGAATCGCAGAAGATTTTGGGCGAATTTAACGGTCAGACGATTGATAAAGCAGATTTTACCGTCAGCGCACAATGTTTCCGCGTCAATGTTCTTGACGGACATACGGCTTCGGTACGCGTAAAATTAAAACAGACTTCGACTCTTGAAGGTGTGATGGAAGCGATGTCAACTTTTCCGTCGCTCGATCTTCACTCGTCGCCGAAACCTTTTATCAAAATTTGCGACGAACCTTCGCGCCCGCAACCGCGTCTTGACCGCGACAACGGCGGCGGAATGACAATCACCGTCGGCAGACTTTTTCCCGATAATATTTTCGATTACCGTTTCGTCGCTCTAAGCCACAACACCGTGCGCGGCGCGGCTGGTTCGGCGATTCTTAACGCGGAACTGTTGATTGATAAAGGGTTTGTTTAAATTGATTTTTAGTTTTTGGTTCTGCAAAATTATTGATTTAAACAAATCACTGCCTTTTTACCGGCAAATCAAATGACACAAAAAACCAAAAACCAAAAACTAATTACTTCGTTTTAAGAAGATCGCGGATTTCCGCCAGCAGAACTTCTTCTCCGGTCGGCGGAGTCGGCGCGGCGGCTAATTCATTAAAAAGTTTGACGGCGTAACGCGCCAGAAAAAACATCACAATCGCCACAATCAAAAACGCAATAATATCGTTGATAAATTGTCCGTACATAATCAACGGCTGCTTTGCCGCGATTGCCGCTTGGATTTGTTCGCCGGTGTTGACGGGCATATCGCCCAGATTTATAACTTTTTCACTAAAATCAATGCCGCCGGTCAAAACTCCGATAATCGGCATAATAATTCCGTCGGTAAAAGTCGTTACAATCTTGCCGAAAGCCGCGCCCATAATGACGGCAATCGCCAAATCGAGAATATTACCGCGTGCGATAAATGCTTTGAAATCATTTAACATAAATACATTTTCCTCTCATTTTTGAAGCAAATTCAAAACAAAAAGCCGTGAAATACGAAATTTCGTATTTCACGGCTTTTCAAATAAATAGTTATAACTTGATTCAAGAAAACCTTATCATTATCTAAGTTGGCAGTAAACCCTTGATTTCTTCGACAATTTTCTGCACGTCTTCGTGGTCTTCGAGCGCGAACATAAAGAAATCGTAGCCGGTTTTGAAGCAAACAACCCCGTTGCCGAAAAACCAAACGCCTTCTAAAAGCGGATTTCCGCCCAGAATCCAATCAATCGGTGCGCCCGTAATTGTTTTCGGATTAAAAACATTCGTCATCATCATTGCGCCGGAAGCAAACGAAAACGCTCCGAGAAGCGGTGCGCCGATGTATTTGGCGATGTCGCGTTCAAATTGGATTTTTTCAGCTTCGGCTTGCGTCAATTCGCCGTTTTTGACGAGTTCGTCTTGATTTTTAAGATGACCTTGAAACTGTTCGGCGGCTTTTTTGACGATGGAAGTCGGAAGCGTCGAGTTAAAAAACCAGTGCGAACTGATTCCGGTAAAAGCCACGCCCAAACCTGCGCCGATTGCCACCGAAACGCCGGTTGTTGCAGCTTGCAAAGGCTTTTCGGCAATCCATTCGGAAGTTTGCCGCACGGTTTTGATCGCCGAATCAATTGTCCGCGTCCAACTTGCGCCGAAATTAAATGCTTTTGAAACTCGATTGGCGGTTGTACCGACGGTTTCCCGCGCGTCATAGAAAATTCCTTCCGCTTTTTGTCCGACGGTTTTTAAAATATCGCCCGCACTTTTGCCCGCCGCATAAAAAGTATCTTCGGCTCTGCCGCCGGCTTCGTCCGCGGCTTCGCGCAAAGGTTCGCTCGCGTTCCACGCCTTTTTTGCCGCATCTTCGGCATTTTTAACGGTTTCACCCGCCATTTTTACGGCTTTTTGCGCGACTTCGGATTTTTCGGCTTCCGTTCTGATCTTTTTCGCGCCTTCCTTCAAAGTTTCCGCCGTTTCCTTAGCGACCTTCGCGCCTTCAGCCAATTTGTCTTTTAACCCGATTTGTTTATCAATATCGTCAAAGCGTTCCTTCGCTTCGCGCTGCCATTTTTCAAATCTTTCTTTGTAATCCGCCATAACTTTTTAAGACCTCTGTTCGATAATAAATACGTTGAACCGACATTTTTGTTCGCTGTCAATTTATTTTACACTATTGGTGCGGTTTTTCTAAAAATAGCGCGTTGTAACGCAGTCGTCCCGACTGCTGTATCGGATGTATCCCGCTTCCGTGTCAAATAATACAAGCGCATCAAAAGAACGTGAGCGCGGGACGCACTCACGACGGCAGTCGGGACGACTGCGTTACAAAATTCTATGAAAAATTATAAAGTTTTAATTTCAATGGTGATTAGTTTGACATTATTTTTCTGCGTCGCCGCGCAATCGGATTGTCAGTCAAAAAATAAGAAGGAAGCCGACAAAAATATGAATATGAACAAAAATACGTCCGAAAAAATACCCGATGAAGAAGTTTCGCAACCGAATGAAACGCGAATAAAAACGATTGACGAAGGCACGAATTCAAAAATCGAAACGCCGTTTATTTTCGTTGTTCGTTCAGCGGAAACTTATGCACAATTACAAAGTTTTGCGGAAAATCTACCGCCCGCTTCGCAGTTTGATTTTAATAAATCGGTGATTGTTGCAGCATTTGCGGGAACAAAAAACACCGGCGGTTATTCCGTCGGGATAAAAAAATCCGCCGATAAAATCGCGGTTGATTTAACCGCGCCGCCGAAGGATGCAATGACGACGCAGGCTTTGACAACGCCTTACCAAATTGTGCTGATACCGATTGAAACGGAAGACAATTTGATGTTGGACATCGCGGAAAATTGGCAAAATGCCGCCGAAACTTACAAAACAACTTCCGGCGAATTTGAATATTCGGGCGGAATTGACGGGCGCGTAAAGAATTTTACGGCGGAAGGCACGATTAAAATTTTGCGTTCCGGCGATAATTTAACGCTTATTTTCAATCTTTCCGGCAAAGATGCGGAAAAAGCGCGAAAGTTAAATGCGGCGGCTTCGGGCAAAATAAAAGACGGGAAAATTGATGTGCCGCGTCTTGACGCTGGAAGTTTTTCGGAAAATCCGAAACCGCCTGTAAAAGTTTCGGGAACATTGACAAATAACCGCCTGAATTTAATTTTTGAACCGCTCCCGACAAACATCGCCGACGGTTTTCAAGTGCAGGGCAAAGTCGAAGCAGACAAAAGCAAATAAACGGCAAAACATCGAAAGCGAACTCCAAACGATTACCGCACAGGAAAACGAATTTCAAAAGTTGAACGAAGCGGAAATTCAAAAACAAATTCAGGAACAAACGAATCCATTTGAAAAAGAAGCACTTACCGCGCAGAAACGCATCGAAGAAGGACGACAACTGGCAGCATTGGAAATCAAAAAACGCGAACAAGCCGAAACCGCCAAAGTTCGCCCCGAAGAAGAAGTTCGCCGATTAACAGTTCAAATCAACAATTTCCAGAAGACTTCTCAGGAATTTCAACATCACACGGATAGCGGAACATCCGATTCATTCAATCGGAATTTATCTGCCGAAAATTTTCGGCAAGCCGGAAATTCTGCCGGAAATTTAAGTCAACAAACTCCGCCCGTCGCTCAAACTACCTTTGATCCGGCGCACGGAACGGTTGAAGTTCAGGCGAGAAATTCCGATGAAAATGTTAAAGGTTTTATAAACACCGATTCGATTCCGAAACGAAGCATTGTTTTACGAGTAATTCTTGCAAGTGTTTTCGCATTATTAATCGCCGCTGCGCTCGGCGGTTACGGACCTTATACGCTTGTGATAAACAAACCACAGACTCCCGAACCTGTCGCCGCCAATATACCTGATACGGATTACATATATCAATTATGCAATAGCTGACTTCCAAGCCGACATCAAATATCCAAATGAGGTGATAGAACTCAGACTTGTTTTAGAAAAGCTGTTCAGCCCCAAACTCATCAGTTGACTTAATTCTTCCAC
>JBBPXX010000152.1:0-31388 GCA_038200505.1 Pyrinomonadales bacterium | reverse complement strand
TGGCCTCTAAGCACACCAAAAACAACTCGGTTTATTGGAGCGGGGGATGCTTGGTCTGGGTGTGACATAAAAAAAACAACAAACGCCGGCACGGCTGCCCGCGCTCCATCTGCAAAACAATTTAGTCAAATATATTTTTGCGTGAACGCTCATAAGAATTTAATTATGTGTATTAACAATCCAAACTAATTTTGTTTGGACTCGTTGCGTGTCGGCGGTTTAATTTCTAAACTCTTTTTTATGAATTCAGAAAATCTGCAAACCGATTTGAGCGTCAAAACCGAAATTAAACTTTATTATGATTTATATATTCCCGAAAACTTGAAAAAACCCGCGCCGCTGTTGATCGCGGTTCACGGTTACGGCGCACATAAACGCTATATGATGCGCGAAGCATTTGTCGCTGCGCCGGAAAATTTCGTTATTGCTTCGATTCAAGCTCCGCATCAGCATTTTCGTCAAACCGACAAAGGCTACAAAGTCGGTTTCGGCTGGCTGACCGATTTTAAAGCGGAAGAATCGGTTGAGATTCATCACAATTTTATTTTGGAAGTGATAGAAAAACTGGCGAAAAGAGGAACTATTGATCGAGATAAAATTTATCTTTACGGATTTTCGCAAGCGTGTGCGCTGAATTTTCGCTTTGCTTTTACTCATCCGTCCGTTGCTTGCGGGATAATCGGGATTTGCGGCGGAATTCCTTCGGATTTGGAAACAAATGAGATTTATAAACCGACAAACGCCGACGTTTTTTATCTTTACGGCGATGATGATGAGTTTTACACGCTCGAAAAATTTCAAAATTACGAGCAAAAATTAAAAAATTATTTGCCGAATTTCAAATCGAAACTTTACGAAGCAAAACACGAAATTACGGATGAAATGCGTGAAGATATAAAAAAGTGGTTTGAGTAAATTTTCAGCCGTTTGGTAAAAGTTCGGAGTCCGCGAACATCGGCGAAGCACGGACTCCAAAGGTTTTTATCTAACTCCAGTCTTGCTTAGAAATAAAAATAAGAATTTGCCACAGATGCACACGGATAAAACCGGATAAAAACAAGATAAAGCCAAAAGCGTTTGAATAAATCAACGATTTATTCGTCTTTATCATCTTCAATCAATGTGCATCTGCGGTAAAAACATTATTAATTTTCTAATCGAGTTTCAGGTTTATTTACTTGCCGGTTTGTAATAAAGCGGCGTAAAATTCACATCCGTCAGGTCGTTACCGACATTGACGACTTGCGTTTGAAACTGGTAACGCTTGGCGGAAACATCGAAGATGTATGTTTGTCCGGTTGCGACATCATCCAATCGAAAATAACCGAAGGCGTTTGTTCTTGCCAATCGCGTTACTCCGGCGGCATCGGTCATCGCAATCGTCGCATTAGCAACTCCGCGTCTGCCGTCGAAACCTGACAAAACCCGTCCGCTGACCGAAGCCGCCGCCGCCGCCGCCGCGAGAACTTCAACCGAACCTTTTTCACAAGCCGCAACCATATTGTTGTCGGAATCAGTCGGGCGCATTACACCTCTTTGGTCAATATTAAACGGCGCAGTTCCGCAGCCGTTCGTGCCGTTCGGAATCGTATCGAGAACCGGACTCGTCGCAGCAGGTAAATAATTCAAAGTAGTTCCGCCATTTAAAGCCAACGGCGTAAGTTGCGGATCAATTCCGGTTACATCATTTAACATCGGCACAAATGTTCCGCCTGCCGTGTTTTCGACGTGGTTGTAATTAGCGGAAGTGATTATTCCCGCAATATCGGGACATTTGCCGCCCGTGCCGATTGTGTTATCGGCAACGATACTGCTTTGTAAAATTCGGACTGAATCGGCGAATCGTCGGTGCAGTCTTATTTCAAATTCCGGTTTTATTTTCTGCATTTATCCGGCGATTGATAAATTTCGCCAAGTAAATATGAAGACAAACGCATAAAAATAATTTCATTTTTTCAATTGAAAAGTCTCGGAGTTTAAGTTGATTATGGAAAACTGGTTTAATAAACTTGTTTAGCGTATTTCGCGTATTTCGCGGTTAAATTTCCGAACATTATAACGACTACTCTAAGGTTTCGGCGGACGTTGACCAGCCGGGACGTTGGCATAAACATCATCATAAGAAACGTAGCCGTCTTTGATAACCGTCGTCATCAAATTATTTTTATCAACGACCTGAACTTCCAGCAGAATCGCCGGAATTTCTTTTTTGATATTGTCGTTCATAAACGGCTGCGCTTCTGATAAAGGCTCTCTTTTAGCAAGTTTGATCGCCGCGTCAACAGCGGCACTCGCCAGCGGGATGATCGGTTTATAGACGGTCATCGTCTGTTTGCCCTCGGCGATGCGCTGAAGCGCGTCTTTCTGCGCGTCTTGACCGGTAACGAGAACTTTTCCGGTCAAGTTCTTCTTTTCAAGCGCGGAAATCACGCCGCCCGCCATTCCGTCATTGGAAACGACGAACGCATCAATTTTATCGTTATTTTGGGTTAAAGCATTTTCCGCCATATTTAATGCTTCTTCGGTTTTCCAGTCCGTAATAAATTGATCGGCGACGATTTTGATTTTTCCGCTGTCAATTGCGGGCTGCAAAACTTTTAACTGCTCTCTTTTCATAATCAGCGCGTTGTTATCGGTTGACGCGCCATAGACCATCGCATAATTTCCCTGCGGAACGTGTTCGAGCGCATATTCGGCAATTTTTCTGCCGATGACCGGAACCTGATGAGAAACATAGACATCAATTTTGTCGGAATTTATCAAACGGTCATAACTAATCACGGGAACGCCCTGCGCTTTGGCTTTTTCAACCATCGAAACGGCTTGCGTCGCGTCGTGCGGTGCGATGACCAGAACATTTACGCCCTGCGTCAAAAGATTATCCACATCGTTCGCCTGTTGACCGGCTTGGTTGTCGGCAACCGTTACCAGACATTCGACATTCATTTTTTTGCAGTGTTCTTCAAAAGCCGCGCGGTCGCGCTGCCAGCGTTCTTCCTTTACCGTGTCCATTGCAAAACCGATCTTGATTTTGCCGTTTGTGACAGGTGCGCCGTTCGTCTGCGTCGTACTCGCCGCGCCGTCTTTTCTCTCTTGGATACAGGCGGATAACAATATCGCCAAAGTTAAAAATGCTAAAATTTTTAATCGCATTAAATTTTCTCCTTTCTGATTTCTATAAAAATTATGATTTTTTGCCGATCATATCGAGTCCGACAGCGGCGACTAAAATTCCGCCTTTGACGAGTTCCTGCATAAAATCGCGGACGTTCAGCAAAGACATTCCGTTATCGAGACTCGCCATAATCAGTGCGCCCAGACACGCGCCGAAAACCGTGCCGCGTCCGCCCATCAAACTCGTTCCGCCGATGACGCAGGCGGCAATCGCGTCGAGTTCCAAAAGCGTTCCGGCATCAGGTGTCGCGCTGCCGACCCGCGCCGTGTAAATAACGGCAGCGATTCCGGTCAATGCGCCGAGAAACGCGAAAACCTTGACGATATTGGCTTTATTGTTAATGCCCGAAAGCCGCGCCGCGTCCGCATTTCCGCCGATGGCGTAAAGATAACGCCCGAAAGTCGTGTTATTGGTGATGAAATAACCGATCAGCGCAACCGCCAAAAAGATCAAAACCGGAATCGGAATTCCTTCGTAATTATTCATCACTAACACAAAACCAAGGATAACGAGAATCGGAATAATCGCCTTTACCATCGCCGCACCGACATTTGCGTCGCCCAAGCCGTATTCTCTCTGCGCTCTGACGCGGCGGTATGTCAGCAGCAAAATAACAATACAGGCGAGGATCGCTATCAGCCAGCCGAAATTAAAAGCTATTTCGGAAGTCGCGCTGATCGGAATTCCGACAGTTCCGGCATAACCTTGTCCGATAAATTTGAAAGTGCTGTCGGAAATCGGAATCGTTTCGCTCTTGGAAATCCCTTTAATCGCGCCGCGCCACGCTAATAATCCGCCCAGCGTTACGATAAACGATGGAATATTGAAATATGCCGTTAAAAATCCCTGAAACAATCCGATAGCGACGCTGACGGCAATCGCGCCCAAGATCGAAGGCACGAGTCCGTAACCCATATTTGTCAGCATAATCGCGGAAACACCGCCTGCTAATGCCAGCAGCGAACCGACCGACAAATCAATATTTCCCGAAATAATGACCATCAGCATTCCGACGGCGATAATTCCCGTGACGGAAGTTTGCAGCATCAAATTGGAAAGATTGCGCGGGTTTAGAAAAATGCCATCGGTCTGCCAGTAAAAGAACAGCCAAATGATGATCATCGCGCCGAGCATCGTGTAGGCGCGAAGTGCTGATGCTTCGAGTTTAAAGCCTTTTTTTTCCGTTATTGTTTCAGTCATAATTTTTTTCACCGCCGAGTCGCGGAGGCTTCGCAGAGAAACGCAGAGGTTTAATCTCTGAAATCTAAAACTCTGCGACGAATTCCTTGTTTTAGAACAGCTACGTTAAAATTTATCAAAAGTCCGATTTTCCAGCCGCCCAATCGAAGATAAGTTATCAACTGTGCTTCGTGAACGGGCGCGATGGCTTCGATAGACTTTATTTCAATAACAACCGAATTTGCGACAAGAATATCAATTCTGTAACCGCATTCGAGTTCGATACCTTTGTATTCCAAGCGGATGGGTTTTTCTCTTTCAAATGAAATCCCTCGCAGGCTTAATTCTTTACACAAGCATTCTTTATAAGCCGATTCAAGCAGTCCGGGTCCCAATTGTTTATGAACTTCAATTGCCGCGCCGATTATTTCGCTTGTTAGATTATTTAGGTGCGAATCGTTCATAATTTTTTTCACCGCCGAGTCGCGGAGGCTTCGCAGAGAAACGCAGAGATTATTTATGCTTTCTTATTCTTCTCCGCGCTCCTCTGCGTGAACTCCGCGACTCGGCGGTGAAAAATAAAAAAATTAAACCATTACCTTCGTTTCACCCGTCGCCGCGACCATTACTTTTTCCGGCGTGGCTTCGGCTTTTGAAAATTCGCCCGTCAATCTGCCTTCGTGCAGAACTAAAATTCTGTCCGACAAACCCAAAACTTCCGGCAGTTCGGAGGAAACCATCACGATTGCCAAACCTTCTCTGGCGAGTTTGTTGATTTCCGCGTAAATTTCCTGTTTCGCGCCGACATCAATGCCGCGTGTCGGTTCGTCCAAAAATAAAACTTTCGGTTTGGTCAAAAGCCATTTTCCTAAAACAACTTTTTGCTGATTTCCGCCCGAAAGCGTTCCGGCAATCGTCATCGGTGAATTTGCCTTGACGTGCAGCGATTCCATTATGCTTTTGGTGGCGACTCTTTCGCGTGAACGATGCGTTATAAACGCACCGGAAATTTGTTTCAAGCCGGCAAGCGTCGAATTATCCATAATCGTCTGTTCTAAAATCAAACCGAACCGCTTGCGGTCTTCGGTTACGAAACCGATGCCGTTGTCAATCGCGTCGGACGGCGAATTGATCGCGGTTTCATTTCCTTCGACATAAATTTCGCCGGAAGAATTTCCGCGCCACGCGCCGAAGATCGCCATCAACAGTTCCGAACGACCCGCGCCCATCAAACCGGCGATGCCGAGAACTTCGCCTTTGTGGACCGAAAAAGAAACATCGTCAACCAATTTTTTGTCCTGAACGTCCGGGTCAAACGCCGTCAAATGTTTTACTTCCAAAGCCGTTTCGCCGAAATCGTGCGTCGTTTCGGGAAAAATATCCCCGACTTCGCGCCCGACCATCAAGGAAATTATTTTATCCTTCGTTAAATCTTCCGTGTTTTGTGTGCTAACCGTTTGCCCGTCGCGCAAGACCGTGATGCGATCCGACATCGCAAAAACTTCGTCGAGTTTGTGCGAAATATAAATCATTCCGACACTGCGCGATTTTAAATCCGTCAAAATTGCAAAAAGCGTTTCGACTTCCGATTCGGTCAACGCGGCAGTCGGTTCGTCGAGAACCAACATTTTTGCTTTTTGTGAAAGGGCTTTGGCGATTTCGACAAGCTGCTGCTGTCCGATGCCGAGATTGCCGACAATCGTGCGCGGGTTAAGCGGGAGTTTCAAATCTTTGAGCAATTGCGAAGATTTTTGATAAATTTCTCCCCAATTTATCACGCCGAAACGATTCGGCTCTTTGCCCAAAAAGATGTTTTCGGCAACAGTTAATTCTTTGACCAAAGACAATTCCTGAAAAATAATGGCGATTCCGGCTTCTTCAGCTTGGCGAATGGTTTGAAACTGTTTTATGTTTCCTTCAACAACAATATCGCCCGTGTAAGTTCCGAACGGATAAACGCCCGATAAAACCTTCATCAAAGTAGATTTTCCCGCGCCGTTTTCACCGACGAGCGAATGAAATTCGCCTTCACGCAAATCCAAAGTTACGCCGTCCAGAGCTTTTACGCCCGGAAATTCCTTTGTAATTTGCCGCATTTCCAGTAGTGACATAAGCAAAAATTACTGCAAGTTTTATTTGAAAAGAAAGAATTCGGTAAATCCGGTTTATGAATTTTAAATGTTTTACGGGAATCTGTAAAACACTTTTATGCACAACTGAAATGAAGCTTTATTATTGTCTAAATAAAACCGACGAGTTGTTAGATAATTTTACTTTTTCCTCTTTCGGATAATCGTATTTTTAGAAAATTTTTGCAAGTTTCAAACCACGGCGCGGCTCTTCGTTCTGCATAAACCAGTACCAAACCTTGCCGCTCCGCAGATTCTCTGCGCCGAGCAGCGTCATTCCCTGATCAATGCCGATAATATCGCCGTCAACCCAACCGTTGTGCGGATTAAAAGCGTCAACAAAACCGTATTTTCCATAGGTTTTATCGCCGTATTCGTTTTTCATTTCCTTTAAAGTCGGCAAAGTAATGTCCGGCGTGAACATCAATGAACCGGCGACGGCATACGGCACGACTGTTCCGTCAATTCGGTCATTGCGCGGCGGTGCGCCCCAAGCAATATAACCGTGCTGTGAATCGGAAGCCGACAAACCCCACATTGTGGCTGAATATTTCGGAAAGTCTTTGCTTAAAACGTCAGCGAAAAATTTCTGTTGAGCGCGTGTTGCATTAACCGAATTTTCAAAATAATTCACGAATGGCGGACGATGCTCGCGGATGTTCCTGAAATCAATCCAAGCGTGTGAATACTGATGAATAAAAAGCGGCGAAACTTCGCCTAAATATCTATAACCTCCGTATTCGTTCCAATCTCTTTCCCACGCATACCACGAATTCGGCGAAATCGGATGCGTTTTCGAGCCAATGCCCAAAATATAAAGAATCATCTGCTCGCTGTAATTTTCCCAGTAACTTTTCAAAAATCCTTCTTCGGGTTTCCAGCCGTGATTGAGCAGATATTGACTATTCGCCTGCATCCATTTGTAATCAACTCTATCGGCGATTTTGTCGGCAAGCTGTCCGATTTCCTTATCATCGGAAAAGCATTGTTTGGCGGTTAAAATTCCGCCGAGCAAAAGCGCGGTATCAATCGAAGAAATCTCGCTGTTCCAACGCCGTTCGCCCGTTTCGTAATCGAGCCAGTGATAAAACCAGCCGTTTTTGTTAAATGCTTTGTTCGCAAAAAAATCGAGCGTGTTTCTCGTGCGCGTCCGAAGCTGATCTTTCGGAATCCAGCCGCGATCTGCGGCAATGCAGTAACCTGTCAGAGCAAAACCGGAAGCCGCAAGGCTGGCGATATTATAACTGCGATGACCTTCCGGTTTGCGCGTTCCGTCCGCGCCGGAACGATCTAATGTCAGACCGTTTTTCGGATTCGTGTGATCCCACAGAAACATAAAACTGCGTTTTGAAACATCTTCGAGAAAAGCGTCGTCTTCAGCCGAAATTCTCGCGGTCGGGACGGGAGTTTTCGGCGCGGGATCAATTTCAAGTTCGCTCTTTTGACTTGTCGGCGGACGCGCCAATGTATTGACGACTTCAAAAATGCTTTGCAAACCGTTATCGCTGCTCGTTCCTACAATTACTTGAAATTCACCGGGTTCGAGAATCCATTTCAAATCGCGGTCATAAAATTTCAAATCATCCGGCGTGAGCATAAATTCAACCGTCTGCATTTCTTTCGGCTGTAATGTAATTCGTTTAAAACCGCGCAATTCTCTGACCGGGCGCGTAACCGTCGCCGCGATGTCGTGGATATACAACTGCACGACTTCATCGCCCGCGACTTTGCCGCGATTCGTTACATCAATCGAAACTTTGACATTTTCCGTCGGTTTGCTTTGCAGTTTATCCAGCCGCAGATTTTTCAAATCAAATTTCGTATAACTCAAACCGTAACCGAACGGATAAAGCGGCTCGTTTGAAATATCGAGATATTTTGAAGTGTATTTTTGCTCGGCAAGAAACGGACGACCCGTGCTTTTATGATTATAATAAATCGGAATCTGCCCGACCGAACGCGGAAACGAAACGGGCAGTTTTCCGCCCGGATTCGCATCGCCGAACAGCGTGTCAACAATCGCGCTTCCTGCTTCCGTTCCGGCGAACCACGTTTCAAGAATCGCCGGTGAATTCTCCGCCAGCCAATTGATCGTCAAAGGTCTGCCGTTCATCAAAACGACGGCGTAAGGTTTTCCGGTGGCGTGAATCTGTTTGACCAAATCCGTCTGCATTCCGGGCAAACTGATGTCCGAACGCGAAGACGCTTCCGCCGACATCGCGCCGGCTTCGCCCGCAACGATAATTGTAAAATCGGAATCTTTCGCCGCGACAACCGCCGCTTTAAAACCTTCGTCCGTCGTGCAGTAAGCGTCGCAGCCTTTTTCATAACGAACTTTCATTTTCGGAAATTTCGCCTTCAACGCTTCCAAAACGGTAATCGGATCAGTCGGCTTTCCGTCGCCCGTCCAATTCCCGTTCATTTCGCTTTTGTTGTTCGCCAAATCGCCGATGACGGCAACTTCTTTAATCGTTTTGCTGATCGGCAAAGTTTCGTTTTCATTTTTGAGCAAAACGAACGATTTTTCAGCGGCAATTTTTGCCGTATCACGATTTGCCTGTTTGAAAACTTCTCTTTCCTCCAAATTTTCGTCGGCAAAAGGTTTATCAAAAAGTCCCAAACGATATTTAACGCGCAGAACGTGGCGCACGGCTTCATCAATGTCAGCGACGGAAACCTTTTTCTCTTTAACAAGTTGTTCGCCGTATTTATTATAAAGGCGCGAAACCATTTCCATATCGGTTCCGGCATTTAACCCATACATCGCCGCCGAAGGTTCGTCCTTCGCCAAACCGTGAAACATCAACTCCATTACGGCTGTGTAATCGCTGACGACCAAACCGTCAAACTTCCAATCTTTTCGCAAAACGTCCTTCAAAATAAACGGATTCGCGGTTGCAGGAACGCCGTCGAGATCGTTAAATGCCGTCATAAACGAACCGACACCGGCATCAATCGCCGCTTTAAAAGGCGGAAAATAAATTTCACGCAGTGCGCGTTGGGAAATATTCGTCGTATTATAATCGCGTCCGCCTTCCGCCGCGCCGTAACCGACCCAATGTTTGGCGCAAGCCATTACTTTGTCGTTCGCGCTGTAATCATCGCCCTGAAAACCGCGAACTCTGGCGTAAGCAATTTTTGAACCCAAATAAGTATCTTCGCCCGCGCCTTCGATAATGCGTCCCCAACGCGGATCACGCGAAATATCAACCATCGGCGCAAACGTCCAATGAACGCCCGCCGCCTTTGATTCCGCCGCCGCAATCGCCGCCGTTTTTTCCATCAACCTCAAATCCCAACTCGCCGATTCTCCGAGCGGAACGGGGAAAATCGTCCGATAACCGTGAATGACATCAAAACCGAACAGCAGCGGAATTTTCAAACGCGATTCGAGCGCGGCTTTCTGCAATTCATTCGTCATCTTCGCGCCGCGCACGTTCAAGGTTGAGCCGAGCAAACCTTTTCGCGCCAGTTCTAGGTGTTCGGGACGATATTTCCCGTTCGCTTCGCCGTCGAGCATCTGCAATTGACCGAGCTTTTCCGCCAAAGTCATTTTGGCGAGCAAAGCGTTAATCTTACGCTCAGTATCCGCCGCCGATGTTCTCGCTCCTAAATTTTGTTGGGCGAAGGAAATTAACGGTGAATAAAAGACAATTGAAAAAAATAGAGCAAACGCGAAAAACGAGAGATTTCGTTTGGCTGCTAACTTCATTTAGTTAACTCCGGTAAATTTATTTGATTGTGTAAAATTGAGGCAGACTGATTCGCCTGCCTCAATAAATTTTGACGGTTAGAATCTGAATCTAGCCTGTAAAGCGATGGTTCGACCGGCTAATGCGCCGTCGGGTTCGCCGAAATTTGCATTGTTGACGAACGTGCCGGGACTGAAAAAGCCAAACTGCTGGAGATTCAAACGGTTGAAGATTTTATAAATAATCAACCTGAGTTTACGGATTTGGGTTACAAACATTAAGCGTATAACTTCCACTTCCATACTGCGAATATAATTTCCAACGATAAATTCCAGGAGTGCCAATATAATTTATTGTCGGATTGTACGTTCCTGGATATTGATTATTAAGAAAATAGGCAACATAACTCCAATTTCCATTCTCATATTTTTCTAAAAATATATTAGTGTTTGGTGCTGCCGAAGTTACGTCTGCCGTAAATTTACCACCTCCAGAAACAAATCCCGGGCTACTGTTTGGATAATAATTTGAAATATAAGCACCACTCAAATAACCTCCAGAATAGTTACAGTTTGTACCTTTAGGTATATAAACTAATCTGTTGGGTGAGCCTGCTCCCGCGTTCGTAACTACATTAGTTGTAGAATTAGAAACAATAAGATTTGTAACCTCTAATTGTGAATAACCGGAAGCCCTATACATTGCTGCTACACCAGCAACATGAGGAGCTGCCATAGAAGTTCCACTAAGAACATTTGTAGCTGTATCACTAGAGTTCCAAGTTGAAGTAATATTTGAACCGGGAGCAAATATATCTACGCAAGCTCCGTAATTTGAAAAGGATGATCGTGAATCATTAATATCAGTAGAAGCTACTGTTATTGCAAAATCCACACGAGCAGGTGAATAATTACAAGCATTGTCGTTATTATTTCCTGCTGCAATCACATAAACAATATCCTCATTCAATATAGAACCGCGCACTGCATCATCCACAGCTTGAGAATACGGACTTCCCAGGCTCATATTTACAACTGAATTATATTGGTGATTATTAGTAACCCAATCTACTCCCTCAATAATATCTGAATTTGTTCCTTCCCCATTGCATCCCAACACCCGAACCGCGTGTATTGAAACATTTTTCGCTACACCATAAGTTGCACTACCGATTATGCCCGCCACATGTGTTCCGTGACCATTACAATCATTACCATTTTGCCCATCCCCAACTGCATCGTAGGCTATTGATGCTCGCCCGCCAAAATCGTTATGGGTAACTCTAATACCAGTATCAATGACATACACATTAGCTCCAGAGCCTGTAAGTAAATAATTGTAATTTCCATCTAAAGGAAGGTTTCGCTGATCTATTCTGTCAAGTCCCCAACTTGAAGATGAAATACTAGCATATCCATCCTGTTCAACAAATTTCACTCTTGGGTCTTGGCTTAATTTTGTTGCTTGTTTAGCAGATAAACTGACTGAATAGCCATTTATTGCGTGTTTGTAAACCTTTTTAACTTTTCCGCCATATAGAGCAGTTAAATTATTCGATAGGACCTGAGCGTATGAATTTTCACCCAATTTTCCTGCCGCCATTTCATCTAAGACAACTATATAGCTATTTGGAACTGGATTCTTAACTATCTTGAATTTATTTCCTTGAGCATATAAACTCAGGCAACTTATCATTACTAATAGCAAAGTGATGATTGTTTTTTTCATTTTTACTCTCCTTTATTAACTCTTAGTTTATTTAGGTTCAGCTTCTGCTTTATCCCCTTTTCAACATTAAAATTTCTAACGACAAAATCTTTATCTTCTCAATTATTAATGTCAAAATTAAGTGATAAAGCCGAACTAAAGAACATTCCCTTTAAAATCTGAATCTTGCTTGAAGTGCTATGGTTCGACCAGCCAGCGCGCCGTCGGGTTCGCCGAACGTCGGATTATAAACCGGATTAGCCGGATCATTAACGCGAGCGACGAATGTGCCGGGACTGAAAAATCCGAATTGTTGAAGATTCAAACGGTTGAAAATATTGAAAATATCAGCGCGAAGTTCAAGACCGCGATTTTCGCCTAAAAACTTTAGTCCGGGCAATCCGAATCGTTTAGTCAGATTCATATCAATCGAAAAATAGTTCGGACCGCGAAATACGTTTCGTCCGATTCCCGGCGGATTTGCCTGAAAACTAAGCTCATTATTTCTATTCGGGTCACGATTCAATCTTGCATCGAAATATCTGGATGCCCCGCCGTTGAAATATCCGTTCGGCGTTAAAAAGGCATCGTTTGAAGTATTTTGCTGCACTCCGCCAAGATAAACGACAGGACGAATCGGACCAAAACCATTACTGCCTACGCTACCGCCGCTAAGACTCGCATCAATTTTGGGTGTCCACGGAAAACCCGTGTAATATGTCAAAATTCCGCCCAATTCAAAACCGCCGAGCAGTTTGCCCGCCAATGTGCTTTTGTTGCGGAAAAACGGAAGTTCAGCCACACCCGACAACACGAAATTGTGCCGCGAATCGTAATCCGAAGGACCTTTTTCCTCACTTAAATCAATCGGAAAAGTCTGATTAGTAACCGCACCCGGACCGGCGTTTGAAAGCGTGTCAATGGCTTTACTATACCGATAATTTGCTGAAACCTGAAAACCCTGCGCGAAACGCCGCTCAAGCCGCACATTCATACCATTATAACTGGCTTCTATATCAGGGCTTACATAGCGAACGGCGGAAGTGCCGGGTAAAGGCGTGAAAAATTGATTGAGATCAATCAAACGCGGCAAATGCTTGCTGGTATTTCCTTCATAACCGATTGAAGCGACTATCTGATACGGCAATTCATACTGCAAATCGAGCGAGTATTTATAAACCATCGGATTCGGCTGATCGTCATAACTGCCGTAAATCTCCACGGGAGGTCCGCTGTTCGGCAAGCCGGTTGCCGGATTTATGCCGCCGCCGAGAACCGGATTACGCGGGAAACTGTCCGCGCCTCTACCCGAACCAACGGCGTATAAAATTTGTCCGCCGGCAAACGGTGAACCGAAATCGGACGCGTTAGTTCCGCAGCAAATACTGTAACGCGCAAAAAACGGCGGATTTCCCTGCGAGTTGCTGAACAAAACGGTTTGCTGACGGTTGTAAAAAATTCCGAAGCCGCCGCGCACAACGACTTTATTGCTCAATCCTTTCAAATAACCCGAAGAATTTCTGAAATCGGGACTGTAGGCGAAACCGATGCGCGGAGCAAAATTATTCAAATCCTTTTTGTATAAAGAATCAACCTGAACGAGCCGCGCGTTTGAAAGTGTCTGCTCGCCGCTGCCCAACTGCAAATCGGTCAGACGACCTTCGGTTTCGGTCAGCGGCGAAAAATATTCGTAACGCAGACCGAGATTCAAAGTCAGATTCGGACGCGCCTTCCAATCGTCCTGAACGAATGCGCCGTAAGTAGCAGTGCGAAAAAATCGCTGCGCGTTTGCCGGAAGTCCGGTCGTCGGGTCAGCATTAATTTCTTCAAAAATCGGCGTGTCGTTCGCTAAATTGAAAAGTCCGACGAATGAATATTTCGGACGCGCTCCGCCGCTCAGATTATTATTATTGAATTCGCGCTGGAATAAACCGCCGATTTTGACGGCGTGATTGCCGAAAATTTTGGTAACCGTGTCGCTGATTTCAAAAGTATTTTGCGAAAACACCGCCGGAGTCGTTTCCGAGCGTCCCGTCCCGAAACGAATGCGGTCAAACGGCACACCTTCGACCTCAATATTGGGAATGCCAAAATTTGTCGCTGACGAAGCCTTTACCTGATCCGAAGCAAACCGGGTGAAATTCACGCGGGCTTCGTTGAGCGAAGTAGCCGACAAATTGCTGACGACGATTCCGGTAACAATATAATTTAGCGGCTGGTTGGCAATATCGCTGCTCGGACGACTGCGCGAACCGGTATCCGCCGAAAGATCGTTGCGCCTTGTAACATAAGTGCTGACAGCGACTTTGTTGGCATCGTTCACATTATAATCTACGCGGGCGTTGTATTGATTGCCGCGCTGACTGTTCGGGTTAAATAAATTGGCAAATACGACATCCGGCACGCCGTCAAAACCGCCGCCGATGTCGGCTCTACCGGCTCCGCCGCCGAGCAACAGATAATTGCCCCGCGTTCCGGTGATCGAACCCAAATCCAAACCGCCCGGCACGTCGCGGCAGCGATCCATTGTCGCGCCGCCGAAAACGCTGGCGCACGTGCGCGGAACTATATTCGCAACGCGCGGAGCGATGCCCGGCATTTGAAAAATCTGCGCCGTAACTCCGTTCGGACGCGCCGCAATTACCTGTTGACGATACTGTTCGGTTTCAATAAATGTTTGATATGTATTGTTTGTGTTGTTTCGCAAACCTTCGTAAGAAACGAAAAAGAACAATTTATCTTTGCCGCTCGTCGTAACCGGACCGCCTTCACCAAATCTCAAAAACGGCAGCGGACCGCCGAAACTTCCGCCGAACTGTCGGTCGCGGTTCTCGACGCGGCTCGGAGTCGCCGGACGCGCCGAATTGCCGAAATATTTATTAAAAGCGTTCAATTTCGGATCGTTATACCTGAAAAACGCGCTGCCGTGAAACTCGTTAGTTCCGTTTTGCGAAACGACTCTTATCTGTGCGCCGGAGTTGCGTCCGTCTTCGGCTGAAAAGCTCGAACTCGAAACGACGACTTCCTTAACCGATTCTTGATTTGGCGTTAAAACCGCCGCGCCGCCGTATTGCAAACTGTTGACGCTCACGCCGTCAACCTGAAAATTGTTGGCATCAACACGCTGTCCGGCGGCACTGATCGGAACTTGATTTTCCGTCTGAAAGATCGAAGCGTTCGTGCCGCCCGGTCCGGTTGAATTCGGAAAATTAGCCGCCTGCCCGTTGCCATTGCGCCCGAAAGCACCGATCACGCCGGGCGTTAAAGCCAGTAGTTCATAAGGATTGCGTCCCGTTTGCGGCAGAGCGCGCACTTCGCGTGTGCCGACCGTATTTTGAATGTTCGGGTTTTCGGTTTGCAAAGTTGTTTCCCGATTGCCTGTTACTTCGACGGTTGCCGTTACGCCCGCGAGATCGAGCGCAATATCGAAACCCTGCGTCGTTTCCGCCGCAATATCCACATTTTCGATTTCTTTTTTCTCAAAACCCGCCTGTTCGACGGTTATCGAATAGCGTCCCGGCGCAAGACCGGAAAAGCGAAAAAAACCGTTGTCCGCCGCTGTAATGGTTTGTGTACGTCCGGTTTCTTTATTTTTCAACGTAACGGTTGCGCCGACAACAATCGCTCCGGCTGAATCGGTAACCACACCTTGAAATGCGGCGCGAAATTGTGCTTGAGTCGTGATGCTCAACAGCAAAATCATTCCTGCAACGAGAATTGTTCCGAAAATTCCATCAAATCCTTTACACATACAAAATCCTCCCAAAGTTAGTTTGTTTCAAAAATTAAATTTATAGAATTGCATAATAAAATCGTTCAACAGCAATGTTGACAAATCCGCCGAAATTTCCATTTCATTATCGGATTTTTCATTTTCGTTTGAGAACTTTTGTGCTAAATCGTTTTACTAAATCGTTTTACTAAGTAAAATGGTTATAGCATTCTTTTGTGATTACGGTCAAGAACATTTTTAACTTCAATTTAACAGACGGAACGCCGACATCTTGACGGCGTTCCGCTAAAATTATTCTTGCATTGACGGGCGCATTGTGAGAATCTTTTTAGCTATGCCGCGCAAGTCGAAAAACCCGTCAACAGAAAAATCGGAAGAAGCTAATGGTCGAAGCATTAGTTTGAAGGAACTTGCCGCGCATCTCGGATTATCTCCGACTTCGCTTTCGATTGTTTTGAACGATGCACCGACGGCGAGTTCGATTCCACAGGAAACAAAGGACAGAATTTTTCAAGCGGCGGCAAAGTTTAATTATCGCCCGAACTATTTTGCGCGTTCTCTGCGGGCGCAGCGCAGTTTCACACTCGGCGTGATTGTTCCCGAACTGAGCGACGGTTATTCGGCGATGGTTTTGAACGGTGTCGAATCGGTTCTTTCAACGGAAGGATTTTTTTATTTGACGGCGAGCCATCTGCACCGTGAAGATTTGCTCGAACATCATCCGCGAATGCTTCTCGAAAGACAGGTTGAGGGAATAATCGCCGTTGACACGCCGATTCGTTTTAAGCCGCAATTGCCGGTTGTTAATGTTTCCGGACACGACGAAATTGAAGACGTAACGAACATCATCTTAAATCATAATTCGGCGGCGAAACTCGGCATCGCGCATCTTTACGAATGCGGACATCGCAAAATTGCTTTTATCAAAGGACAGGATTTTAGTTCCGATACGGAAATACGTTGGGAAACCATTAGGCAGGCGGCAATAGAACGCGGAATCGAAATTGATAATGATTTGATTGTTCAGCTCGAAGGCGAAAATCCGTCGCCCGAACCCGGTTATGCAGCGACAAAAAAACTGCTCGCCCGAAAAAAGAAATTTACCGCCTTGTTCGCCTTTAACGATATTTCCGCCATCGGCGCAATTCGCGCCTTTCACGAAGTCAACCTTCGCGTTCCCGAAGACGTTTCGGTGCTTGGATTTGACGATATTTACGCCGCTGCATTTCACAATCCCGCGCTGACGACGATCAAACAGCCGCTTTTTGAAATGGGTAGTCTTGCCGCTAAAACGCTCCTGCAAAAACTTGCCGAGCCAACCGGACATTCTGCCGAAACCTTGACCGTCGAACCAAAACTCGTCGTCCGCCAATCAACTGATAAAGTTCGCCAAGAATAAGTTTATATGACGCTCGACCGGCAGGAAATTCTAACCGACAGTGAAAATAAACTTGTTAAGGTTTTCCTGTATTTAAGTTTCATCTTAATCGGAATCGTCAACACATTTCTCGGTCCGATGCTGCCGTTTCTAAACGAGAAATGGCGATTAAACGATGTTCAAGCCGGATATTTTTTGGCGGCACAAAGTCTGGGCGGACTTCTCGGAACTTTAGTTACTTCGTTTTTATATAAAAAATTCAGTTCGAGATGGATTTTAGCGGTCGGCTACGTTTTTATTATCATATCATTGCTCGGTTTAAGCAGCGATATTCGGGAAATCGGGCTTTTCTCTTCATTTTTAAGCGGCGTAAGTTTGGGTTTTATCATTCCGACGACGACGCTGATTCTTTCACAAATCGCTAAAGAAAATCGTGCGGCGGCGATAAATCTGCTGAATTTCTTTTGGGCGTTGGGTGCGGTTTTAAGTCCGCTGATTTTTTTCAAATTAAGTTCGCAAACCCAACTAAATTACATTTTTGCGGCAGTCGCTTTAATCGGAGCGGCATTTTTAGTTTTTTTATTCAAATTAAAGAATGTTCGGATTGCTTCGAGCAAAGAGAAATCAACAGTAAGCGGCGGCGAAAAGTTAGCGATTTTATTTCCGGTTTGGTTGTTCGTCATAACAATTTTTCTGCAAATCGGAGTCGAAGCCTCGCTTGCCGGTTGGCTGCCGACATTTGCCAAGCGAATTACTTCATCCGATTGGTGGCTGCTCGTTCCGACATTTTACTGGTCGGGATTTTTGTTAAGTCGTCTGTTTTCCTCTTTCTACCTGCGGCGAATCGGCGAAAAAACAGCCATTTTGTTTGGATTGGTTTTGGTAACAATCGGACAAATTATTTTTCTTTTAACCGCGCAGATAAACATCGCGGCAATCGGCGCATTTCTGGTCGGATTCGGCACTGCGCCGATTTTCCCGATAACCATCGCCATTCTTTCAGGCAAATTTGAAAAAAAAGCACCGGAACTTCTCAGTTATATGTTTCTGCTGGCAGGTTTAAGCGGAATGATTTTTTCGTGGCTCATCGGTTACGCCGCCTCGATCACCGGCGAATTGAAAACGGCTTTGCTGATTCCGCTGATGTGCGGTTTGATTCTTTTCTTTTTGCATTTATTTTTCAGAAACAAAACTCAAAAATAATCAACGCAAAATCTCATTCGCAACTCTCACGCCTTGAAAAAACGCTTCTTCAAAAAGCGCGATGCCGCTCAAATCGGAATGCGCGAAATGAATATTTCGATATGGTTTCTGCGCGTTCTCTCTCGCGCCGTTCCACATAAAATTCGGGCGCGGCGAAATCATCGCGTGTCCCCAGCGCATTATGTCAATCCGCGCCGTCAATGCGCGAATATCCTTGTGTGCCATTGAAAGATCGGACAAAACAATGTCGGCTAATTCCTGCCAATCGAGCGCGAAAAGTTTGGCGCGACCATCTTGTTCGGCGCACATCGGATAATAATATGTAAAAACCGCCGCGCCGTAATCAATGCCTTTCTGATGCGTCGCATTAACGTAACCGAGCGACGGACTTTCATATAAAACATTGTCCCACGCGAGCGGAAAATCTTTCGGAAAACGATTTTTCGGGCGATCTTTCAAGAATAAATTCGCCACAAACCAAGCGTTATGCTGAAACTCATTAAGAAACGCGGGCGGATTTTCTTTGAAATCACGAATCAAATATTTCGCCGTAAAAATCGGCGCGGCGAAAATCGCTTTTTCGCAATGAATGCCGCGAACTTCATTTGTTTCCGTGTTCAGATAAATCACGTCAACGCCTTTTTCATTCGGAATAATTTCCAGCGCAAGCGTTTTAAGTTTGATTTTACTTCTGATTTTGTCGGCTAAATAATTGACAAAACGCCCGTTGCCTTCGGGAAAAGTGATAAATGCCTGTGATTCTTCGCCGGATTTTTTGACACGCGAACAAAAATAAAAAAGTCCAGCCCAAGCCGAAGCATCGTTTAATTTTAAACCATAATCGTCGCGCGTCGCGTAATCACAATACCAAAAAAGTCTTTCGGACGAAAAACTTTTATTTCTGAGCCAATCGCCAAACGAAATTTTATCGAGCGCGAGAACTTCCGCGTCTGTCGAACAGTTCGCAATCGGCAAAGTAAAAGCGCGTTTTCCCTGCGTATCGCGCCAATTTACCCAAAAATCCATTTCCTTTTGAAACGCTTTTAATTGATTTTTATCATCATCAGACGCGCCGACATTCAGATATAAACCTTCATACCAGCGACCTTTATAAAAAACTCGCTCTTCCGGTTCGCGGCAAAGAAATTGTTCTTTTACCAAAATTTCACCGCTTGCATTTTTGCCTTCGGTCAAATTCATTTCGTCCAAAAGCGCAATCAATTCCGCATTTTCCTGAAACGGAACGGGTAGATAATGTGCGCCCCACGGATAAGAAACGATATTTGAAGTTCCACTTTGCGCCGTGCCGCCGATTTTGTTTTCTAATTCAATCAGAACAAAATCATCAAAATTATTTTTGCTCAATTTCCAAGCCGCACTCAAACCCGCCGCGCCGCCGCCGATGATGGCAACTTTGACGTTTTCCCAATTGTTTTCTGCAACTTCGAAATTTCGATTTTCGCGCAAAATATGCCCGACATTGACGTTTGCGCCGACAATTTTGCCTTCGATTGATGAGATTCCAGAGTTTGATTGACACGCCGCGAGCGCAATTGGCAAACCGAGAAAAGACTTTAAGATTTCGCGGCGGGTGAATTTCGGCATTTATCTAAGGTTTAAGTAATTTTCTATTTTATTTTGAATATATTTCTTTTTTCTCAAGCCAATTTCAAGCGCGATTTTATTTCCGTCTTTGTAATAAGCCAAAGCGGGAATATTTGGAAGAGGCAAACTTCTTAAGAAACCAATAAATTGTTGTTGGTCAACATCAAGCGAACAAAATTTCACTTTTTCTTCAAATTCAACTGCTAATCCATTCAAAATCTCTTTGAGTAACTTGTCGTAACCATTCCATTCCGCCCAAAAATGAATTACTACAAGTTCTTTAGATTGAGTTAAATATTCAAAATCTTCAATTGTTTGAATTTCTAAAGACATAAAAACTTACATTGTAAGTTCGTCCAAAATTAAAACGGTTAATTCAGTAACTTTCTTTAATCCATTATCATTGCATAAAAAAGCATCGCAACCGTTTTCTAAAGCGGTCGCAATTTGCAAAGCATCGGGCGTTCGCAGATTATAGTTAGCGCGGAGTTCGGCGGCGCGTTCGGCGATTAAAGCAGTTAAAGAAAATAGTTGAAAATTTGCTCCATTGAAAAGCAAATCGCGGTAATCATCGGCTAAGGTTTGATTATTTTGGCGCAGCGGCTGAACTAAAACTTCCGTGAGCGTGATAACGGAACTTGATGCTTGAAAATCGCCGTTCGTAATGCGTTTAAAAACTTGGCGCATTAAATCAACGTAAAGCGGATTTTGTTCAACGAAATAAATAAACGGCGAAGTATCAAGTCCTATGAAATCGACAGTTTGCAGAGCATCATCTAATTTCATTACGAATTACGCTCCCATTCATTTCTTAACTCGTCAACATATTCCTGCGCGTCAATTCCTTCCCAAATCTCTTTTCCTAAACCTTCGAGTTCGAGCAGACTGCGCTTCGGTTTTTCATTTTCATTTTCAGCCATATCGCTGGAAACCTTCGCAATCAGACGCAGTTTTTCATTATTCGGCAAAGGCTTGACGTATTGTTGATAAATTTCTTCAACCGTTTGCATAATTTTTTCTCCTTACTTAACAGATTTTACAACAAATTATTCAAATCTCCGCCATTCCGCTTCGTAATATCGAACCAAAGCCTGATTATCAAGCCGATTTATTTCGATTTCTTCATCTTTCGGCAAATTCGTATCAGCCGAAAATTCAAACATTGAAGCGAGAGTTTGCTTGTTCAAAAATTTCAGTTCAATATTTTCGGGCAATTTCGTCGGCGTTTCAAACGGCTGTAATTTTGCCAGTGCATAACCCCAAACGCCGAAACTCGGCACGGTGGTTTGATAAGGTTTAACGGAAAAACCGGCGGCTTCGAGCGTTTTGATAATGCACCAAAAAGATTTTCTCGCAATCAGCGGCGAAGTCGTTTGAATGACGACGGCAGAATCGGGCTTTAATTTTCGTTTTAACAAATTATAAAACCGCGTCGTGTAAAGTTTTCCCAAAGCAAAATTATTCGGATCGGGAAAATCAACGACTGCGACATCGAAAGGTTCGGTTTCCGTATTGTCGAGCCAGACAAAAGCATCGGCGTTGACGACGGAAACTTTCGGATTATCAAAAGAATGTTGGTTTAATTCGCCGAGCGCGGGAACGTGCTTTGAAACGCCCGTCATTTCCGGGTCGAGATCAACGAGCGTGATTGATTCAACCGACGGATATTTCAAAATCTCGCGCAAAGCCAAACCGTCGCCGCCGCCGAGAACTAAAATTCGTTTCGGATTTGCGCCAAATGCGCTCATCGCCGGATGAACTAATGCTTCGTGATAACGGTATTCATCAAACGAATTAAATTGCAAATTGCCGTTCAAAAAAAGCGCGTAGCCGGTTTTGCCTTTGGTTACGACGATTCGCTGATACGACGAACTTTTCGCGTAAATTATATTGTCGGTAAAAAGCGCGTCTTCCGCTAAAGTTGTCAGATAATCGGCTTTGATAAAAGCAATCAGCAGCAAAATTATGACAATAAAACCTTTAACGCGCAGAAAACTTATATTCTTTTTTATCAAAGGTTCAAGCAGCCAAGTTCCCCAAATTCCGACTGCCGCATTGAGCATTCCGAACAATAGTGAAGTTCTCGCCAAACCTAATTTTGGAACAAGAAAAAGCGGAAAAAGCAGTGAAGCAACGAGTGCGCCGATATAATCAAAAGCGAGAACGCGAGAAACCAAGTCTTTAAAATCGAGTTCGTCCTTCAAAATCCGCATCAAAATCGGAATTTCCAAACCGACGAGTGTTCCGATGCCGAAAACAACGCTGTAAAGTATTAGTGAAAAATAAGAAAGATGCGCGAAGCTGAAAAATAAAAGCGGTGCGGAAAATCCGCCCAAAACCGCGACGGCAAGTTCGATGTCAACAAACTTTTCGGCGATGTGCTTTTCGATAAAACCCGAAAGATATGAGCCGACACCCATCGCAAAAAGATAAACGCCGATAATAATTGAGAACTGCGTAACCGAATCGCCCAAAACATACGACGAAAGCGTTCCGGCAAGCAGTTCGTAAATCAAACCGCAAGTGGCGATAATGAGAACATTGAGAAATAAAAGCGGAGTTCGGTTCATTACAAATAATTTCCAGGGATAACAGGGATTTACAGAGATAAGATAAAATTAAAAATCCCGTTTATCCTGTTATCCCTGTAAATTTCTTAGCCTTGTATCGCGGAGGCAATGATTATCGCAATCGCAATCATAATCGCGCCGATGACAATGCCGAGCGCGGTGTTTTGGTCTTCTTCGATTTCCTTTCGCACGGAAAACGGCGTAAGTTTATCAAAAATAAAATAAGCGATGGCAAAGGCGATTAAACCGATCACGACAAAGATAATCGTCGTTACCAAAGTTTCAAGCAGCACATCGAATTTAACGATCAAAGCAAGTGTATTTAACATTTATTTTCCTCCACGAAAACCCGTATAAATAAACGGCATTCCAAACCGCGAATTGCTTCCCGAATTGGCAATTTCCCAGCCAAACCACGAAGAAGCCAAATAAAAAAGAATAATTCCCGTTCCCAAAACTATGTAAAGCGTTTTTTTTATCATAACTTTTGATAAATAGTGAATTTTTAATTTTCTTCATTCATCATTCACCATTTATTATTCACCACTATTCCCAAACATACTTTCGCTCCAGCGGCGCGATTCAAACGAAAATTTGCGGAACAAATTCCAAAACGGGAGAATAGCCAGCAATATGAACGACAGCCAAAAATTTACGCCGCGAATAACATTTTGCTCGACTTTGACGGTAACGGGCATCGGCGATTGGAAGGTTTGCCACGTGCCTTCGAGGCGTAAAGTATATGTTCCGGCAGGCAGAGCCGAAAGCGTCGCGTCCTCCGATTGTCCGCCTTCCGACCAGCTTTCGCCGCCGTCAACTCCCGAATAGTATTCTATCGGAATATCAACCGATTCGACTTCGTTATTCTGTTCGTTGACCAAATCAACATCCAAATCCGCCCACGAATTGTTGACCGGCGCGTTTGCCGTGATTCGCACATTGCGATTGGCTTTTATTTCAAACGGCTGCGAAAAAACGGTTTGCGCCGTCGTTTGGTTCGCCGTCGGTTCGAGTGTCAACTGTTGCGCCAAAGCCGTATCGGTAAATCCACTAATCGGAATCATAAAAATCGCCGTAATCAGCAAAACGGCGAGCATTATAAAACCCGCTTTGATATAAAAACCGCCGTTAAACGGTTGATTCGGCGCAATTGACCAAGGTTTCGGCAAATTTTTGACATTAAAAGCCTTTTCAACTTCCGCATTTGTCAGATAAGTTCCGATTGACCAGTTGACTTCGTTACTGCCGAGTTCACGCGAAAGCATCAACGGCGGCGCGACAAAATCAGCCGCTTTAACCGTTTCGCCCTGCTCGACGCGCCAGTAAAATTCGCCTTTGACATATTCAACCGCTGCGGGCGCATCTTGGAAAATCTTAAAACTTCTGCCGTTATATTTCGCCGTCTTTTTGCCAAGTGATTCATTGATTTCGACTTCGGCAGGATTGACCGATTCGACAAAATTCCAATGATTATCGGAATGCACGAGCCATCGAAAACCGATTTTCGGATTATAAAGCAGATATTCGTGCCAGAAATATTTGACACCTTCAATCGTAACGCTTCTGACCATCGCACCGATGATTTTGAATTTTATATCTTTAAATGTTCCTTCCGCGCCAATCGGCAAAACGAATTCGTGCGGCGATTTTGAAGGTTTTAAAACTCTGAGAAACTTTAAATTACCTTTGTTGACATCGAGCAAAGAATTGCAAAACGGACAGGTTGCACGCTCGGTTTTGTCGGGCGCAATAAGTTTTAAACTGCCGCCGCAATTCGGACAACCCATTGCGCCGACGGCAACTTTTTTGGCTTCGCGCTGCACGGATTTCGCTTCGCCCAACCCGATTTCGTCAAGCGAAACCTGCTGCCCGACAAAAACCCACGCTGGGTTTTCGCTGTAATCAATCGTGCCGAAAGCGTTATCTTTGCCCGACAAATCCGCATAATTGCTTTTTTCGTTCGGCGATAATTTATAAGGAATTTCGCCGTCCGCAGCAACCGCCGTCGCCGTGCCTTTTTCCGTTACAACCAAAGGCGTTTGATGCGGAATTTGTTCAACTTTTTGTCCGATTTGCAAAGATTGAAACGGCGGAATGTTTGTATTTTCGGGCAGCGGTTGGTAAAACGTCAGATAAAATTTTCCCTGCGCTTCGGCGAGCCAGCCGACCCAGCCGTTTGAAAACGTCGCATACCATTCGTCCCAAAATCCGCCGAGTTCGTGTTTGAGCTGTGCGCGTCCGGTCAATTCAAACTTGTGTCCTTTAAATTCGCCTTGCAGACCGAGTTTCAAAGGCGATTCGGAATCGGCAATTTCCGCAACTTTGCCCAAATCTTCGAGTGCGCGGTCAGTTCTCGCAATCGCCGAACGGCAAAACGGACAGACAAGCACAATCGTCGAGCCTTGTTGAAACTCAATCGGAGCGGCACAATTTGGACAATTTGCTTTTAAGACGCTCAGATCGCACCTCCGACAGATTTTATTTTTTTGTTCTTAGTCTTTGGTTTTGGACTTTGGACTTTGGACTTTGAACTTTGGACTTTAAACTTGCCTCGTTCAATTTTTGTAACTTTAACTTCTTTTGCGTCGAGCAATTCTTTCAAGTGTGCTTCCCAATTCCATTCGGGGCGCATTTTGCAGCAATATAGATTAAAAGTTGCGATTCGGTGTTCCGGGTAAGTATGGCAAGCCAGATGAGATTCGGTTAAAGCGACAAGTGCCGTGATGCCTTTTTCGCCCGCGAATTGATGCCAAATTCCTTCGTTAATCGTTTTTAAACCCAAATCGGTAATAATCCGCGCAAAAATTTCGCGCAAGATTTTCATCTCGCGCAAAGAATTTTCATCACAGCCGACAGCTTCAATCAGCCATTCCGTTCCGACAATCATTTTTGAGTTTGATATCTGCAATTGTAAATTTCTACGAAAGTTTGCGGAAAAAAGTTTGATTTGAATTAACCGGAAACTTTGCACCGCACAATACGTTATAATTCTTTCCGGTGGAAGTATGCTGCTTAAAACTATAATCAAAAATCTTGCGTTTGTCATATCTTTGGCATTTTTTTGCCTCATTTTCTCAGGCTGTTCAGCCGTTTCTTCGAGCGATGTTAAAAATAATAACAAGCCGAACGAGAAAACTTCTTTCAATTATCAAAAGCCGCAAATCGTCGGTCAAATCAAATCGGACGAAATCACCGAAAGTAGCGGAATCGTCGCCTCGCGCTGTAATCAAAACGTCTTATGGACGCACAATGATTCGGGCGACAGTGCTTTTATTTTCGCGTTAAATGGAAAAGGCGAAAAGCTCGGAACGTGGAAAGTTTCCGGCGCGAAAAATAAAGATTGGGAAGACATCGCCGAATTTCAAGACAAACAAACGAGAAAGTGTTTTTTATTCATCGGCGACATCGGCAACAACAAAAGACTGCGAAGCGAAATGACCATTTACCGCGTCGCCGAACCGCAAGTTTCCGATGAAAATAAAAATTCAAGCGTAAAAAATCCGAACCAAACCGAAAACGCCCAAGCGATAAAATTTGAATATCCCGATATGCGCCACGATGCCGAAACTTTGATGGTTCATCCCGAAACGGGCGATATTTACATTTTGACAAAACGCTTGAGCGGCGCGTCCGGCGTTTATAAATTGGCGGCGAATTACAGTTTGGAAAAAACCAATTCACTCGAAAAAATCGCCGATTTCAGCGTTCCCGCCGTGCCGAATGGTTTTCTGACGGGCGGCGACATCGCGCCCGACGGCAAGCGCGTCATTATCTGCGATTATTTTTCAGCGTATGAAATTGTTCTACATGGAAACGCGAAAAATTTTGATGAAATCTGGAAGCAAAAACCCGCAATTATTGAACTAGGTGAAAGAGAACAAGGCGAAGCCGTTGGTTATTCGACTGATGAAAAAACGCTTTTTGCCACGAGCGAAGGCAAAAATTCGCCAATTATCGAAGCGGAAAGAAAATGAAGGAAATTAACAGGGATAACAGGATGCACGAGGGTATTCTAAATTATCAAAAAATTTGATTTATCCCTGTCTATCCTGTTATCCCTGTTAATTTCTTTGTTTCATTTTCCTTTGAAAACGGGCTTTCTTTTCTCCAAAAACGCCGCCACGCCTTCTTCTTTGTCTTCGGTTGAAAAACAAATCGCAAAAAGGTCAACTTCGCGGCGCATTCCTTCGTCGAGATTCGAGCGCGAGGCGAGTTTGACGGCTTCTTTCGCCATTTGCAGCGCAATCGGAGCTTTTTCGGCAATTTTGTTTGCCATTTCCATCGTTTTCGCTTCCAATTCTTCCGGCGCGTAAACGTGATTGACTAAACCCAAACTCAACGCCGTTTGCGCGTCAATCATTTCACCTGACAAAATCATTTCCATTGATTTGCCTTCGCCGACGAGCCGCGTCAAACGCTGCGTTCCGCCGCCGCCGGGAATTATTCCGAGGTTGATTTCCGGCTGTCCGAGTTTCGCTTTTTCGCTTGCAGTGCGAATATCGCAAGCCAGCGCGAGTTCACAGCCGCCGCCGAGACAAAAGCCGTTTATCATTGCAATCACTGGTTTCGGAAAAGTGTCAATCGAATTAAAAAGCGTTTTTTCGAGAAACGAATTGCGCTGCGTTACGGCGGTTTGTCCGGCAAACTCTGAAATGTCTGCACCCGCGACAAACGATTTTTCGCCCGCGCCCGTGATGACGACGACGCGAACTTCGTCGTCCGTTCGCAATTCGTCCAAAGCCGCTACGCCTTCAGAATGAACTTTTGAATTTAATGCGTTGAGTTTATCGGGACGATTAATAGTTAAAACGGCAACTCCGCCGCGTTTTTCCACGAGAATTGTTTCGTAATTTGACATAATTTTTTTGGTTTTTGAAATTTTTGCGAATTTACATCTTACATTTTGCGGTTGTCAGCGACAAATCGTGGGAATTAATTTAACGCAAAGACGCAGAGTCGCAAAGATTTATTAATTTCACATCATTTTTTTTTGCGTCTTCGCGTCTTTGCGTCTTTGCGTTAAAAATCTTATCAATGAAACGACAGCACATTTGCTTTTTGATTTGCAGAGTTTTAAATTCGATAATTTGTTTAGAAAAACTTTATCTATTTACGATTCACGATTTACGATTTACGAATAAAAAATGAATTCAATACAAATGGTTGACCTGAAAAGTCAATACGAAAAAATCAAAAACGACATTGACGAAGCAGTTATAAACTGCATTTCTTCGACGGCTTATATCAACGGACCGGAAGTAAAAGCGTTTCAGGAAAATCTCGAAAATTATCTAAACATCAAGCACGTTATTCCGTGCGCCAACGGCACGGACGCTTTGCAGATTGCGATGATGGCTCTTGATTTGAAGGAAGGCGACGAAATTATCGTGCCGTCTTTTACCTTCATTGCGACGGCGGAAGTTGTTTCTCTGCTCAAACTTACGCCCGTGATGGTCGAAATTGACGAAAACACTTTCAACATCACGGCGGACATCATTGAAAAAGCGATTACGCCGCGCACGAAAGCGATTGTGCCGGTTCATCTGTTCGGGCAAAGCTGTGACATGGAAGGAATTATGCGCGTCGCGGACAAGCATAATCTCTACGTCATCGAAGACAACGCACAGGCAATTGGTTCGGATTATACATTCAGCGACGGGCGCGTGAAAAAAGCCGGAACGATCGGACATATCGGCTGCACTTCGTTTTTCCCGTCAAAAAACTTGGGTTGTTACGGCGACGGCGGCGCGATTTTTACCGACGACGACGAACTCGCGCAAAAAATGCGCGTGATCGCCAATCACGGGCAATCGAAGCAATATTTTCATTCGGTCATCGGCGTAAATTCGCGGCTCGATTCGATTCAGGCAGCGATTTTGAATATAAAATTAAAACATCTGGACGATTATTGCGCCGCGCGGCGTAATGTCGCCGAATTTTATAACGAAGCATTTGCCGACATCGCCGAACTGCAAACTCCCGCGCACGAAGAACATTCGACGCACGTTTTTCATCAATACACGCTGCAAGTCAAAAACGGAAAGCGTAATAAGCTGCAAAAACATCTTGATGACAAAGGCGTTCCGGCAATGATTTATTATCCCGTTCCGCTTTACCGTCAAGAGGCTTTTGCCGAATCTGTTCCGGCGGATTTTACTTTGCCGGTTACGGAAAAGCTATGCGCCGAAGTTTTATCGTTGCCGATTCATACGGAAATGAGCGAAGGAACTTTGAGATTTATTACGAATAGCGTTAAAGAATTTTTTGATTAAAGCTGCCAGACGAGCGGCAGAACGATCATCACAACGACGAATAAAATTATCGAAAGCGGCAAGCCGATTTTCACGAAATCGCGGAATTTGTAGCCGCCCGGACTCATCACCATAATATTGACCGGATGTCCGAGCGGCGTGATGAACGCCATCGAAGTCGCCAACGCAACGCCCATCACAAGCGCACGAGGATTAACGCCGACTTGTTTGGCGATGCCGATGGCAATCGGTCCCATCAAAACCGCAACCGCCGCGCCGTTCATCGCCTGGACGAGCAGCATCGTTGCCAGAAATAATCCGGCGAGCATCGCATAAGGTCCGAACGGTCCGAGAACCGCAATAACGCCGTTTGCCATCATTGCGGCGGCGTTTGTTTTCGTCAGCGCGATGCCGAGCGGCAAAATTCCCGCCACGAGAAAAACGGTTTTCCAACTGATTGCCGAATACGCCTGTTCCGTGGTCAAAATCCCGATCAGCATCATCGCCAATGCGCCGCCGAGCATCACCGCGCCCGTAATATCCGGCATAAAAATAGCGATAATCAGCGTGGCGATGAAAATCATCAGCGCGGCGCGTCCTTTGCTTGGAACGGTGATCGCTTGGTCTTCCTTCGACATCAGCACGATTAAATCAGGATCGTCGCCCAGAACTGCCAGCTTTTCACGCGAACCCTGCAATAGAATCGCGTCGCCGAATTGCAAAGGAACGTCCGCCAGATTGATAAAAAATTCATCCTCCGCCCGCCAAATCGCCAACACCGTCAAACCGTATTTCTCACGAAAGTGCGCTGATTTCAGAGTTTCGCCGATCAGCCGTGAACGCGGCGCGAGCATCGCTTCGACGACATCAACGGCACGGGACTGCAAATCGTCGGCTTGCCATTTGCTCGCGGCGAGATGCTCCATAAACGGCTCGACATCGCGGCGGCGAAAATCTTCTTCGTCGCCCTCCAAAATCAAAACGTCGCCGTCTTCGATGACCGTTTCCGGCGAGATCGAAACGAGCCGTTTGCCTTCGCGTTCGATGGCGACGATGCTGACTTTGAAATCTTCGCGCAGAGTGCATTCGGCAATCGTTTTGCCGGTTAAAAATGAATTTTCGGGAACGCCGGCGCGAAAAAGTTTTTTGTCGAGATGATAAGTTTCGACCAAATCTTCATTTTTAGACGGAATTTGAGTGCGTTCGAGCAGCGATTCGCCGGGAAGTGATCTGCGTCCGACGAGCGCAATGTAAGCGATGCCGACGACGACCAGCGGAATGCCGACGGGCGCGAAATCTAAGAGGCTGAAACCTTGAATGTTGTTATCGGCGAGCAGCGAACTGAGAATAATATTGGAAGTCGTCAAAAGCGTCGCCGTGCCGCCGAGAATCGTGCCGAAGGCGAGCGGCATCAAAACCCTTGAAAGATTGACTTCCGCCTTCCGCGCCGCGCCCGAAACCGCCGGAAGCAAAACCGCCGCCGCCGCGATGTTGTTCATAAACAGCGACAAAAACGCGCCCGCGATCATCACAACGACGATCAGCCGCAGTTCGCTTTTGCCTCCGACTTTGAGCAGAATATTCCCGACCTGTTCGGTTACGCCGCTGCGCCGCAGAGCTTCGGCGATAATAAAAATCGCCAGAATCGTAATCACGGCGGAACGCGAAAACCCCGAAAACGCTTCCTGCGGAGTCAAAACTCCCGACACGCCGAGCGCGACAACCACGAGCAAAGCAACCAAATCGGCGGGAATTTTGTCCGTAAAAAACAAAATCAGCGCGACAATCAGAATCGAAAATGTAATAACCAGTTGAACGTCCATTCAAATAAGCTATCAAGTATAGTTCGTTCAAATTACGGTTGCAATGGAAGGATTATTTAAGGTTGAATTTTGAAAAATATTCGTCAATCTCGCCGCGCAATTCGATGCCGACGCGCTCGAAACAATTGAGCAAATTTGTATTTGAGAAACTTATTTGTCAAAGTTGTTCACAAGGCATTTTTGTTGTTGCGCCTGTTATAAGTTAAGATAATCCTCAACAAAAATAATTATGGAATTAGTGAGAAGCGACGCAGATAAATTCACAACCATTATTGCAAAGAATACATTTTTCTTTCATCGAGAAGCATTTGAAGAAAAGAACGAGGTTTATCTTAACGCAGTAAGGGAAACTTTGCTTTTGCTTAAAAATGAGATTTCCATCAATGGTTTGCGAAAAGAAACTATCTCAAAATTAATTGCAGAAAAGGAAGATGGTTTGGTTGCGGTTTTGGCTTTGACGGGACTTTCAAATGAATTTTTCAAGCGTTTGATTACTGTAATTCGTGTAGTCAATGATGAAGAACTTTCAAAATTGGTTTTCAAATCGGAATGGAATCAGGAATTAACTGCGGATAATTTGAGTGAGTGGAACGATAAAAAAATCTACAGTATGATTCGGAAAAACGAAAGTTTTAGAAACGGCATAGTAAATATATTTTTTGAAGGCGCAACCATTCCATTTCTCAAAAAAATACTTCCTGTTTTTGAACTTAAAAAATTAAGTATTACAAAATTGCAGTTTAACGAAACCGCTCTTCTTGATACTCTGATTCGTAATTCTGTATCTTTAAATGCAACATATAATACGGAATGGACTTGAAGAATATGCAATAAATCTTTAAGCTAAGGAAATGAATAAAGCCTTACCCGAGATAAAAGAAAGCGTAGAAGATTTGCGACAGAAAATCAAAGCCGAAAAGGACAAGCAAAAGAACAGTCGTTT
>JBBPXX010000151.1:0-14150 GCA_038200505.1 Pyrinomonadales bacterium | reverse complement strand
CGACTATTCGACATCTCGGCTTGAATCTACTCAAGCAAGAAAAGAGTTGCAAAAGGGGAATTGAAGGCAAACGCAAGAAAGCAGGCTGGAATGAAAGCTACCTACTTAAAGTTCTCAACTTTTAATGCGTTTGCCCTAACAAGGGGAAAAGGCGGGTTTTACTTGAGGCTCGCCTTTAATTTTAGAGATTCTTCAAAAGGAATATCGGAACTGTCGGCGGCAGCGGGCGGTTATAAAAATTATTAAATTCGGATGATTGGAAAGAAAGGCTGATAAAAAATGATTGACGGGGGAAAAAAATCACAGTATTGGAATCATTTTACGGACGAATCCCGACGGATGTTTCGCCCGAAAAAGATAACCGATATTCGATTAAAACAAATTAAGGAAACTATTCTGGGCGACGATGTTCTCTGGCAGGCGTTTATCGAGCGGCATAACTCGCTTGAGAAAACGCCCGCTGAACTAAAAATAGAATCGCCGCCTGAATATCAGAAGGCGCGAGCCAATTTTTGGGCGATGATTCGTGAAATAATTGCGCGTCAAACAGCCCGATCAATCGGCTGACCCGATTACTTTTTTATTTGTTGATTAGTTAATGAAACAATTCTGCGGGTATTGAGATTAATATGAAAATGATTTTGTTTTCTTTTTATTATTCTAAATTGATGCTGGGCGTAATGTTCGGCATTCATCAAACTTTAAACCCGTTAAATATCAAATGGCAGTGGAATAATTGGCTGTATAGATATGCTGCAAGACACAGATAACAATTTTATAGGCGAGTTAATTTTTACGAAAAAGTCGGTGAATTTTGTGGCAACCAAAACAAACATCAGCATTGACTCTTCGACAATTCTTCAAAAAGTTGCGAATGCCGACCGCACTGCCTTTAAAGATTGTTCTGATACTTACGGCGATTTGATTTGGACTTTGGCAAAGAAATTTACAGCGTCCGATGCGGAAGCGGAGAAAAATGTGCCGGAAGACAAAAAATTAGAACTCGAAGTTAAAATTGCGGCGGGAGAAAACGCTTTCGAGCATGGAGTTACGGAACTCCGACGCGCTTCCGATGTCATACGGGACACGCCTTTTCCGCCGACACTCTGTTAGCGGAACTGACCGAAAATATCGAAGCATCAATGTGGAACACGGTTCGCGGCATCGAAGAAAGCGTGATGTTGCTCACTCACATCGGCGAACATCTTGCCGAATAAGTAATCGGGCAGAATTATTTTAGACCAAACATCGGAATAGAGGATAGATGACAGATGATAGATAAAAGATAAAAACGCGATGTAGTCTATCAGTTATCATCTTTCATCTTTTATCTATTGCGAATGGCGTTGTTGCATAAATAGCAACGGACAAGGTTTTCATATATGATTATTTTGTGAAAAAGAAAACATATTTGAAACACAAACCGAAGTCTAAGAAGTCGAAAAAGACTTACCGTGTCCGCAACCGGTCTGAGTATAACAAATGTTTGGTGCAGCGTGGAAATATCACGGTTTGGATTTCTGAGGAAGCTGTTGAAAATTGGTATTGCACCGAGAAAACGGGCAAAAAGGGAGCGTCCAATACTTATTCGGAGGTTGCTGTCGAAACCTGTTTGATGATTAAGAATTTGTTCAAACTAGGTTTGCGACAGACGCAAGGTTTTGTTAATTCGTTGTTTGCGATGGCTGGGATAGATTTGAAATCACCCGATTACACGACATTTTCACGGCGTTTATCGGGGTTGCGGATAGACTTGGGAGCAAAGGATTTATCGGACAAATTGTATGTTGTGGTGGATTCGACGGGTGTCAAAGTATATGGCGAAGGTGAGTGGAAAGTGCGGACGCACGGTTGGCAAAAGCGTCGGACGCGGCGGAAGCTGCATCTTTGTATAGATGTGGAAACAGAGCAGATTCTGTCGGTCGAAACGACTGGGAATAATGTTGATGATGCCGATAAGTTGGAAGATTTGTTAGACGCTGTGCCGCCTGATAAAGAGATTGAAAAGGTCGGGGCGGATGGTATCTACGACAAACGCAAAAGCTATGATGCGATCAACAAGCACTCAGCGACAGCGGTTATTCCGCCACGCAAGAATGCGAAGATTCGACAACACGGCAACTCGAAAAAAGAGCGATTGGTCAGAGATGAGAATCTGCGGAAGATCAGGAAAGTCGGACGGAAAAAGTGGAAGCAGGAATCAAACTATCATCAAAGAAGTTTGGCAGAAACAGGAGTCTATCGGTATAAACAAACATTCGGATCAAAAGTAAACAGTCGAGATCAAGACAATCAGTTTAATGAAATGAGATTAAACTGCAAAATTCTAAACAAAATGACGCAAATCGGAATGCCGAAAAGCGAATGCGTTGCCGGATAGAAAAAACAAAGATTAGGAGAAATCTACAAACTTTTTCGATTTATGCAACAATGCCTTTAGATGTTGTTGCTTCTGCCGCCGAGATAAATGCTCGGACGATCTTTTGAGCCGGTTCAATATTCTTTCATTTTAGCCAAACTGTAAACTGTTGAGCCGTCTTTTTCCCGAATAAAAAAACGATCTTTGTCAGGAGCAAATTCGGAGGACTTTCCCTTTAAATTACTTTCCAGCCAATCATTGATGCGCCCGCTTTGTTCGTTGGTCAGAGCGTGTCCGGTTTCGAGCGCGAGAACTAATTTTTTCGAGGCTTTTACCGTGTTAAAAGCCGAAAACATCGAAGTCGGCGGACAGGTTTCGTCGTTATAGCCGAAGGTGTATATGCCGGGAACTTTTATTCGGCGGGCGAAATTTACCGCGTCGTAGTATTTCGACGTTTCGATTTTCTCTTTCGTCCGGTTTTGCGGATTCTTAAAAGCGTGCGACCAGCCGCCGGCGCGTCCGTAAATGTAGCCGGTCATATCGGCGAGCGCGGGAATCCAGACCGCCAAAGTTTTGACGCGCGAATCGAGCGCAGCCGTGGCAATTGATAATCCGCCGCCCTGACTTCCGCCCATCACGCCGAGATTTTCGCCGTCAAACTGCGGCAGACTTTCCAAAAAATCATTCGCTCGAAGACAGCCCAAAATTACGCGGCGAAAATAAAAAGTGTCCCGGTTGTCGAGGTTGTAGGACATATAAAGATTTAACGCGCCCGCTGCCAAATCGTCGTAAACCGGCTGATCTAAAGTTACCGGAATTCCGTGAATGCCGATTTGCAGAGTGATAATTCCGCGTTCCGCCAATGCGAGCGAGCCGCGATACGGACGCACGCCCGCGCCGGGAACGTGCAGAATTGCCGGAAATTTTTGATCGGGACTTTTAGATTTCGGAATCGCCAAAATCCCGTAAATGCGGCTCGTTTTATTTAAGACCGCGCCGACGTTTTGAAAACTCACTTCAAAAACATCAACATTCGGCGTGGAATAATCGGGTAGAAACCGTGTTTTCGAGTCGAGCGGCAGTTTTGCCAATTGCGCTTTTCCTTCGTTCCAAAATTCATCAAAATCCGGCGGATCGGTCGTCGTCGGTTTGATTAAATCGGGACGAAATCCGGCGGTTGCCAAGCCGCGATAAGTTTTGCCGTCTTTTTCAAACGTAACAATACAGCGCAAAAATCCCGGCTCTTTTAATGTTCCGGCATCAATCGTCAGTTTTTCCGAATTTGTTACGATCTTTTTGACGAGTCGCGGCGGCATCATTTCCAGACCGCACGAATACTCAATCGGCAAACCGGAAATTTGACGATTGTTCAAAGTAACCGAAACGTCGAATTTCGCCGTCTGTCCGAGTTCGTAAGTCCAATCGTCGCGGTCTGGAGCAACGCGCACTTGATAGTTTCCGACCGATTCCTGCGCGGCGGACGAAAGGGCGGCGTAGAAAATAAACAAAATAGCGAAAAATTTTATTTTGAACATAATGTTTTCGGCGCGAAAACGAATATTTAAGAAATTTTAGCCGCAGATGAACGCGGATAAACGCGGATTTTTTATTTTTTACCACGAATCTAAACGCTTCAATTTGCCGGCGAACATTGCAGATCGAAGTCAATGTCGGCTTCAAAAGTTCTGTTCCAAGGCAAATCGAAATATAAATTCACAGGCTCTTCGCAGCGCAAATTTTTCGGCTGATTTTTCAAGTTTTTGCCAAAGTAAATTTGCGTCAGTTCGTCGAGCGATTCGAGCATCAATTTACGACTAAAATCTTCTACCTTCAGCGTTTCCCCGTCGGACAGACGAAACGGATTCCATTTATTTTCGGCGATAAATTTTTTCGCTTCGCCTCTGACAACGGTGTGATAATAATAATCGTCCAAAACGCGGTGAAAAGTGAACCAATTTTGCGCCGTCCGAACTCGGGTTGTAATTTCGTCGTTTTTCGACAGTTTTTCGACAGCCAAATCAAAAATCACGCCCTGCGGCAGAGCCGTGCCGACGGTGTTTCCGGCGGTGTTCCACGAAGCGTAACCGGCGAGTGCGAAAAAAAGATTGCGTTTGCCGAGTTCGAGCGTAAAATTCGGATCGCCGCCCTGCACATCGCCTTTCGGGTCAATATCGGCGACGATGACGCGCTTGCCCTTGCCGACTTTTTCGGCGATTTCTTCGGCAAAACTTGCCGCGCGTCCCGTTTCAAAGCGCGAAGCGTAAACGTAAAAAAGCAAATCCGCCTCTTTTTCGTCCGAAACTTCCGTCGCTCCTGTCGCTTTGATGTCGTAGCTGACGGTTTCGCGCAGCGGACGATCTTCAAACGGCATCGCCGTATCGCGTAATTTTTCCGACGAATAAACCGCTTTGACCTTCGGCGAAAATTTATAAATATCGTTGAGCGAACGCGCCAGAAGAAGCATCGCAACTTCGTCCGCGCCGGGTTGGACGGCGATTTTTTTTGTCAGTTTCAGCTTTTGCACTCGTGCAATTAACTGTTCGCGGTCGGCGACGTGAATGCCGCGCGGTTTCGCGTCATCCTGCGATAAAATCAGATAATCAATCGCGCCGCGCCGGACAAAATCAATCGCTTTGAGATTTATCTGCAAATCGCGGCGGCGGGCGTTTTTGTAATCATCCAAAACTTCCTTCGGAATTTCGCTTTCCAGTTTTGCCGTTTTTTCCTTAAACTTGGGATACGGCGAAACTTCCGCCCAATCAGCCAATTTCGCCCGCCACGCTTCGTTTTTCCCGTCGCCCGTCGGCGCAAGCCGCATAATCACGCTCTGCGCGTAAATCGGCAATTTCGGGGCGCGATTTTTGATTTCCCGCAAAATTTCGATGCGCCGGAGCGCGTCTTTCGCGCTTGTTTTGCCGTATTTCCGCATCGCCACGAGTCCGCCGTAAGCGATCATATCAAGCGAAATAACCGCCGCGTCAAACTCTTTTAAGTTTTGCGTTTTCACCCATTCGATGATTTTGTCTGAATCGCCCGGAGTTGTAAAAACGCCCAACATTTCCTTCGGCGGCGTAACAACTTCGGCGTTGCCGATCAAACCCATTTTCACCGTGAACTGTAATGTCGGCGGACGATCATCAAGCGGAATAAACAGAATTTTCGTCATTGCCGCCGGTTGATTTTGAGCAAAAGCCGCGACGGTAAAAAACAAAATTAAAGCGCAAAAGTAAACGGGAAATTGAAGGTTTTTCAAGTTTTTCATAGTAAAATAAAACAATAGAAAATTTTTATAAATCGTCTTTAGATAAATAAAAAGTCGCGCGGTAACGGTCGGCGCGATATGTCGTGCGAGCCGATTCAATCGGTTGATTCGATTCGGAAAAGACGACGCGGTGAACGACTAAAACGGGCATTCCGGTTTCGATTCCGAGCTGCTTGGCGACAAATTCCGTCGCCGCCGCCGCTTCCAGACTTTCCGCCGCGTGGTGCATTTTTAAATCGTAGTTCTGCACTAAAATTTGATACAGAGAACTTGTCGTCAAATCAATTTTATCGAGTTCCGGGCAGAGAGCGGTCGGCAAATATGTAACTTCATACGCCATCGGTTCACCGTCGGCGAGCCGCAGACGTTCGAGATGAAAAACTTCCGCATCGCTTTCCAGATTTAGTTCTTTTTCGATTTGCTGATCGGCAATTTCGCGCATTAATTTCAACACTTTTGAACTCGGGACAAGTCCGAGCGAGATCATTTCGTCGGAAAAGCCGTTCAGGTTTCTGTTGTGAACGTCCAATTTATGATCGGTTACAAACGTGCCGACACCGCGTTCGTAATAAATCAAACCTTCCTTTCGCAGACGCTGGACGGCTTGACGGACGGTCATTCGGCTCACGCCGTATTGTTCGGCTAACTCGCGTTCGGACGGAAAATTCCCCCCCGCCTTTAACTCTTCGCTTTGAATTTGCAGTCTTAATGCTTCCGCGATTTGGGCGTATAACGGAGTCGAACTGTCGCGCTGTATTGAAGTTTCCATTATTTTTTCTTCACGAATTATCGGTATTGGCGGTTTAAATGTAAATCTAATTTTACATCAAATAAAAACCGCTTTCTCCGCGCCTTCAAAAATTTATTTTCTGCACTCTTCCAATTTTGATTTGACTTTAAGGTTACGTTTCTGTTAAAAATTAGTGGACTAGACCACTAATCAATCTTAATTGAGTTTGTTTTGCAACGCAACAATAAAATTATTTATCAACTTTTTGAACTTTTTCGAGTCGAATTTTAACAAGGAAAAGTGAATGAATCAGTGTGATAAATGCACCGAAATTAAATATCAACATTCAAATTAAATCAATTGCTGTTGATATGAAAAACCAATTGCCAAAAAACGATTATCGGCACAACCAAAATTTTATGTTTATGAGGAAAGCTATGAATCACTTAAAGAAATTTTCAGCGATGCTGTCGGCAGTTTTCGCTTGTCTTCTACTATTTGCGGCTGCGACTTTCGCGCAGCAGATAACGGCGACCGTCACCGGCACGGTAGCTGATCCGGCGGGCGCGGTGGTTCCGGGCGCGACCATTACAATCACGTCCATTGACACCGGACTCATCAAAACTGCCGTGAGCGGCGACAGCGGAAATTATACCGTCGCTTTCCTGCAGCCGGGAAGTTATAACATTGCAGTCAGCAAAACAGGTTTTGAAACTGTAACGAAAGAGAATATCAAACTCGAAGTTGCTCAGACGGCGGGCATAAATCTGATTCTCGGCGTAACTGCCGGTCAGGTTTCGGTTGATGTCAACAGCAATGAAACGCCGCTTTTGCAAACCGAATCTTCGCAGCTTGAAACAACCGTTGAGCAGAAACTGGTTGAGGATTTGCCTTCGGTTGAAAGAAATATATTTTCTTTCGTCAATCTCGTTCCGGGAACGATTGATACAAATATCGCTCTGGGCAACGCCAACAGTCAGGTCGGTTCATCAGCCAACCGCAACTTTTTCGACTCGAATTTTGCCATTAACGGCGGACGTGCTTCAACCAACGACGTTTTGCTCGACGGCGTAACAAACACCATCGGCGATTTCAACGGCGTAACTATTTCGCCGCCGCAGGACGCGATCCGCGAATTCAAGGTCATCTCCGGTGTTGCTCCGGCTGATTACGGACGAACGGGCGGCGGAATCATAACGATTTCCTCAAAAGCCGGAACGAGAAGATTTCACGGTGCGCTGTATGAATATTTTCAGGACGGTAACTTAAACGCCAACGGATTTTCCCGAAACCGTCTCGGTCAATCTCGGATTAATGACGTTTCCCGACATCAATTCGGCGGCGCAATCGGCGGACCGGTTTTCGTTCCTTCGTTCGGCGAGGGAACACCTTCGTTTTTCCGTAAACTTGAAAAAACATTTTTCTTTTTCAACTACGAACTGCGTCGGGAAAAAAATCCGTTCACGCGCGAACTAACTCTGCCGACGGCGCGAATGAGAACGGGCGATTTGAGCGAACTGCTCGGCGCACCACGCACGGGACTTACGAATCCCAACGGTTCACCCGCACTTTTCGGACAAATTTACAATCCTTACGGCGCATTGGTCAACGGAGGAAGACAGCCTTTTGCCAACAATAATTTGAGCGTGCTGCCTGTTTGCCCGACTTCCGGCGCACGCACTTCGGCGTGTCTCGATCCGGTCGCTCTGGCGGTTTTGCAGTATTTGCCGCTGCCGAATCAACCCGATTTGATTAATAACTTTCTTTTTTCCGGCACGGTGGATTTTACCCGCGATATTATCTCCGCGCGAATTGACCATACCGTATCCGAACGGCAAAACTTTTTCGTGCGCTTCAGTTATGAAAAAAGAAACAGCCTGCCGACAAATTTCTTCGGCACTGCCGCCACGTCCGTTTCCAATGTCAAGGACCGTTTTACAAACGCGACAATCAATCACGTTTACAGCCTGACTCCAACCTTAATCAATAATTTCCGCTACGGCTTTACCAGAGCCGCCGCGCAACAGGGACCAAACAGTTTTGGTTTCGATCCGACTCAGTTGGGACTCCCGTCTTATTTGGCTGCCAATGCGCCCGTCTTTGTTTTTCCGACATTTACCATCGGCGGCGGAGCGCAGGGTTTGACTTCGGCGGGCGAAATCACATCCGGTCAAATTGGCGGCACGGGAAACGATCAGGCGCGGGATACGCATAACGCATCAGATTCAATCACATATATTACGGGTAAACACGCCGTCCGATTCGGCGGCGAATATCGTTTGTACAAGTTTTATCCTTTCCAATTTCTGGCTCCGACGGGAAGTTTTTCGTTCAACCGATTTGCCACACGCGGTCCGATTCCGTCGGGTTCGCCTTCGCCGGTCGAAGCCTCCGGTTCGTCGCTCGCTTCGTTCTTGTTGGGCATTCCGTCGGGAATTTCGCAGGAAGTCGTCCAGCCTATAACCATTTTTCATCATTACGGCGCGGCTTTCGTGCAGGATGACTACAAGATTTTCCGCAACTTAACGCTTAATTTAGGATTGCGCTGGGATTTTGAAACGCCGACGGCAAATAAGCAGCAGTTAATTACAAATTTTGATTTTGATGCCGCTTCGCCTCTGCAAGGCAATCTAAACTTAGCAAATCTCGATCCGGCAGTCGCACAGCTTAATCCAAACATCAGAAACTTGAACGGTCTTTTAAGTTTCCCCGAAGGACCTCAAACCGAAACAAACTACAACCGCTTTGCGCCGCGTGTCGGGTTTGCCTACGCTTTCAACAATAAAACAACTGTCAGAGGCGGTTTCGGAATGTTCTTTTTACCGATTTCGCTCGAATCCGTCAGTGCCGTTGGAACAAATTTCACCAATACTCAGAGCCAGACATCTTTTACCACGGGAACAAATCCGCAGGTAAATTCTCAGACGGTATTTTTGTCAAATCCGTTTCCGAACGGTTTGCAGGGAGCAATTGGAAACAGTCAGGGCGCGTTGACACAACTCGGCAACAGTATTTCGGTTGTCGAACCGAACCGCCCGAATCCTTATACTATGATGTATAATCTCGTGATTCAGCGTGAATTGGCTAAAAATCTGGTGATAGACATCGCTTATGTCGGAACCAACGGGAAAAACCTTCCGGCACGCGATATAAACTTAAATCAACTTTCGAGCGGCGTTTTAGATTACGCCCGTGCTAATTTTAATCAGCCGAACGCTTGCGGCACAACTGCCTGCACATCGGTAGCAACATTCTTGTCGCAAGCCGTGCCGAATCCGTTCGCCGGACTGCTTCCGGGAACGCCGCTCAACAGCGCGACGATTCCGAGAGCGCAGCTTCTGCGGCGTTTTCCGCAGTATCAGACCGTTACATATTCGCGCCCGCTGATCGGCAAAAGTAACTACAATGCTTTGCAGGTAAACTTGGCAAAACGCTTTAGCGACGGCTGGTCAGCATTAGCTAATTACACTTTTTCAAAATCACTCGACACCGGCGGAGTCGGCAACGGCGCGTCTTTTACCGATCCGACGAATGCGGCGGACGCATTCGATTTCAACGGTGAATATTCCTATTCGACGCTTGATGTGCCGCATCGCGTGACGGCGAGTTTCTCTTATGAACTGCCGTTCGGACGCGGCAAACGATACGGCAGCAACTGGAACGGTTTAACCAACGCTTTTCTCGGCGGCTGGCAAGTTTCCGGCACGGGCGTGTATCAAACGGGCGCGCCGCTGACAATCACTTATTCGCCGTTTCTCGGCGGCGGCAGCACTTTGACAACGGTTGGTGCTTCGCAGCGTCGCCCTAATCGGGTTTCGGGAGTTGATCCACGATATAACGATCTGGGTGACCGCGTCCGAAACGGGCAGTCAATTTTTAATTCCGACGCTTTTTCAGCACCGAGCGACGCTGCTTTTGAATTCGGCAATGCCGCCCGCACTTATAACGACATTCGCCGCGATAATTATAAAAATTTGGATTTTTCAATTATCAAAAATGTCGGTTTTAACGAAGGCAAACAAAAATTGCAGATTCGGGGTGAATTCCTGAATGCTTTTAACACGGTCGTTTTCGGAACGCCCGGCACACAATTCGGAAGTTCGACATTCGGTATTATCACGTCGCAGGGAAATCGCCCGCGGATTATTCAACTCGTCGGACGGTTTAATTTTTAATTCGACGCGGCGACGCGGCGACGCGGAGGCAAGTTCAACTTGAAAACAAACCGCCGCGTCACCGCGTCGCCGCGTTACAAAAATCTTCGCGTCTTTTGGTTTTACTATGATCGGCATATTAATTCTCGTCATTTTCGCCGTTTTCGCCGCGCTGATGTTCACGCGCAAAATGCCCGCGCTGCTTGCGCTTCCGGCAATTGCGGTGGCGGTGGCGATGGTCGTGAAACTTTCGCCGATTGCTATTGTCAATGATGTCGTCGCCGCCGGAACGATCAAACTCGCGCCGGTTTACGCGGCAGTTTTCGCGGGTGCGATGATGGGGCGCGTAATGCTGCAAACCGGAATTGCCGAAGCGATTATCAAACGCGCCGCCGAATTCGGCGGAGACAAACCGATGGTCGTCGCCTTCGCGCTGATGGTCGTAACGGCACTTCTTTTCACGACTTTGCAGGGTTTAGGCGCGATTATCGCCGTCGGTTCGCTGGTTTTGCCGATTTTAATGAGTTTGGGTCTGCCGCGAAAACTCGCCTCCACGCTTTTTCTGCTCGCCTTCGGCACGGGATTTATTTTCAACCCGATTTTATTTACGCTTTACCGCCAATTATTAAAAGTCGAAACGAATCAGCAATTGCCGAGCGAAGTAATAAGTTTCGCATTTCTGCTGTTTGCCGCGATGGTTGCAGTCGTCGTCATTTACAGTCTGATCGCCGCGCGTTCGTCCGGCGAAATTTTGTTTTGGACAGCCGAAACAAAAGACGAATTTGTAGAAAAGAATTTCAAAAAGGACGTTCCGCTGATTTCATTTTTAACGCCGATTATTCCGCTTATTTTGTTTTTCGGTTTTAACTACTTTGGCATAAAATTGGACTTTATCGCGGCTTTTATTATCGGTTCGTTGTTCGGAGTTTTGACGACGCAGCCGAAATCGGCGATTAAAAATTTATCGGCGGCGGCGATTCGCGGCATCGAAGACGGCGCACCGGCGGCGATTTTGATGATGGGCATCGGAATGCTTCTTAACGCTCTGAATCTGCCGGATGTCAAAGCCGCGCTCGAACCGCTTATTCAGGCATTACCGGTTCAATCGGCGGTTTCCTACATTCTCTTTTTCGGACTTTTATCGCCGCTCGCACTATATCGCGGACCGCTCAATGTTTTCGGTGTCGGCATCGGCATTTTCTCGCTTATGTTCGGTGCGGGAATTCTGCCCGCGCTGGCAATTTTAGCCGCGATTATGTCAATCGTGCAGGTTCAGAACGTCTGCGATCCGACAAATACACACAACGTCTGGATCGCTAATTTTACAGGCATTCGCGTTGAGGAATTAACAAAACAGACGCTTTTGCCGATGATGATCGTCTGTATAATCGGTTTGATTATCGCAACTGTTATGTTTTTTTAATGGATTTTGAAATGAATTATTTTATAAATAAATGTTTTGTTTTTGTTTTTACATTAGTGATTTTCGGTTCGGCGGTTTTCGCGCAGAACAAAACGGAAATCGTCGCGGCGAACGGTCAAAGATTTGTAGTTGCCGGACAAGACCGGCAGCGCGGAGAAAATGAAATCGTTTATTTTACGACGGAGTATTATAAGAAAAAACCGACGTTCAAAAACGGCGTTGATGTTTATGTCGTGGATAACACAGTGTCAATTATCCAAGATCGCGCGGGCGTGGTTTACATGCAGAACAAACCCGATCCGGGCGCAATTTCGGTTGATAAAGATGGTTTTATTTTGAGCGCGAACGGCGACGCGCGAAAGTGGATTCTCGCAAATTTGAAAATCGGCGATGCGATTACGATCAGCAAAACAAACATCGCCAAGAACGCGGGCGGCGAAATAATTCCGCCCGCGACTCTGCCGTGTTTTCCCGGCGCGTATTACCGCAAAGCCGTTTCGAGTTTTGACGTTTGGACGGGAATCGCCGGATTCGTCAAACTCGGCACGCCGCAGATTGACGAAAATCGTCTGGATGCGGAGAATAAACAGCCGCTCGACAATTTTTCGGTTTATATGGGCGGCAACGCGGGCGAAAAATACGAAGTTGACGCGGGGCTGACGTGGGGATTTTCAACCGACAAAAACGGCAAACGAAGCGAGAAACGCGATGCTTTTCGGATATTTTGGCGGACGAAAACTTGGATTGAACCGGCATTAGAAGAAAGATTATATTTTTTTCCGGGCGAAACGGTGCAGATGGCGATTTACATCGTCGCGCCGAAAAAACTGCGCCTCGTCGTTTCAAACGGGAAAGATAAAACATTCCAAACCGATTTTGATGCCGAAGGTTTCGCGCCGAATATTCCGCGTCAATTCAAGCGCGTCAACGCGATTGACCAAGTGCGGAACGAAGGCAAACCGGTGCAGGCGACCAAAGCGCAGGTTACGGGCGCGGAATGGCTGAACACGGTTCTTCTGCGCGGCGCAGGCGCGGATGCCAAACAAATTCCGCTCGACAAAACGCGCTTTACAGATATGCGCTGTCCGAACAATTCAAACATCGTCGTAACTCCGACAGATGCCGCGCAAGGCGCGGAGAAAATTGATATTTACGGCACGCCGAAAAATTAGACGAAATAATTTCGTAAAGTTATAAAGAAGTATGAAAAATCAAAATTTAATTTTTAACACAGCGCAAAAATTTCTCGCCGTAGTTTTTTGTTTCGCGCTCGCCGCCGCAAATTTCGGCGGAATTGCCGCGCAGACGACGCGGAAAAAGACTTCGGGTAAAAATTTAAAAGACGCAGCGTGGGTTGAAAAGACTTTGCGTTCGTTGTCTTTGCGCGAAAAGATCGGGCAGATGATCGTCGTCGGTTCGCTCGGCGAATTTAAAAACGTCAACAGCGAAAAATTCATCGATATTCGCAAACAGATCATCGAAAACAAAGTCGGCGGCTTCGTTTTTTATCGCGGCGACGCGCTCGAACTTGCCGCGATGACGAACGAGATGCAGAAAACTGCCAAAGTCCCGCTGCTGATGGCGGCGGATTTCGAGCGCGGTTTGCCGATGCAGATCAAAAGCGGCACGTCGTTCACGCATAATATGGGAATCGCCGCGACGGACAACACCGAATTTTCTTACAAAAAGGGGCGAATTATCGCCGAAGAAATGCGGGCAATCGGCATCAATTGGCTTTACGGTCCGGTTTCCGACGTTGCCGACAATCCCGGAAATACGATGGTCAACGTCCGCAGTTACGGCGAAAATCCGCAGAAAACCGCCGAATTCGTCGCCGCCGAAGTTCGCGGTTTGAAAGACGGCGGCGTGCTTTCGACTGCCAAACATTTTCCCGGACACGGCGATACGACGATGGATTCGCACATTGATATGCCCGTCATCAACATCAGCCGCGAACAGTTCGAAACGGTCGAACTCGCGCCGTTTCGCGCCGCAATTGCAAATGGACTTGATTCTCTGATGACGGCACACATTGCTCTGCCGAAAGTTACGGGCGACAATATTCCGGCTTCGCTTTCGCCGCAGATCAATCAAGATTTGATTCGCAAAGAACTGAAATTTGACGGGATTATCACGACCGATTCGTTGGGAATGGGCGCGATTACGAAAAATTTTCCGGGAACGGAAGGCGCGGTGATGGCGATCAAAGCGGGCGCGGACAT
>JBBPXX010000150.1:0-28784 GCA_038200505.1 Pyrinomonadales bacterium | reverse complement strand
ACTGTTCTTTTGCTTGTCCTTTTCGGCTTTGATTTTCTGTCGCAAATCTTCTACGCTTTCTTTTATCTCGGGTAAGGCTTTATTCATTTCCTTAGCTTAAAGATTTATTGCATATTCTTCAAGTCCATTCCGTATGATAACAAACCCGTTGAAAAACCGATTGAAAAAGTGCCGGACGCGAAAACGGAGATAATTTCGCTCGAAGGCGGCACTTTTCAAATGGGCAGAAACGACGTTGCCTGGAATAATTTGGATTGGGGCGATCAATTTCCGGCTCATCCGATTACAATCAAGTCTTTCAATATAGGCAAAGTCGAGATCAGCAATGAAGAATATGCGACCTTTATAAAAGCGACCGGACACGCCGCACCCGGAGTTTGGGACAGCGGCAAAATACCGGAAGGTCAGCAACAAATGCCGGTAACATTTGTTTCATTAGCGGATGCCAAAGCCTACGCGGAGTGGATTTCCAAACGTGATAATAAAACTTGTCGTTTGCCGACCGAGGAAGAATGGGAATTTGCCGCCCGAAACGGCGCACAGCAAACAAATTTTCCGTGGGGCAATGATTGGCGCGAGAACTTAGTCAATTTTGCTACCGGCAAAGTTTCCAAAGTCGGAGCATCTTTGGACGAAACTCTGGTCGCGGCGTAAAAGATATGCTGGGTAATGTGATTGAATGGACTTCTTCAAAATACGCTCTCTATCCCGGAAATGGAGGCGACCGTGATCCGTCGCGCCAAGAATATTATGTCGTTCGCGGAAGTTCGTGGGGCGAATCTCAAAATCGTTTTGATGACCCGAACTTAATACTTACCCGCCGCCAAGCAGTTCCGGCAGACCTAAAATCCCCATTTCTCGGCTTTCGAATCGTCTGCCAACCTTAGGTTTTAACAGAGAGTTTTGTGTCCTGTTTCATTAGACGACCACCTCAAAAATTTATTAAGGGAAAATAGTTTTTATGGAATTTTATCTTGAATATAAAATGAATACTCGCGGTTGGATTTGAACCAACGACTTCTTCCTTCGGAGGGAAGCACTCTATCCACTGAGCTACGCGAGCATATAACTTTGATAACAATAAATCTCAAAAAATAAACAGTCAAATATTATTTCGGCTGAATAGTTATCTGCTTTATTTTCACATCGTCGAGCGGACGTTCCGGCATTCTTGAATCGGAAGCACTTGCGCCGGTCGGCACGCCGGAGATTGTCCGCACGTTGTTCATTCCTTCGATCACTTTGCCGAAAACCGTGTAGCGGTTGTTAAAATTCGGTTCGGATTTGAGCATAATAAAAAATTGAGAATTTGCCGAATTATTATCGGGTCCGCGTGCCGCTCCGACAATTCCGTTTTCAAAAGGAATATCGGAAAATTCAGCCGGAACATTCGGCTTATCGGAATTTCCCGCTCCGTCATTGGTCGGATTATCGTCTTTTGAATTCGGATCGCCGCCCTGAATAACCGTTCGGTTGATGCGGTGAAAAGTCGTGCCGTTATAAAAACCTTCTTTGGCGAGTTCTTTAAACTGAGCGACCATTTTCGGCGCGATATTTGAATAAAGTTCCATTTTTATCGGACCAAAAACAGGCTGTTCCATTTCGATAACGGCGATTTCGTTATCGGCAATCGGTGCAGCACCTTTTTTGATCTCGGCAGTGTTCGTGTTTGAATTTTTCGTGTTGTCGTTCACACTTTTGCACGATAAAAAAGTGAAAAGCGAAATAAAAATGAATAAAATTGAAAGTTTTCTGAACATATTTTTTGATATTTCCCCTAAAAAGTTTTTGCGCTGTCAATCAAAATCGTTACCGGACCATCATTGACGAGTTCGACATCCATCATCGCCTGAAAACGTCCGGTGGCGACCTTTTCGATTTGCTTTTTTGCTTCCGAAACAAAAAATTTGTAAAGTTCGACGGCTTTTTCCGGCTTTGCCGCTTCGATAAAAGAAGGACGGCGACCTTTTCGCGTGTCGCCGTATAAAGTAAATTGCGAAACGACGAGAAGTTCGCCTCCGATATCGAGCAAAGACAGATTCATTTTACCGTCGGCATCTTCAAAAATCCGCAAATTAAGCGTTTTTTCCAAAAGATAAACTGCTTCTTTTTCCGTATCTTCGCCGGAAACACCGAGCAAAATCAAAATTCCCTTCCCGATTTTGCCGACGATTTCACCGCCAACCGAAACCTTAGCGCGGGAAACTCTTTGAATCACACCTCGCATAAGATAGTAAATCGTGAATCGTGAATCGTAAATCGTAAGTAGTCGTGCTGAATTAGCTTAGACTATATTGATGTTAGAAGCTCAATAAAACAAAGGCTTTAATACCGAAAATAGTCTAATGTATTTAAGCGCGACTACTTAAATCATTTTTCTTTCTATTTACGATTCACGATTTACGATTTACGAAATGGTAACTTTTTCCATCACGACCTGCTCAAGCGGTTTGTCGTTAGCGTTGGTTTCAACCTCGGCGATTTCATCCACAACATCTTGCCCTTCAATAATTTGACCGAATTTCGTATAACTCGGCGGCAGCGGATAATCGTTGTGCATTATAAAAAACTGCGAACCGTTGGTATTCGGTCCGGCATTTGCCATTGCGATAGTTCCTTTGCTATACGGACCTTGATAAAGCGCAGAAGATTTATTGATTTCGTCGTCAAATTTTCCGCCCCAAGCCGATTCGCCGCCGTAACCTTCGCCGAGCGGATCGCCGCCCTGCACCATAAAATTTTTAATGACGCGATGAAAAATCACGCCGTCGTAATAACCTTTTTCCGCCAACAGCCGAAAATTCTCCGTCGTTTTCGGCGCGTCTTCTTCCAAAAGTTCAAATTTGATTGTTCCCTTGTTCGTTTCAATGATTGCTGTTCTGTTTGCCATTAAATATCTCCGTATTGTTTTTATTGCGATATAAATAAAATCCTGAATTAAATCTGCGATTTTTTCAGGTAAATCTCTATTTTCACTAAATATTATCCTATATTCCCTTTTTTCCAAATATGACTGTATGGAATTTTCATTATAAAATAATTCAGACTACCGAATAATGGTTGGAAAAACTTTAAATGAGCGAAAAAAATATTATTAATTCATCAAAAGCTCCCGAACCTGTCGGACTTTACCCGCACGCGCGGCGCGTCGGAAATCTTTTGTTTTTATCAGGTGTTGGTCCTCGAACTCGCGGAACGAAGAAAATTCCGGGCGTTGAATTAGCCGAAAACGGCGGGATTCTTTCTTACGACATCGAAATACAATGCCGTTCGGTTTTTCAAAATGTCCGTTATATTTTGGAAGACTCCGGCTCGTCTTGGGACAAAATCGTCGACGTAACGGTTTTTCTGACAAATATGAAGGACGATTTTAAGATGTATAATAAAATCTACGCCGAATATTTCGCGGACAACCAACCGTGCCGAACAACCGTTGAAATCAGCAGTTTGCCGACACCGATTGCGATTGAATTGAAAGTTATTGCGACAATTGATTGATTATGAAATACACTGCCTTCCTGCGCGGCATCAACGTCGGCGGGAAAAATAAAATCAAAATGGAAACCTTGCGCGAAATGTTCGCCGTGCAAAAACGCGAAATTTTCTGCCTTTTGCGCGTCAGCGTTTTGAACAGTTTGGTCGGCAAAGATTATATCGCCAAAAAATTAAAAATTCCTTCAACGGCGCGAAATTGGCGAACGGTGAATAAAGTTTTAGAATTTTAAGAAAGAAACTCTGCCCGCGAAACACACTAAAAGAACGAAATAAATTACCGTTTTTCTTCTTTTTCGTTTCTTTCGTGTGTTTTGTGGGCTAAAATAAAAATTATGCCAATACAAAAACCTTTTAATTTCAAAAAATGGATTGACGAACATCGTCATTTGCTCAAACCGCCCGTCGGGAATAAGTTGGTTTACGAAGACGCGGAATTTATCGTGCAGGTCGTCGGCGGACCGAATTCGCGCAAGGATTATCATTGGGACGAAGGCGAGGAACTTTTCTATCAACTCGAAGGCGATATTCTCGTCAAAGTTCAGGAAGACGGCAAAGCCGTTGACGTGCCGATCAAAGAAGGCGAGATTTTCCTTCTCCCGCCGAGAGTTCCGCACAATCCCGTGCGCGGCGCAAACACCGTCGGACTCGTCATCGAACGCAAACGGCGCGACGGCGAAAAAGACGGTCTGATGTGGTTTTGCGAAAACTGTAATTTAAAACTTTACGAAGAATATTTTGAATTAGACGACATCACGACGCAGTTTCAAAGCGTTTTCAAACGCTTTTACGCGAGCGTTGATTTGCGAACCTGTGATAATTGCGGAACGGTGATGCAACCGCCGACTGTTGTGAGTTAATGTCAGAACCGCCTGCGGTAGCGGGCGGTTGAAGTTGTGATATTAGAGTGAAAAGTAAGTCTTGAATCCTTCGCATTAAACCATCCGCTACCGCAGATGGTTCTGACCTTTACAAATTCATTGACATACATATATTGTGCATATAAACTCGAATTATGTTCGTTTGGGAAGAATCGAAAAGACGAAAAGTTATTGAAGATCATCGGGTTGATTTTGTCTTGATACTTGATGTTTTCGACGATGCTTTTGGAATTTATCGTGAAGACTCGGAACATTCAAGCGACGAAATACGCTATTCCGTAATAGGATTCACAGTCGAATACGGTTTGGTGTTCACAGTATTTACATATACGGATGACGACGAAGTTCGTTTAATCACGGCAAGACGAGCGGAAAAATGGATGGTGAAACAATATGAAAAAGGATGATTTTGACGAAACAATTTTAGACAGCGAAGAAGAATTTAACAAGCGTTTTAAGAGAATCGAACGACCTGCTTTTTTAGGCGAACTGAAGGCTGTTAAAGACTCGAAATCACGCATCACGATTTATCTCGACGCGGATATTGTCGAACATTTCAAAACGCAGGCTGAAAATTCCAAAACGGGTTATCAAACTTTGATAAACCAAACTCTGCGCGAAAAAATTGACGGTTCGCAAAATATGAACAAAGCCGATGAACTTATCGAAAGACTTTTGCAGGATAAAACCGCTTTGAGCAGATTAAAAGCCGAATTGGAAACGATTTGATATGGAAAAGCATTTAAATCTTTTTTACTCTTACAATCAAGGAAATTTAAGTAGTTCCGAGAGAATAAAGCAACTTGAAGATAATCTAACACGCGCACTAATCATTGCGATTAAAAGTCTTGAAAACTCAAATCAAAATTTATTTATCAAAACACTTCTGGGAAAAGATTCTGCGTCGAAATCATTTGTCTTTGATTTGCAGAACACCAATAATTACGACAAAAAATCTGTTGCGGAAAAGTTCGTGGTGATTTTACAGAGAAACAAATCAACATTTACAATTGGCGATTTTAAGAATTTAAAGACTTCATTTCTCGAAAATAAATCGGAGCAAGAAAAGACCGAAATTGTAAAAAAGATAAAAAAGCATTTGGCTTCTGATGATGAATCCGACATTTTAGTTGAAAATGTTTCGGTAAAATATTCTGAACTAAACAGCATTCTTCAATTACTATATGGAAACAGAGCCGATGCTTGGATTATTGGCGATAAAGAAACCTTGTTATTTGAAACCAAAATAGGCAATAACACCGTTTCCAAATATCAAATTTTTCGGCACATCACGGGCAAAAATGGTTTTAATCTTAAACAAAATGAACTTACGGAAAATAATTCCAAGATTTCCATAATAAATATTACTTGGGAAGAAATTTGCAGTATTTTCCTAAAACTTAAAGAAACGACAAATCAGCGGGAACAATTTTTGATTTCAGAATTCACTGAATATATTTCTATGACAGGACAAAAACTAAATCTGAATTACATTATTAAAGGCGATATTGATTCGGAAATTCATCGTGAACAATTTTCTCTTCTTTTGAATCGGCTTGACGAAAAAATTAAAGAAAGGGATTTGCCGTTCAAACGCCATCATCGAACCAAAGCCGGTCTTTGGGAACCTTACGGAATTGAAATTTCGGAAACCGAGATTTCCAAAAACCCGCATTACACAATCGGTTTTTGGGATTCGTTAGTCGGCATTTCATTGACAACCAATAATCACAAACAAATCAATGCCGATTTTTTAGAAATTTTGGAAAACTATTTTTTTCAAAAATCAGAAAAGTCGCATCTGCTCAAGCGTTATGCAGTTTCGCTGAAAAAATATCATCTCGTAGATTGGAAAAAAGGCAATCAACGCGGAGAAACGGATGATTCATTTGAATTTTATTTCGAGTTTTCCGAAATAAAATCAAACTTTTCCGCGCTGTCTAAAATTATTTCGGAACTAACAAAACTGAAGATTTATAAACAACTCGATTTCATTTATCAAATTCGCTTTTTCGACTTCTCGAAAATTCGTGAAAAAGATAAAGAATCGCAAATTCGATATTTGAACAAACATCTTTTGGAAAATCCGACCGAACTAATCGAAGAATTTGTCAGTTTTATGGGAGAAACTTCTGCAATGTATAATCAATTGAACAAATAAAATGTCAACGCTTTTAGATGAATTATCACAAATAATTTCCGCTTTGGAAGACGGCGGAATCGAATATGCGGTGTGCGGCGGTTTGGCGTTGGCGATTCACGGTTTGGCGCGGGCGACTTTGGATATTGATATTTTGATTCAACCTGAATCGCTTGAAAAAACGTATAAAATTGCGGCTGAAAAAGAGTTTGATATTCGGGAACTCGATATATCTTTTAAGGAAAGAGCCGTTGAGATTCAGCGCGTTTCTAAAATTGATTCAAACGGCGAAGTGCTTTCGCTTGATTTACTGCTTGTTACGCCGCACGTAGAAGACGTTTGGGAAACGCGGGAAACTATTGATTTTCTCGGCAATAAACTTTCCGTCGTGTCGCGGACGGGATTGATAAAAATGAAAACTCTGGCGGGCAGACCGCAGGATTTGGCAGACATTGCGAGGTTGGAAAATGATGAAAGTTGATATGTCCGAAGCAGCGATTTTGCGGCGGTTGAAAACGGTTGACCGACTTCGTGAATTGTGTCTTTATTTAAGAAAGGCGAAAAAAGAATCGGACGCTAAAAAGGCTGGGTTGAGGAACAAACAAACGGGCGCAAATATGCCGCCCGTTGATTCGTAGAAAAATTTGAAGTTTAATCAGCAGATTATTTTACGCCTAAAACTTCAACAATAAAGATCAAAGTCGCGCCGGGCGGAATCACGCCGCCTGCGCCGCGGTCGCCGTAGCCGATTGATGGCGGAATAATCAATGTCGCGTGGTCGCCGATTCTGAGTTTTTCAAAACCTTCGTCCCAACCTCTAATCACTCTGCCCGCGCCGAGCGGAAATGAAAAAGGTTCGCCGCGGTCGAGCGAGCTGTCGAATTTTTGTCCGTTTGTCAAAAGTCCGGTGTAATTAACGATGATATTGTCGCCGACTTTTAATTGTGCGCCTTCGCCGTGTTTCGTAACGATATAAGTTAAACCCGATGCGGTCGTCATCGCGGCTGGCTGCGGTATATTCATAGTATTTTTTCGTATAACTCTGTATCTTGGAAATTTTTTTCGCGGAGTCGTTTTTTTCACCGTCGTTTTTTTAACCGGACGGCGAACGGTTGTTTTCTTCGTTTGACTAAAAGCAACTACCGTGCAAACGCTCAACATCAAAAAAAAGGTTGTGATAATTTTTTTCATAAATTCAATGTATAATCGAAGACGTTATCTTAACGCTTTTCGCTGCAAAATCTGAAATGGATACGACCGGATTTGCCGAAAAATTAAAATGAAAATCATTTTCTTAATAATTATTCTGTTCGTTTCAAGCGCGTCAGCGCAGATGCGGAATTGCAGTTTGGAAATTGCGGACGCGCCGATTTTGCTCGGATTGCGGCTCGGAATGTCGCCGAAGGAAGCAAAAAATGTTTTCGGCGGCAAACTGAAAATAAAAGTTAAAAAAGAAGGCACGTTTTTTCAAAATTATATTGATAAAAAATCGCCCTCATTTTTGCCGAATGTCCGCGCACTTTACCTGCGCTTTTTTGAAGCGAAACTTTATCAAATCGAAATATTTTACAAACCGCAAACTGAAAAACAAACGCTTGCCGGATTTATTAACCGGCTCGATACGCGCCTGAATCTGCCGCCGGATTTGTGGACAAACGAATACGGACAAGCGACGTTAAACTGTAATACATTTTCGCTTGTCGCCGATAATGTGCTGAATCCGCGGGTTGAATTGACGGATGAAGCGATCCGCGCCCGTTTTCAAACCTCAAAAAAATAGCGGATATTGAATGGTGAATTTGTCTGATAAATTTGGAATTTTCATCTTCCGACGGCGTTTGCCATCCGCATAAAATCCGCGACGACGGCGCGAATTTCGCCGTAGCTGTAGTCTTCGCCCAAAAATTCTTTGATTGGTCCGATTCCTTGATCGGCGTTCATTTCGATAATCGCGTTTCTGATTGTTTCGATTTTATATTCGGGAACAATTTCCGTTAGTTTTACTTCGCCGGACGGAATAAATCTGACGAGATGTGTTTCAATCGTGCCGCTTGCTAATTCGCGTTGTTCAGCGATTTCGTCAATGGACGCGCCGTTTTTGAACATTTTCAGCGAAATCGTGTAAGTATCTTCGCCCTTAGCATTTCGTTTCGTGCGTTTTTTCGGTTCGTGTTTCGGCGTTTTCAAATTTATCCTCGATTCGAGATTATTTTCTTCGCAATAATCTGTGATTTTCGCCAGAAAATCCGCGCCGTATTTCTCCATTTTAACATCGCCGACACCGGAAATTTTCAGCATTTCATTTTTAACTTCGGGCAAATAAGTTGACATTTCAATCAGCGTCGCGTCGGAAAAAACGACATACGGCGGCACGCTTTCTTCACGTGCAAAAGCGGTTCGCAAAATCTTCAATGCGTCAAACAATTCTTTGATGTATGGAAGCGAAACTTCCGACACGAGCGACTGTTTTTTGTCTTCTTTTTCGATGACTTTAAAAAGTTCGACTTCGACGTTTCCCTTTAAAACGTCTTCGCTTTTTTCGGTTAAAACAACCGTCGGATATTGTCCTTCGGTTTGCGCCAAAAAGCCTTGCGAAATCAAATCCTTAAAATAATCGAACCAGTTATTTTTTGAAATGTCCGCGCCGACACCGTAAGTTTTCAAGTTCAGATGTTCGAGCCGCATTTTCTGTGACTTCGAGCCGCGCAACAAATCAATCAAATACGTCAACCCGAAACTTTGTCCCGTTCGCACCACCGCACTCAAAGCCTTTTGCGCGATAATCGTGCCGTCAAACTTTTCAAAAGTCGTGTTGCAGTTGTCGCATTTCCCGCAATCTTCCGCAAAATCTTCATCAAAATATTTTAATAAAAACTTGCGTCGGCACATTTTCATCTCGCCGAATTCGCCCATTTGATTGAGCTTTTTGAGCATTATGTCGGTTTGTTGTTTGTTGTTTTCGACTTCGGCAAAACCTTTTAATTTAACGACATCGCCCCAACTGAAAAACAAAAGCGCGTGGCTTTCAAGCCCGTCGCGTCCGGCGCGTCCGGTTTCCTGATAATAACTTTCGATGTTTTTCGGCAAATCATTATGCACGACAAAACGCACGTTCGATTTGTCAATTCCCATCCCGAAAGCGATAGTTGCGACGATAATTTTTACATCGTCATTGAGAAAAAGTTCTTGATTTTTATCGCGTGTCGCTTTGTCCAAACCAGCGTGATAAGGCAATACGGAAAAACCTTCGTCGCGCAAATCCATCGCCAAACTTTCCGTCGAAGCGCGGCTCAAACAATAAATAATTCCGCTTTCGTCGCGCCGTTCTTCCAAAAAATCAAGCAGCCGCGCGTAGGAATTTCGTTTCGGTTCAACCGAATAATAAATATTCGGACGATTAAAACTCGATATAAAAAGTTCGGCGTGTTTGATATTCAAACGCTCGAAAATATCTTTGCGAACGAGTTTATCGGCAGTCGCCGTCAGCGCAATAATCGGAATATCGGGAAAACAGCGTTTAAGTTTTCCAAGCTGAATGTATTCGGGGCGAAAATCGTGTCCCCAACTCGAAATACAATGCGCTTCGTCAATCGCAAACAGCGAAACATTGATGTTTGATAAAAAATCAATAAACTGATCGCCGCTCTGCAAAAGACGTTCGGGCGCGACGTATAAAAGTTTTAATTCGCCGCTTTTAACTCTTTGAAAAACTTCGATTTGTTCACGGTTCGTCTGCGAAGAATTCAAAAAAGCCGCGCTCACGCCATTGCCGACAAGCGCATCAACCTGATCTTTCATCAGCGCAATAAGCGGCGAAACCACCAGCGTCAAACCTTCCTGCATCAACGCCGGAATCTGATAACAAAGCGATTTCCCGCCGCCCGTCGGCATCAAAACGACCGCATCTTTTTTATCCAAAACAGCCTCAATCGCCGCTTCCTGATTCATCCGAAACGAATCGTAGCCGAATTGATGTTTTAATATTTCTTTTGCGCGTATGATGTTCATTTTTTTAATTGCCCACGAAATACACGAAATAACACGAAAATAAAATATTAAAAAATTTGTATTTCTCTTTTTTCGTCTTTTTCGTGTGTTTCGTGGGCAGAATTCTTCTTCAAATTTTCGGCAAGTTTCGGAATAAACTTCTGCGGCGCGTCAATCGCGCCTTTTATATGACGATGATTCGTAAAATGTCCGGCGACATAAACGCCCGCGACATTCGTTTCAAAAGTTTCGTCATCATAAACCGGAACTTCGCCGTATTTGCCGAATTCGGTTTCGACACCGAGATTTTTCAGCATCGTCAAATCAGCGTCCGAACCGATTAAGATAAAAACTACGTCGTTCGCCAAAACGCACTCTTTCCCGTCTTCGTCTTCCAAAATCACATCGTTTTCGCGGATTTCCAGAACTTTGCCGAGAAAAAACAGATTCAGACAACGCTTTTTGAGTTGTTCCTGCAACGGATCGCGCACCCAATATTTTATACAGCCTTGTTTCGGATCGGTGCTTTCCCAATCCTTGCGAAATATCGCCAGAGTCGTTTCCGCACCTTCTTCCGCCAGAAAAAGCGCGGCTTCTCCGGCAGAATTTCCGCCGCCGACGATCAACGCCCGCTTTTTCACCCACGGATAAGTTTCGCGGAACATATCGTGAACCTTCGGCAAATCCTCGCCCTTGACGTTCAATTTTCGCGGATAATCCATCGCGCCGATGGCGAACAAAATATTTTTCGATTCGTATTCGCCTTTGTTAGTGATTGTGCGAAAATGATTTTCGCCGATTTGTTCGACCTTTAAAACTTCCTCATTCCACTGCACATTGAGTTCGTTATCCAAAACAAACCGCACATAATAAGACAGCAATTCCTCACGAGTCGGCTTCTCCCGCGCCGGTTTCAAATCGCCTTCACGAAATTCGAGTTCGTTCGTCGTTGAAAAAACGGTCAAGCCAACCGGATAATGATAAACCGTGTTTCCGATTAAACCCTTTTCGATAACGAGATAATTCAAGCCGAGTTTTTGCGCTTCGTAAGCAGCGGAAATTCCCGCCGGACCAGCTCCGATGACAACTAAATCAAACATATATTGGAACGCCGTCATCCTGACGGCAAGATTGCAAAAGCAATCTAATAACTTTACTTATCATTCGATGTTCATTAATGCGAACTCTGTTTGAATGCCTCCGCGTCCATTGCCGTCAGGATGACGGCGTTCCTTCTAATTTCTTCAACTCATCCGTAAATTTTTCAATCTGCAATTTCGTATTGTCGAGTTCGCGTTTCGCTTCGAGATACTTTTCCCATTCGTTCGTATTTGTCAAAGCCTTTGCCACATCTTCATCAAGAACGTGTGCCATTACCGCGAGCAAATCGCTCAACGCTTCCTGATTTTGCAAAAGCGATTGGATAATCGTGTAAGCGAGTTTCGCGTTCGGATAATCAATGTCTAAATCTTTTTTATTCATTTGTGCAATATTCATTTATCTACCAAATTTCCGTCAAATCCAATTCAAAACCGACCAAAACATCTTCGCCCGAAACCGATTTAGCGTTTTCCAAAATCTCGATTTCACCGCTGCTTCGGTAAATGTGAAGTTTCTTTTCAAACGGATCAATCAGCCAGCCCAAACGCACGTCGTTTTCGATGTATTCGAGCATTTTGTCTTTCAAATTCCGCAAGCGGTCTGATTTCGAGCGCAGTTCGATGACAAAATCCGGCGCAATGCGCGTGAAACTTTCCGAGCGTTCTTCTTCCGAATGCGCGAAATAGCGTTCCTTCAAAATCCAAGCCGCGTCGGGCATTCGTTTCGCGCCGTTCGGCAGTGTGAATTTGGCGGACGATTCAAAACAAACTCCGGTTTTGTCCTTTTCCGTCCAAATCCAAAGTCGCGCATCAATAGTCATATTTCTTCTGCTAGTTTCCGGGAATGGCGGCGGCATAACTTCTAAATCTCCTTCTGCGTTGGTTTCTATTCGCAAATCTTCGTTTGCCGCGTCAATCTCATAAAGTTCCTGATCGGAAAATTTGCGCCCCGGAACTTTGACGATAAAGAACAACGGTTCGGGAAATTCGATCTCGACATATTCTTTCGGCACTTTTAAAGTTGGCTTTTTTTCGACTGTATCAATTACTGCTGACATAAATTCACCTCTGTATTTTATTTTAGCGTTAGAATCGGAATGCTCCAAATAATTTTACGGTTTGTTCAATCGTCATTTATTGAGTTTTGATAAAACTCTTTAGCTTTGGCGGCTAAGTTTGTCGAAACGGTTACGCGAAAAGGATGTTTGGCGACGTAAATCGGAACTTTGATAATTTTCGCGCCGAGTTTTCCAAGGTTTTCGGCGATTTTTTCATCGGAAAATTCTTCCAAACCGAAGTTTTCCGCCGCACGTTTGAACGCGCCGCGCAAACGGTCGAGCGGAAGTTCTCTTTCGGCTAAAGTCAGACCGCGCGACTGAAAATCGCCGAGCGCGTAAAGTAAAACTTTTTCGACAATCGGCGTGTCGGCATCTGGTTGAAATAAATTTGGCTGTTCTGTCATTTTCTCTCGTGCTTTGAACATTTTAACACAAAATTTATTTGTCTTTGCTGTAAAATTCCGCATTGTTTTTTATCCGTTTGCAATTGTGTTAATCTGTGGATAATTTTATGACGGAAAGCAAAAAATATCGTGTCGGACTCGGCGTTTCGGGCGGAATTGCGGCTTATAAAGCGATTGAAGTTTTGCGGCTTTTGCAAAAACAAAACTGCGAAGTGCGCGTGGCGATGACGAAACACGCGACGGAATTTATTCAGCCGCTGACGTTTCGCGCATTGACCGAAAATTACGTTTTAATTGACGATTACGCGCCGGAAAATTCCGATCCGATTGCTCATATCAATTTTTCGCAAAATATTGATTTGCTTTTAATCGTTCCGGCGACGGCAAATATTATCGCAAAATTTGCGAACGGCATCGCCGACGATTTTCTGAGTTCAACTTATTTAGCTTCGACCGCGCCGGTTTTGGTCGCGCCCGCAATGAATACGACAATGTGGGAAAATCCGGCAACGCAGCGTAATATCGAACAATTAAAAAAAGACGGCGTTCAATTTGTTGAACCGATTTCCGGCGAATTAGCCTGCAAAACCGTCGGCACGGGAAAATTGGAGGATGTCGAGAACATTGCGGCGCAAGCACTGGAAGTCTTAGTCCAAAGTCCAAAGTCCAAAGTCCAAAGTCAAGAAAATCAAACTTTGGACTTTGGACTTTGGACTTTGGACTTAAAAGGCGAAAGCCTTTTGATAACCGTCGGCGGAACGCGCGAAGCGATTGATCCGGTGCGGTTTATCTCGAATCATTCGTCGGGCAAAATGGGTTTTGCCGTGGCGGAAGCGGCGCAGAAGCGCGGTGCAAAAGTTACGGTCGTGTGCGGCGTAACAACGGCTGAACCGCCGGAAAATATCAAAATAATTCGGACAATTTCAGCCGAAGAAATGTTTAATGCGGTAATGAAAGAATTACCGAACGCGACAATTTTCGTCGGCGCGGCGGCGGTTGCCGATTATCGTCCGCGCAATATTGAAGATTTCAAAATTAAAAAAACTAACCAAGATGTTTTGACTTTGGAACTCGAAAAAACGCCGGATATTTTATCGAATGTTTCACAGAATCGTCACAAAAATTTGCTCGTCGTCGGTTTTGCGGCGGAAACGAATGATGTTGTAAATTATGCGAAATCGAAAATGGAAAAGAAAAATCTCGACTTGGTCGTCGCCAACGACATTACAAAAAAAGGTGCGGGATTTAATACGGACACGAATATTGCGACAATTTTAACGCGGGAAAATGAAATTGATTTGCCCTTGATGCCGAAGCGCGAAATGGCAGATAAAATCTTGGACGAAATCGTGAAATTGCGAAAATTAGCTTCAATTGAAGGCTGATTATTTTCCGAATTCGTGTTTTGAAACAATCGAATAAACCGAACCCGTCGGCAGCAGTTTGCTTTCGTAAATGGTAATTTCGCCGACTTCAAATCCGTCGGTTTCAAAATTCGTTTGCAAATGTTTCTCAACCAAATCCTTCGATTTTTCCGGCTGACGAAACCGCGCAATTGTCAAATGCGGTTTGAATAACCGCTTTTCTCTGATGAATCCGTTTTTTTCGCATTCGCTTTCCAAAATATTATTTATGTAATTCAAACTTCCCTTTTCATCTTGCAGACCAAGCCACAAAATCCGCGCATTTCGCCGCGACGGAAAAACGCCGGTCTTTGCAATTTGTAATTTGAACGGCGAAACCTGCCGCGTAACTTCTTCAAAAATCCTCGACAACAATAAAACTTTGCGGTCTTCCACATCGCCGAAAAATTTTATTGTGATGTGCAGTTTTTCCGCTTTGTCCCAACCGACGCGAAGATTCGGAAATTCACCGTGCAAAGTTTCGATGTAATTTGAAATTTGTGTCCGCGCTTCGCTTGAAATATCAATCGCCGCAAAAATTCGTTTCATAAAAACGCTTCGTAATACTAAACAAATTGTTCAATTTTATTGATCATCTCATCGAAATAAATAGTTGATTTTCAGCGCGAAATGTAGCCTTTCTCCAGAATTTCACCGCTCGGCGATTCAATGACAACACGCACTTTTGCTCCGAGTTTAAGAGCGTTTGAAAGAATTTCCCATTTTCCGCCGCCGCCACGCCACGCCGGATGCCACAATGACTCGGACGGTTCGACCCACGCCCAATTATTTTCCAGAGCAATCTTTTTTGCGCTTTCAACCGCCTTCTGTTCGCTTATATTTTTTATGGCTGCCATACTCCTGTCTGTAAATAAACCGTGAATCGCGCTCCGCCGAGAATAATATTTCCGAGAGCAACACCTTCGCTAGTCATCTGCGAAATTGTAATGTAACCTCCGGCTACCGGAAAACGAATGCCGACCAGAATATTCTGCATGCCGTGTACGCGCAACTGAGCATAGCTTTCCGCCATTGCTTCCTCTAAATATTGAAGTAAAGCCGATCTCTGGTAAGCACTAAACCGAAGTTGCGCTCGAAGTTGACGCAATGGACCGAAGCGCGGTGAAAGAATGCTGTGAACCCATTCGTGATAAAGCGTTAAACGCTGTTCAGTCAAACTTTGATTACGGCTGACGGCGATATTTCCCCAAGCATCGGTTTCGCCTAACGCGCCGCTCGGCAAGCGGAACGGGCGTGTGATGCGTGGCGGAACTCCGACAGGCGGTGGCGTACCGACATTCGGCATTCGCCTAATCTGGGGTCTGCCGCGAGCAGCTACCGAATTCGCGCTCCTTCTCAGAAGAATTGCGGAAATTACAGTGATTCCAAGAATACTGACGGCTGCGGCAAAATGCCGTGCGGCGCGGTCTAAATCTGCTTCGTTTTGAGCGTTTATAGCAGTTTTAGCAAAATCGTAAAGTTCCCGCGCTTCCACCGGAAGCAACGGAATTGATCGGCGCATCGCCTCACCAATTTTTTGTTCTGCACTCATTGTTCTTACATCCGGCATAATCCACCTCCAAAAAACCAAATGTGTCGCGCAAATTTAGTTTGTTTCTCTTGCAATAATTTCAGTTCATACAACATTTTTTATATTTTCTGCCGCTATTACACGGACACGGCTCGTTTTTCCCGACCTTCGGAGTTTCACGCACAAAAGTTCCGTCATATCGGCTGTCCCAAACCAAATTATCTTTAACTTGAAAATCCGGTTCAAATTCCGGCGTTTCAAAATCGCGCATATATTCCTGCGGGTCTGTAAAACTAATCCAGTTTTCAACGTCGGAAATCATATTTTCAATCAAATCGTGATATTTGCTCGAACCGTCCAAGAATCCTTTTCTTTCCTCCGCCATCATCTTTTGAAAGTCATCCCAATCGCCCATCAACATCAGTTCGACTTTGTTTTCAGCGTAACTTTTTTCGATTTCGGGCAGTAATTCGACGGCTTTCAAATCGAGGCAACTTGAAACCAACGCACCGCGCAAAAAATCTTCTTCTCCGGCAGACTTTTCAAACAAAGTTTTGAAATATGAAATGACTTCTTCGCGTGTTTTTAATCCGGCGCGAAACAGACAAAGCCACGCATCCAAACCTGCACTGCGGACAAAATCATAAGCCTTTTCATCTTCGATAAGTTTGTTTATAAGCGAAACATCGCCGCCGCTGACCGAAGCCAAAACCCTGTGTAAATCTTCGGTGATAAAATCGCCGTAAGCATCATCAACCGTTTTCGCATCAGCCGAAAAAATTTCATAAACCAGCGGATATGCCTTTTCTTCCCGAAACTGCGCCAACATCAAATGCGCGTAATACGGCAAAAAATAATAATCTTCGTTTAATAATTTGTCTAAAACTTCGTCCGTGCTGCGAAGCGCGTCAAGCAAAAACGGCGTAGATTCCGCCTGATTATCCAACAATAGTTGCAATTCTTCCTTCGGAAAAGTTCCGTCGTAGTATGCGATTTTTTCGATTATTTCTTTAATATTTTCGCTCATCTGTTTTGTTTCTGTTCATCATTATTTTAAAATTGCCGAAAGATACTGGAAGTTAGCGATTAGTTTGACACGCACCTGTGTTTTTCAATCAAAGGCTGTCAAAAATGCTTTCTTCGGTATAAACGGGAATTTTCAATATGTAAGTGAACTCTCAGGTAAATTCACTATAAACGAATTCGGTTTGTATGACAAAATAATGAGAATAACGACGTTTCGTTATAACCGCTAAAAAATTTTTAATTGCTACACATAAAACTTTTAAAGCATCAGATGTTCGAAAATTAAAAAAAAGGCAAAAATCATTCAATGAGTTTAAAAACAATTTTTAATCAAGTATTTTTCACGGTTTTAGTTTTATTTACTTTCGCATTCACGGCTTGTTCGGCGGCGGAAGGTGAAGTAGATTTTCCAAAAATTCCCGCGTCGAAAAGCGTGCCGAAGTTTCGTGTTGAAACGGTGGCGACGAATCTCGAAGTCGTTTGGTCAATCGTTTTCGCGCCGGACGGACGGATGTTTTTTACCGAACATCCGGGCAGAGTGCGCGTGATGGAAAACGGAAAATTGCGCGATAAACCTTTTTTTACTGTTCCCGATGTCGAACCGTCCGGCGAAAGCGGTTTGATGGGAATGATTTTGCACCCGAATTTTGCAGAGAATCACTTTGTTTATTTGGCTTACGCTTATCAAAATGCCGACAAAGATCAAACCGTGCGCGTCGCGCGTTACCGTGAAAACGGCGAAACTTTGGTTGAACCGAAAACGATTATCGAAGGAATTCCGGCGGCGCAGTATCATTCGGGAACGCGCCTCAAATTCGGTCCCGACGGCAAACTTTACATCACGACGGGCGATGCGACTAAGCAATCACGCGCTCAGAAACTCGATTCGATTAACGGTAAAACTCTGCGTCTGAATGACGACGGCACGATTCCGAATGATAATCCGTTTATCAATCAAAAAGATGCGCGTCCCGAAATCTGGACTTACGGACACCGCAACGCGCAGGGAATGGATTTTCAGCCGGAAACGGGTTTGATGTTTCAAACCGAACACGGACCTTCGATCATTGACGGCGTTTCCTTATTTAAAAGAACGGGCGGCGATGAAGTTAATATTGTCGAACGCGGCAAAAATTACGGTTGGGCGAAAATCAGCCACAATATGACGCGCAAAGGAATGGAAACACCGATTGTCGAGTATTCTCCGGCAGTTGCGCCGGCGAGCGGAATGTTTTATCGCGGCGATTTATTTCCCGAATTTAAGGGAAATGTCCTGTTCGGTGCGCTCAAAGGTCAAATGATCGTGCGGATTGTTTTAGACGGACGGAAAATCGTTTCGCAGGATAAATTATTGGAAAAAGAATATGGACGAATCCGCGAAATCGCCGAAGGTTTAGACGGTGCAATTTATTTTTCGACTTCCAATCGAGACGGTCGCGGCGATCCGTCGAAGGAAGACGACAGAATCTTGCGAATTGTGCCGGTTGAAAATAATTAGAAGCTGTTTGAAACTAATAAATTAGACGCGGATGAACGCGGATTTGACGGATTTACGCCGATTTCATTTGGATTTTCGCTTAAATTGCCAAAAGTATTGATAAAATAATCCGCGTTCATCCGCGTCTAAGTTCCTTTTAACTTCTACTCAGGACTCAAGTTAAACAAGAGGTAAAATGAAAACTTATTTGCGTTTACTTGACTTCCTTCAAGCTATTCTGTTAAAAACGTAACTTGCAATGAAGACTTTATCGTTAAATTTTAATAATAATTTTCGCTGGTGGCGTTTCGGCAAACCGGCGGCGACGAGTCTTGTTTAAATGCAGAAAATATAAATTTCTGTGCAAAATAAGTTTTGAGATTAACTGCCAAACCTTTCTAAAAGTTTGGCAGTTTTTTATTTTCCGATGCAAAATCTGAAACCCGAAAATTTTTCCGCGTTTTTGGCGCAAACAAAAAAAGGAAACATTATTCCCGTAACTTTGACGATTGCGGCGGATTTATTAACACCGTTTGGAACATATTTACTTTTGCGAGAAAACGCGAAATTTTCTTTTTTGCTCGAATCAATAGAAGGCGGTGCAAATCTGGCGCGATATTCGTTTTTGGGTGCGAATCCAAACAAAATTATGCGCGGAAAAAATGGGAAAACGATTATCGAAGAAGACGGCAAACAAGTTGAATCGAACAAAAATCTTTTAGAAAGTTTGCGCGAAAATTTTAAAGACAAAAATTTTGCTGAGGATTTTCAAATCGCTCCGTTTGCGGGCGGCGCGGTTGGATTTTTTAATTTTTCCGCTGTCGGACTTTTTGAAAAATCTCTGCAAACCGAAGAGACGGAAGACGGTTTTTGGCTTTTTTTCCGCACGACTATTGCTTTTGACCACGCTTATCAGCAGATAAAAATTACGACTTTAGTTTTTACCGATGAAAGCGAAAATCTCGAATCGCTTTATCAAAATGCCGTCGAAGAAAATGAAAAAGTGGCGCGACTTTTGCAGAATACGCCGAAGATTCCGGCTTCGCAAAATATAAAATTGGCTGAAAAGGTTTCGTCGAATTGGGAAAAGGAAAAATTTCTCGCGGCGGTTACACAGATCAAGGAATATATTCTCGCCGGAGATTGTTACCAAGCCGTTATTTCACAGCGGTTTAGCAAAAAAACTTCGGCTTCGGCGGTAGCGATTTATCGCGCTCTGCGTTCGCTCAACCCGTCGCCGTATATGTTTTTGTTTGAATTTGGCGAAAAATCAATCATCGGCGCGTCGCCTGAAATGTTGGTTAGATGTCGCGGACGAAATGCCGAATATTGTCCGATTGCCGGAACTCGTCGGCGCGGCGCAAACGAAACAGAAGACGCGGAATTAGCCGAAGAAATGCGAAATGACGCAAAGGAAACGGCGGAACATTTGATGCTCGTTGATTTGGGCAGAAACGATTTGGGCAGAGTTGCTGAATTCGGTTCGGTCAATGTTGACAGGTTAATGGCGGTTGAAAAATATTCGCACGTTCAGCATCTTGTCAGCAATCTTTCCGCCAAATTGGGAAAAGGAAAAGATTCTTTCGATGCGTTGGCGGCGTGTTTTCCGGCGGGAACGGTTTCCGGTGCGCCGAAAGTCCGCGCCGTCCAAATTATCAGAGAACTCGAACCCGATGGACGCGGAATTTACGCCGGAGCAGTCGGTTACGCGGATTACGCCGGAAACCTCGACACCTGCATTGCCATTCGCACAATTGTTTTGGAAAATGGCACGGCTTCGGTTCAGGCAGGCGCGGGAATTGTCGCCGATTCCGTGCCGGAAAAGGAGTTTGACGAAACTGTGCATAAAGCGCAGGCACTTTTGCGGGCGATTGAAATTGCCGAAGGTTGATTGTAATTTTTGTTATTACTGAGCGCACAGTTTTTGATATTGAAAATAATTGCCACAAAAAGCGCAAAAAACACAAAATAAAAATCTTTTTTTGAGAATTTTGTGCTTTTTGTGGCAAATAATCTTCGCGCCACTCAGTAAATTTGTGTGGTTTAGTTTGAAATGTTTATATTTAGAAGTGCGGAATTTTGCACCCTTGCTGACGCACGGGTTTCCGCCTTTGTTTTTGGAAAATTATGTTAATTGTTATGAAAGCCGACGCGACTAAAGATGATGTCGAGCGCGTTGTTGAAATTATTGAAAAACTCGGATTTCGTCCGCATTCGATGCCGGGCGAAAGCCGCACGGCGATTGGAATCACAGGAAATAATGGTGCGGTTGACCCGACGCATTTTGAAAATTTGCCGGGCGTGGCGGAAGCAATTCGCGTTACAAAACCGTATAAACTTATTTCCAAAGATTTGCGCCCGGAAAAGAGCGTTATAAAAGTCGGCAACGCGACCATCGGCGGCGATGAACTGGCGATAATCGCCGGACCGTGCGCGGTGGAAACTGCCGAACAGGTTTTCAGCGTTGCCGAAGCAGTGGCAAAAAGCGGCGCGAAATTTTTTCGCGGCGGCGCGTTCAAACCGCGCACTTCGCCATATGCTTTCCAAGGAAAAGGCGAAGACGGTTTAAAAATTTTAGCCGAAGTGCGCGACCGATACGGATTAAACATCGTAACCGAAGCGATGGATGAACACGGCATTGATTTGGTTGAAAAATACGGCGACTGCATCCAAATCGGCGCACGGAATATGCAGAATTTTTCGCTTTTGAAATACGCCGGAAAAACGCGCAAACCCGTTTTGCTCAAACGCGGTCTGTCGGCGACGCTCGACGAATTTTTGCTCGCCGCCGAATATATTATGGCGGAAGGCAATTACGACGTTATTCTGTGCGAGCGCGGTATTCGCACATTCGGCAATCACGCCCGCAACACGATGGATTTGTCAATCATCCCCGCCGTTCATCGCCTTACGCATTTGCCGATTATTGTTGACCCTTCGCACGGAACGGGCAGAAATTATATGGTCAATCCGATGGCGCGAGCGGGTGTCGCAGTCGGCGCGGACGGTTTGATTATCGAAGTTCATTCAAATCCCGAAGAAGCACTTTGCGACGGCGCACAGGCTTTGACACCAAAACAATATTTGGAATTAGCCGAACAAATGAAAGTGATTCACGATATTTTGATGCCAGTCGCCGTTTAGTTTCGGATTGATTTTTTGCAGAAGCCCGCACGAAGTAAGGGCGTGTTTATACACAATATAGAACGCTCTTACTTCGTGCGGACTTCTGCATTTTAAACTCGCTTTAATGTGAATCGTAAGCGGCAAGCGGCACGTCGGAAGTAAATCCCCACTGCTTTGACGAAACTGAATTATCCGCGCTGTTCAAAACATAAAAAGTGCCGTCGGTTTCGCGCCAAACGGCAACGTCGGCTTTGCCGTCGCCGTCAAAATCCAAAGCGTTTCGCAATTTTATTTGAGCAAACGGCGCAACGGATTTGGACTGGTTCGCAAGTGTCGGCGTTGACGATGCGGAAACCGAGCCGCGTCGTCAACGCCGACTTTGCCCGACGAACTTTCGGTAATGTCGCGGCGGACTAATCCGGTGTCATAATAACAAGGTCTTAAAGTCGCCGCGCAGGTCAGAACGCACGGATCGGCGGCGAAATCTAATGCGCCGGTCGGAATTCCTGCAAGTGCTTTCGGAATAAATAATTCGGACAAAAACGAATTCGAGCTTCCGAGTGCGCCCATTGCCATCGCACCTAAACCGAGCGCGGCTCCGGCTTTCAAGCCATTTGTTAATAATTCCCGACGATTTATTAAGTTATTTTCTTTCATTTTTTCTGTCTCAATTTTATTTTCGATAAATTTTTGCCGAAGCGTAGAGCGACGAAAATTTGAAATTTAATGTGAACAATCTAAAAATATCAATTCCACATTTGATTTAAAAGATTGTTCATATTTTGTAGTTTTCGCTGCTCTGCGCTCCGATTTTATTAAAAGCGAAAACGCTCTCCCACAGACGTTTCGCTTTTAATTTTGCGGACGCGCTTCGGGACGAAAATCTCCGTGCGGCGGAAAATCGGGACGCTGCTGTTTTAATGTTTCAAGCTGTGCTTTTTGCTCCGTCGTCAAAACCTTCAATATCGCGGCATCGGTGCGAAGCCGCACAATTTCTGCTTCAACCATCGCCTGCGCTTTCGTATTCAAAATCTGCCGCGCCGAGTCTTCGTTAAAATTTCCGCTTTCAACCAAAGTTTTTGCATCGCCATTAAATCAGGCAGAAATGAAGACGGGCGACGAATAAATGTGCCGACGGAAAACGTCATCGTGCGCGGCTGTGAGATGAAGGACGGACACGGCGGAATTACAATCGGCAGCGAGATTTCGGGCGGCGTGAAAAATGTTTTTGGCGAAAATTGCATTATGGATTCGCCTAATTTAGATCACGCTTTGCGCGTTAAAAACAACGGTTCACGCGGCGGTTTGTTGGAGAATTTTTATTTCCGAAATATCACAACCGGACAAGTCGCACACGCGATAATTACGATTGATTTTAATTACGAAGAAGGTGCAAAAGGTAAATTTACGCCCGTGATGCGAAATTTCGTGGCGGAGAATATCAAAAGCGGTAAGAGCGAATATGTGATGGACGCGCAAGGTTTTGAAAACGCGCCGATTTCCGGGATTCAAATTAAAAATTCGACATTTGAAAATGTCGCCAAAGGAATTATCGCGGCGAATTTGAAAGACACGGAAATTGAAAATGTGCGCGTCAACGGCAAGTTAATCAACAGCATCAGCGACGTTGCCGTCGAAGTCGTGCCGACGAAAAAGAGTTGAAATAATGGATAATTGATAATATTTTTCTTCCATTATCAACTATCAATTATCCATTATTTCTTTGGCTAAAATTCTTATGAAAATTCTCGTTATTACAATTACAATTTTATTTTTGAGCGCGTCAATTTCGGCATAAAAAAAGCCGATCACAATTTATCTGGCGGGCGATTCGACAATGGCTCAAAAACTTCCCGAAAAGCGTCCAGAAACTGGTTGGGGCGAAAAAATCGGACAATATTTCGATGAGAAAAAAGTAAAAATTGACAATCGTGCGATGAACGGCAGAAGCACGCGGACTTTTATTTCGGAAGGACGCTGGCAGAAGATTGTTGACGATTTAAGGCGTGGTGATTATGTTTTTATCGAGTTCGGACACAACGACGAATCGAAGGAAAAGGTTGACCGATACACGCCGCCGGAAGATTTTAAGAAAAATCTGGAAAAATTTATCTTGGAAGTCCGCGCTAAAAAGGCGATTCCGATTTTGCTGACACCCGTGATGCGCCGCAAATTTAATGTGGACGGGAATTTTGTTGACACACACGGCGAACAACCCGATTTGACGCGAAAGGTGACGAAAGATTTGAAAGTTCCACTGATTGATATGCACCGTGCGAGCGAAAAGGTTTTGAAAGATTTGGGCGCGGAAAAATCGCGGACGCGCACCGATGTTTTGGAGACGCGCGATGGGTTGGTATGCGATGGCGATTGTGGACGTTTTAGATTATTTTCCGAAAAATCATCCAAAACGCGCCGAACTTATCAACATTTTGAATCGTGAGATGACCGCGCTCGAAAAAGTTCAAGATGAAAAATCGGGGACGTGGTGGCTGATTTTAGACAAACCGAACGAAAAAGGAAATTATCTGGAAGCATCAGCGTCGGCGATGTTTGTTTATGCGATGACGAAAGGCGTGAGAATGGGTTATTTGCCCGACACTTTTTTGAAATCAGCCGAAAAAAGGCTGGGCGGGAATAAACAAGGAATTTATCTCGAATGCCGACGGCGGAAAAATTACTTTGGAAAAAACCATCGGCGGCGCGGGACTTGGCGGAAATCCTTGTCAGGCGGGCGATTATGTTTATTATATTTCGGAAAAAATCGTGCAGAACGACCCGAAAGGTGTCGGCGCGTATATCAAAGCGGCAACCGAAATGGAATTGATGAAACGTCCGCAAGTCGGAAAAGGCAAAACGGTTTTGCTCGACTCTTTTTTCAACAACGAAATGAAAAGGGACGACAACGGGCAGAAATTAGCGTGGCATTATAAATGGAACGAAATGTCGAACGGTGGGTTTTCTTTGTGGGGCAACATTTTTGAAAGTTACGGCGCGAAACTCGAAACTTTGCGCGATGCGCCGACAAGGCGAATCTAAAAAATGCCGGCGTTTATATAATTCTTGATCCTGACACGGGAAAGGAAACCGACAAACCGAATTTTGTTGAAACGCAGCATATCACGGCAATTAAAAATTATGTCGAAAACGGCGGCGTTCTCGTGCTTTTGAGTAATGATTTCGGTGATGCGGAATTTGACCATTTTAATAATTTGGCGCGGGAATTCGGCATCGAATTTAACAAAGACAACAAAAATCTCGTCCAGAACAATCAATTTGAACAAGGAAAGGTCATCGTTTCGGCGAACAATGAAATTTTCAAAACTGCGAACAAACTTTATTTGAAGGAAATTTCGTCGCTCAAACTTTCCGGCGATGCGAAATCGGTTTTGGATTGGAACGGCGATTCAATAATGGCGGTTTCAAAATACGGCAAAGGCACGGTTTACGCGCTCGGCGACCCTTGGCTTTACAACGAATATGTTGACGGCAGAAAATTGCCCGCCGACTTTCAAAATTTCCAAGCCGCGAATGATTTGGCTGTTTGGTTACTAAAACAAGCAAATGCCGTTTCGCAAATTCGTCAGCCGTCCGAACCGATTCGCGCTTTTATTGTGAAAACAAATCAGTCGGTTGATGATTTGGAAAAATCTTTATACGGCGAAAATAAAGTCGAAGATTTGATCGGTGGCGAAGGAATGCAGCTTCGAGTTGCCGTTCAGCACGACGAGAAAAAAGATTCGGCAACCGCCGAAGTTCACGACGCTTCGGACGATGTTTTTTACGTTCTCGAAGGTTCGGCGGAATTGACGCTCGGCGGCAAATTGGAAAATCCGCGTGAAGCAACTCCGGGCGAATGGAAAAACGAAAAGATCATCGGCGGCAAAACTTTTACAATAAAAAAAAGCGATTTGATAGTCGTCCCACGCGGAACACCGCATCAGCGCGTTAATTCAAAAGGAAACACTTTTTCGCTGATTTTGATAAAAGTTTTCGCCGAACCTTTGCCCGCGCCGAAAAAGTAGAATTAGTCTTCAACTTTTCGACAAAGCAAAGCCATAAGACTATTATTAAAATGTATTGAAAAAAACAATAAAGCAAAGTTTTCACTAAAGATGCCAAAGGCTAATTCAGACATTTTTCAAACCATTGACCACGATTCGGGCGGAACAAACGCCGAAGAGGTCGTTTCGCGTTCGCGCGGGATGATTCACAACGGAGATTTAAAGTCAGGCGACCGTCTGCCGCCGGAACGCGATCTTGCCAAACAACTCGGCGTTTCGCGCCCGACGCTTCGCGCCGGAATTCGCACACTCGCGGCGGTGGGCGTTTTAAAGCGGTGGGCGTTTTAAAATCGAAACAAAAAAAAATCGAATGATCGAATAAAATATAACGACTGAATTGACGTGGGGCGAAACCAATTACGCGCAACTCAAAGATTAACAAAACAAGATTTTAAAGAGAAGCTGTTTCGCCCTCACGTCCAATGGTTTGTTCGGCAGATGCGGCATCCGAAGTTAGCTTTTTAATCCACGTCAATCGTATAGCTGACAAGCCAAAGTTCAAGTTGCTCAAGTTTTTTCTTCCAACGCGCTTTGTATTCGCGCATCCATTCGCGGTTGACTTCTTCGTCTGCCGCATCAATGACGATTTTTACAAGACTGTCGCGGTAAAGAATACCTTGATGCCGCCAATGTCCTTCAACTTTCTGAGTTTCGTAACTCGCCGCGCTAAACTGCTCGACAATTTCTAAAACCGCGTCAGCTAACCACTCAGGCGGAACTTCGCGCCCGTCATTAAATCGTAGCGGGAGCAATATCTCGAATCGCCGCAATTTGTTGCTCATAAGTTGATTTGCCGTTCACGGTAAAAGAGATGTTTTGGTCTGCTAAAGCCTCAAGCGCGGCTTCAGGAACAAGATGTTCGCCGGATTTCAGCACACGCCCGGAAAAGCGTCCGAGCAGAAAGCCTAAAGCACGTTTTTCGGTGTCGCGGTCTGGAAAAGTAATAGTTATCATAATTCACCTCAAGCAAAGCAATGGTAACATTTGATTCGCTAAATTGCCGAACTGTCAAGGAACACGAGAATCTGCCGAACTAGTGATTAACTCCAATGACTGTTGATAATACGCCGAATTTCGTATATTATCAATCAAAATAATTGCCCTGCCAATATTCGTCATTAAAGATTAGAACATATCTTATAAATTCTGCACAATTTCCAAATACTTGCTTGCTTTATCAGCAATTACGTTCACATTTCCTTCACGAATCACTTTAAAATCAACCAAATCCGTGCCGACCCCGACGGCGATTGCTCCGGCGGCAAAAAAATCGGCGATTGTGTCGAGCGAAACGCCGCCCGTCGGCATCGTTTCGATGTGCGGGAAAAGAGTTTTCAAAGTTTTTAAGTATTTCGCGCCGCCCATCACGTCGCACGGGAAAAATTTTTCGCTCGATTTCGGATGAATTATCCAATCGCGTGTTTTGTAACTCGTCGCGCCGCCTTGATGATGCAGATTTATTTTGATCGTGCCGACTTCGATGTGCGCGAGTCACGAAGCATTGCAAATTTCGATGATGTCGGAATTTATTTATTACAAACGTGAAAAGTTTCCGAATGTGGACGGCGTGGTGGCGATTCCACATAACAAAGGCTGCGGTTGTCAGGACGGCTCGAATCTCGAAATAATGTTGCGGACGCTTTCAAATTACGCCGATCATCCGAATGTCGGCGGTGTGATTTTGATGGATTCGGGTTGCGAGAAAACGAATCTCAGAAAGGTTGAAAAATATCTGTTAAAGCGCGAACTCGAATTCAATAAACCAGTCGCCAAAATCGGCATACAGGAAATCGGCGGAACACAGGCGGCAATCGAGAAAGGTTTGGAAGAAGTCAAGAAAATGCTGCCGATTGTCAACGAAAATGTGCGCGAAGAATTTCCCGTCAGCGAACTCGTCTTGGGCGTAAAATGCGGTTCGAGCGACGGATTTTCGGGACTTTCGGCAAATCCCGTTTTGGGAAATGCGGCGGATATTTTGGTGCGTTCTCACGGAACGGTTTTGATAACGGAAGATGCGGCAAATCAATTGAACCGCGAATTTCTGCCGTTTGCCGATGTCGTTTTCGGCGTAATTTCAGATGATTTCAAACCGAGCGTTGCTGAATTCGACGAGCGAAAAGTTCAAATGGCGGCTGAAAAAATGCTGGAAGAATTTCCAAATATTCAAATAATCATTTCGACTTTGCGCGACGTTCACAACGCCGGTTTACACAATTTCGGCGCGGCGTGTTTTGCGGATAATCGAGTAATTGTTGCCGGTAAGTATGAAAAGACGAATGTTTTAAACCGCGTTGGCAGCGGCGATGCTTTCGTTTCGGGATTTATTTACAGTCTTTTAAATGGCAAAGATTTGCAATTTGCCGCCGACTTCGGCGCGGCGCACGGAGTTTCGGCAATGACGAGCATTGACGATAACTCAACAGCGAATATTGCGGAAATTGAAGAACTGATGCGCGGAGAAAGTTCCGCTGCCAAGCGGTAAAATTACTGAGCAAATTAAGGCGCGACAAGATATAAATCGCGTCCGGCGCGTTCGACAATCAATGTGTCGGCATCGTTTTCGTAATCGGAAAGTTGGGCGAACAGCCGATTTTGGGAATTCAGCCGAACGGTTTGCATCAACGAACATCGTTGGTTGTCGGCGGAAAGTTTGAAATGAAAGAATTTGAAAAATGTATGAAGTCTTTTAAGATTTGATTGACAAATCTCTATGAACTATTATCGGCGTTTCGATTCTTTTCTTGTTTCCGTTTATCCGCACAAACTCAATCGCAAATATAGGGTTTTCTCATAAAAATATTTTCATTAAACATCGCGTAGATAATTTGAATTTAGCCGTGTGATTTATTGCACGGTTTAAGTCGGCAGAGTTTTTGTCGCGTCAGCGACAACTGAAAACGACGATTTTGTTCAGTTGTCGCTGACGCGACAAAAAAATCATTCAAACATTTTCCGTACAATAGACATTATTTGAAATAAGATAATTCCTCAACATTTGTAAGATCAATCGTTTGCATTGGCTGGCGAAATGTAACTCGCAGATTGTGCAATCCACAGGCAATCTCCATTATTACGTCCGAGATATTCTCTTTCGT
>JBBPXX010000149.1:0-20690 GCA_038200505.1 Pyrinomonadales bacterium | reverse complement strand
GTCGTCACTTTGGATGATGGGCAAACCGCGTCCGGAGATTCGCAAAAGTTTACAGTCAAAGATGTTCTGCAAGATCAAAAAAAATTAACGGGGAAAAAGAAATCCGGGATACGGTGTTCGGAAAACAAATAGAGCGGAGAGGTCGAATTTATGATGTGTTTAACAAAAATATCTTTTAACAATATGGTTTCAATGAAGTTTTTATCCGTAATTGGCTGTCTGCTATTGCTAATGACTTTTTCATTACAGACAGCGCGAGCGCAGGAAAATTCGGATGTCTTTCCGGTGCCTGATACTTATAAAACAGAAGGAATTCCGGCAATTAAAAAGAGCGATGTTGATCATCTTTTTTATGATCCCTCGACTATCCGAAGTAATTTGATCTGGGATACGGATATAAAAAACAGGCGATTGCTCGTTACGGACGAAACTAATAACATCTATCTGTTAAATACTTCGCTTTCTCAACCGGTAAAGTTGATTGAAAAGGTAATTCCGAATTCAGTCAAAGTTAACCCAAACGGGGAAAATTTTGCTTATACATCAGATTATGAGGATGAAGATAACTATCAGCTTTACCTTTATGAATTTGACGAAAAAAAATCAAAGAAACCGGTTGATCTAGTTGGTAAAGATGAATCAATTGAATCCCTTGTTTGGAGCAAAAACGGCGACATTTTGTACTTTATGAGAGTCGATTACGACGCAAAGACCAGTAAGTTGTGCCGATTCGATTTTACCTCTGAAAAGTGTTTCCCCGTTGAATTAAAAGGGGGATGGACTGTAATTCAGTCCGATGGAAATAAAATTATTCTCAAAAATTTTAAGAGTTCCAGCAATCAGCTTCTTTACGTTTATGATTACAGGCTCAATAAATTGATACCTGTAGATGAAAAGGGTAACAGCCGAAAATCTTTTCTTGTTGGTGATCGGGTTTTTTGGACCAGTGAGGGAAACGAGTATTGCAAAAGCGATCCCTGCATCCTCTCGATGAATTTGAAAAACAACAAAATTATTCAGATGGAACTCCCCAAAAATTTGAATAATATGTATGAAGTAAAATTTTCACCCGAAGGAAATAATATCCTTATTCAGGAAATACGCGATGGCGTGGATCATCTGCGTATCTTCCGGCTCAAGAAAGATAAGATCGGCAAGGAAATCCCCCCGTTTATATCAGGTTCGTTTGTTATTTGGAACACCCGCTGGCTTTCAGACAATGAAATTGCTTATACCCTGGAGAATATCGGCAAACCGGCATCAATTCAATCGTATAATTTAGATACAAAGAAAACCACAAATTGGACAAAAGAACGACTTCCCGAACAGCTTGAAAATAAGGTTCAGCCGCCTGAAGTTATTAAATGGAAATCGTTTGACGGCAAAGAGATTTCGGGATATATCACTCGTCCTCAGAATAAAATCGAAAAATCTCCGGTGTTGATCTTTATTCACGGCGGACCTACTGTCCTTGACAGACCCGTTTTTAATGCACAAGACATCAGACTATCTTCAAAGTTGGGTTTGACGATCATCCATACGAATATTCGAGGTTCAAGCGGTTTCGGTAAAGATTTTTTAGATGCCGATAATAAAGAAAATCGTGGTAATGCCGTTAAAGATATCAAATCCTTATTTGACTGGATCGAAGATCAACCGGACCTCGATTCGAATAAGATTTTTTTGAGGGGTGAAAGCTACGGAGGATTTATTGCTCTTTCGACGGCTTTACAAGAGCCGGAAAGAGTAAAAGGGGTGATTGCCGAATATCCGCTTGTTTCCATCAGAGGTTATTTGTCTCAAAGTTGGATTGATGAAGCAGCGAAGAATGAGTATGGCGATCCGAAGGATGAAAGCCTGATGTCAAAACTGGACGCACTTTCACCGCTTAACAATATTAGTCGCTGGAACAAAATCCCTGTTTTTATGACACGGGGCAAACGCGACGAAAGAGTTCCTGAAAAGGATGTAACTGACTTAAAAACTCAGCTGCAAAACAATGATACTGAGCTGTGGTATATATACTCGACTGAAGACGGACACGGTTTCGGCGGAAAGTATGTATTTGCGGCGATGTATCAATTTCTAAAAAAACAAATAAATAAAGAAAATTAGGAGAATATAAATGAAAAAGATAAAAGCACTTTTTTGTATGTTGGTGTTGTCAACCGTTCTGGTCGGCAATGTGTTCGCCGGTGGTTTCACAACCGCCGGAGTATTTAGTTTTTTCGATGGCGTGATAAACGCCGTCGTAGAAATGGCTCGGTCTGCGGATGATTGCCCGCTCCGCATTTGCACGAACTGTAAACCCGGAGAAAAAGACGACGGTAATGGTAATTGCAGACCGACTCAAAATTAATTTTATGCAGTCAATAAACAAAACAAAGCAGATTTTAGTATTTTTATTTCTGCTTTGTTTTGCATTCATTTTAAATGCCTCGCCGCAAACTCGTGGTATTGAAATACAGATCGAGAAAGCTCAAACTGAATTTGATAACGGCGATTACGTCAAGGCTTTGGAAACATCTCAAACTGCGGTAGAGAAAGCGAAACAGGGAAGTTCAAATCTGTTGATTTCCGAAGGTCTAAAAATAGTTGCCGCTTCGCAAATTTCCCTGCAAAAATATGACGACGTGGAAATTTCCCTTAATGAAACACTAAAAATTGTTTCTGAAAACAAAAATGACTCGGTTCAAAAAGCTCAAATCTATATTTACCTTGCTTGGTTGTGGAGAACGCAAAGGGAATTTGCAAAGGCTTTGGACTATTCAAAAAAAGCCGTTGCCGAAGCCCCAATGAATAAGCATATTTTAGGCGAGCATTACCTGAATCTCGGTCGGATTTTGTTTTCTAGCGGTTATGATATTTCCGCGATCATTTGGCTCGAAAAGGCTGAAAAAGTTTTCGAACCGGAAAAAACAAGTTCCGCGAAGTTGGATAATTACCGATTTCTGCATCTTGCCTGGTCATACCGATCAAATTATCAAAAGGCTCTTACCTACGCAGAAAAATGGGTGAAACAGGCAGAAAAGTCCCGCTTCAAACACAGTTACCGGCAAGCACTCTTCAAGTTATCATCAATTCAAAGTGCGACCGGACAAAAAAAAGCAGCACTCAGGACAATGGAAACGGGAAGGCAGGTCTCTCAAATTGAAAATAACAATTATCAAATGGGTCTTTTCTTATCTTCATTATTATTAAACAGCCTGTATGAAAATAATGCCGAAAACGCTTCCAAATATCATAAAGAATTGGAAAAAATAGATTCGGAGAATGCGTATTCCTTTGAAATCTTGTTGGGAAATGCAGTAATTGCCGCGTTCAAAAATAACACCCAAATTTCTGAAGAATTATTTGCCCGGTTAGACAAAATGGAGAACACCTCCGACTATATTTTGCCTTCCTGGAAAATAATAATTGCCAAAAGAAACAAAGAGTGGGAAAAGGTTATAAAAATAAATCAACAGATTTTTGAACTAATCGAAAAAGATAATTTTCCTGATGGATTTCCGGAAATTTATCTGACTTTTGCTCTCGCTTATTTTCACCTTGGCGAAAAACAAAAGTCGCTGGAAAATCTGGAGAAATCCCTTTCTCTGATCGAAGAGATCAGGCAAACGGAGAATAATAATCTGTCGCTCGGCTTATTCGAAACTTACCACACCGCCTACCGCCTTCTCGCACAAATCAAATCGGATAATCCGCAAGAGTCATTTGAATTGGCGGATTTCCTGAAGGCTCGATTCTTAAAGGATAAAATCAACAACTCTCCTTTTAGATCAGAAATACATTTCTCCTCTGAAATCCGGCAAAAACTAGAAGAACTTTCTTCAAGATTTGTTGATGACCAAAGTATAGCTTCTGAAATCGAGAAAACGGAAAAGTCAGTTACATCTCAAATTCCCGATTTGAACTTAACCAAACCTGATTTAACAGAACTGAATAATATTCCTGAACTCAATAATACGGCAATTATTTCATACTTCTTTACATTAGATCGAAAACTTCAAGCGTTTGTCTGGGAAAAAGAGAAATCTTTAGAAGTAATCAATGTTCCTATTACGGAAGATGAAGTAGATTTCTATGCTAAAACAACCCACCAAAAGATCAAAAATCTTATTTTTTTCAAGAAAGATGGCAAAGATTTATACGATAAATTACTGAAACCGTTAAATATTTCAGCCAAACATTTGATTATTATTCCCGACAAATCGCTCTGGAAAATACCGTTTCAGGCATTAAGCCCCGATGGTCAAAAGTATTTAATCGAGGATAAACTCATCAGCTACACGCCTTCCGTTTCGATTCTTTTTGAACAGTTGAAAACGCCTAAGCAAAATCGTCAAACTTTACAAGCGTTTGCAAATCCTTCCTACGAAAACCGCTTTTTGCAATATGTAAATGCAGAAGCCACGAGCGTAGCCGAAATCTACAATACGACCCCGAAACTTAATGCGACGGTCGCCGATTTTGAGCGCGTTGCGGATAAATCGGACATTTTTCATTTTTCGATGCACGCTCAAGTCGATAACGAACAACCGCTGGAATCTTTCTTAGCCTTCAAAAAAAACAGTAAAGATGACGGACGTTTAACGGTCGAAGAAATTTTGAATTTAAAACTGAAAAAGGGAAGTCTGGTGTTTCTGGCATCGTGTGACACTAACAATGTTCTCAATGGTGAAGGACTTGTCAGTCTTTCGTGGGGAATGATGGGATCGGAAGCAACAACCGTGATTTCCGCTGGATGGGAAGCGAATGATAAATCAACCGAGATTTTTACAAAAACATTTTACCGATATTATAAACAGGGAAATTCATCTGCTGAAGCAATGCAAAAGGCAGCATTAGAACTAATTCAAAATAAATCACAAAATATGCACGAGCCTTATTATTGGGGAGAGTTTACGTTAAATGGTGATTTTCGGTAGCGAGTTTTGTCTTGAAACATTAGTGGAAAAGTTAGAGGCGATGTTTCCACAGCATCGCCTCATTTGTGCAGTAGTTTCCATATACAGTTCGATTTATCCGACTGGCAAAAATCAGGAAATGCAGGGGGGACAATCAAAACGATGGTTTAAAAGAAGGCTATAAAATATCAAAATGTCGGAATCATCTTAATTGGGCTGGTTCCGGTGAAAATGATGTTAAAGCGTATGTTCGATAATAAAAAAATCGAGCGGCAACGCAAATTGATGAAAGTGGTTGAGAAAGTCAATCAAAAATTTGGTAGGGATGCGGACAGGTTCGCCAGCGTCGAAAGATTTGGCGCGTGGAAAATGAAGCAAATCTTCAAAAGTTTGAGTTACAACGAATACAAAGTGAAATGAATTGTTAAAAGTTCATTAATTTGCTTTGTATTGATTTGTGTTTTAATAATTTAACTCCTTCTTATACAATTCATTTTATCTGCACGCATGCTGTGAGTGGACAAAGGACGATTTTTGGTCAAATCCTTAAAATAATCTGTTATGCCTAGAATATTCGATAATATCGAACAATCGCTTTTGCCTACTTTAAAGGACACTCTAAAAGTTTCCAACTGTGCTGACTTTTGTGTCGGTTATTTTAACTTGCGGGGTTGGAAATTGCTTGACGCGCTGGTTGATGAATGGCAGGGAAGTGAAAACTGCTGTCGCCTGCTTGTCGGAATGCAGTCCGCGCCGAAAGATGAACTGCGCAAAGCGTTCAGTTTAACCGATAAAGATGCGGTCGTTGATAATGCGACCGTCATTAGATTAAAAAAAAGAATCGCGGAAGATTTCCGGGAACAATTAACTTACGGCACGCCGACGAATGCCGATGAAGCCGCTTTGCGCCGCTTGCGCGAACAACTAAAGCTGCGAAAAGTCGTCGTCAAACTATTTCTTCGCCATCATCTCCACGCCAAACTTTATCTGCTGCACCGCGCAGATGCCAACAATCCGACCATCGGGTTTATCGGCAGCAGCAATCTGACTTTTTCGGGGTTGTCGGGACAGGGAGAATTGAATGTTGACGTTCTCGACCACGATGCCTGCAAAAAGTTAAAGCTGTGGTTTGATGATCGCTGGAACGATTCGTGGTGTTTGGACATTACGGACGAACTCGCCGAGATTATTGATACGAGCTGGGCGCGGCAAAAAGCCGTTCCGCCGTATCACATTTATTTGAAAATCGCTTATCACTTATCGCAGGAAGCCCGCGCCGGGTTGTCCGAATTTCATATTCCGCGCGAATTCGGCAACCGGCTTTTCGAGTTTCAAACCGCTGCCGTCAAAATTGCCGCGCATCACTTGAAAAAACGCGGCGGCGTTCTCTTGGGCGATGTCGTCGGCTTGGGCAAAACGATGATGGCATCCGCTCTTGCTAAACTCAATGAAGAACAAACCGGAAGCTGGACATTGATTATCTGCCCGAAAAACTTAACCAAGATGTGGCAGTCTTACATTGACGAATACGCGCTCAACGCCAAAGTTTTATCAATGAGCCAAGTCTTAAAAAAACTGTCCGACATTCCGGCGCGTTATCGCACGGTATTGATTGACGAAAGCCATAATCTTCGCAACACGGAAGGGAAACGATACCGGGCAATTCAGGAATTTATTCGGCAGTCGGATGCTCGCTGCATTTTGCTGTCCGCCACGCCGTATAACAAAACTTATCTCGATCTTTCGGCGCAATTGCAACTGTTTATTCCGAACGATAAAGATTTGGGAGTTCGCCCCGAACAAAAGATTCGTGAAAAAGGCGAGGCGATTTTTCAGAGCGAATATCAATGCGCTCCGCGCTCGCTCGCCGCGTTTGAAAAAAGCGAATACGCCGACGATTGGCGCGATTTGATGCGTCATTTTTTGGTTCGTCGAACGCGCTCGTTCATTCAAAAAAATTACGCCGAAACGGGTTGCGACGGGCGCAAATTTTTGAGATATGAAAACGGAGAATTGTCTTATTTTCCGGCGCGACTCCCGAAAACGGTCAAGTTTACCGTTAATGATAACGATCCGAACGATCAGTATGCGCGATTGACACAGCCGAGCGTCGTTCAAACAATCGAGCGGCTAAAACTGCCGCGCTACGGACTCGGCAATTATGTTGTTTCGGCACAGTCGCTTGCTCCTTCCGAACAGGAAAGAAAAGTTCTGGACGGACTTTCCCGCGCCGGACTGCGGCTGATGGGATTTTGCCGGACGAATCTTTTTAAGCGTCTGGAATCAGGCGGAACAGCCTTTCTGCTTTCGATTGAACGACACATTTTGCGAAACTTCGTTTTCCTACACGCGCTCGAAAATAATTTGCCCCTGCCAATCGGAACGCAAGCCGCCGAAGTTTTGGATACGAGTCAAACCGACACCGACGACGAATTGGCGATGGCGGATTTATTCGACAGCGAAGATGAATCGAGCGAAACTGAGCAAACGCTGGTTGAAAACGATAGAACTCTCTATTACACGAGCGCGGAATTTGAAAAACGCGCCGCCGAAATTTACGAACTTTATCAAACCAAATTGAAAAAGCGTTTTAAGTGGATTCGGACGGATTTCTTTCGGCGCGGTCTTAAGAAAAATCTTCGGGAAGATTGCCAAGCCTTAATTGCAATCTTACAAGGAAACGGAGTCTGGCAAGTCGAAAAAGACGAGAAATTAAAAGAGTTGCTCAATTTATTGCAGAACAAACACGCGGACGAAAAAGTGTTGGTTTTCACGCAGTTTGCCGATACAGTCGGTTATTTGACGAATGTTTTAAAAGGTTTCGGCGTGGAAAAACTGGCGGGCGTAACAGGCAGTTCGGACGATCCGACGATGTTGGCGTGGAGATTTTCGCCCGTCAGCAATGACAAACGGGATAAAATTAATCCGGAAGACGAACTTCGCGTTCTGATTGCGACCGACGTTTTGAGCGAAGGGCAAAATTTACAGGACGCGCATATTGTCGTCAATTATGATTTGCCGTGGGCGATTGTACGGCTGATTCAGCGTGCCGGACGAGTTGACCGCATCGGGCAAAAAGCTGAAGAAATTATATGTTATTCGTTTCTACCGGCTGACGGCATCGAGCGCATTATCAACTTACGCGCTCGTGTTTCTCAGCGATTACAGGAAAACGCCGAAGTCGTCGGCTCGGATGAAACTTTCTTTGAAGACCAATCAAAAAGCCGTCCATTGTTCGATTTGTATCACGAAAAAGCGGGCATTTTGGACGAAGAATCCGACATGGAAGTTGATCTCGCTTCCTACGCATATCAAATTTGGAAAAACGCGATTGACGCAGACAAATCGCTGGCGAAAAAGATTCCCGATTTGCCGAAGGTCAGTTATTCGACCAGACCATTTACGCCGACGAATGGAATGCCGGAAGGCGTTTTGGTTTATGTGCGAACGGCGGAAGGAACGGATAGTCTGGCGTGGATTGACAGGCGAGGCGAGAGCGTTACCGAATCGCAGCTTGCTATTTTGCAAGCCGCCGCGTGTCATCCCGAAACTCAGGCGATTGAAAGAAACGTGCAGCATCACGAATTGGTCGGCAAAGGAGTTGCACATTTAATTCAGGAAGAGAGAACGCTCGGCGGGCAATTAGGCAGAAAATCGGGTGCGCGTTACCGCGTTTATGAACGCCTGAAATTTTATTCGGAAGAAATAAAAGGCACACTTTTTGAGTCGAAAACCTTAAACAAAATGATTGATGAAATCTATCGGTTTCCCCTTAAATCGGCGGCGGTCGAATTATTGAACCGGCGTTTACGCGAAAAAATCAGCGATTACAATTTGGTCGAATTGGTCATGGCTCTGCGCGAAGACGATGCGCTGTGCATCACGGAAGAATCCACGCAAACCGCGCACGAACCGCAGCTTATTTGTTCACTCGGACTTTTTCAGGATAAATAAAAATGAATAAAGAACTACAAAAAACAAAATCGGCGACAATGCGGAGTCAAACGACGAACGACGAAAATCTGCTGACGGAAATTCGTTCGTTGATCGAAGAAACCCGCCGTAATGTGGCGCAAACCGTCAATTCGGCGTTGACGCTGATGAATTGGCATATCGGCAAGCGCATCAACGATGAAATTTTGAAAAACAAACGCGCTGAATACGGTGAAGAGATTTTGCCAACACTGTCGGCAAAATTAGTTGCTGAATATGGCAACAGTTTTACTCGTGCAAACCTGTTTCGTATGATTCAATTCAGCGAAGTTTTCCCTGATGAACAAATTGTCGTTACACTGTCACGACAATTGAGTTGGTCTCATTTTCTCGCAATCTTACCGCTTAAAGACCAATTAAAGCGCGACTTTTACGCCGAAATGTGCCGCATTGAAAATTGGAGCGTTCGCACTTTGCGCTCGAAAATTCAGGGAATGCTGTTCGAGCGCACGGCGATCTCGAAAAAGCCGGACGAACTGATTAAAAACGAAATCGCCGAACTCCGCGACGAAGAAAAATTAACCGCCGACCTCGTTTTCCGCGACACCTATTTTCTCGATTTTCTCGGCTTGTCGGACGCTTTCAGCGAGAAGGATTTGGAAAACGCGATTTTGCGCGAACTTGAAAAATTTCTGCTCGAACTCGGCATCGGCTTCGCGTTTGTCGCCCGACAAAAACGCATTACGGTTGACGGCGACGATTTTTATATTGATCTGCTGCTGTATCATCGCAAACTGCGCCGTTTGGTCGTCGTCGAGTTAAAGCTCGGAAAATTTATGCCCGCCGATTTCGGACAGACGGAATTTTATTTGCGCTGGCTCGACAAATACGAGCGCGAACCTTTTGAGGAATCGCCGATTGGTTTAATTTTGTGTTCGGAAAAATCGAACGAACGAGTCGAACTTTTATCACTCGACGAACGCGGCATCAAGGTCGCCGAATATTGGACGGAGCTTCCTGACAAAAAGACTCTCGAACGTAAACTTCACGAAGCGGTTCGTCTGGCGCGTGAAACGACGGAAAATCGAAAATCAAAAATAGAGGAAAAACAGTAAATGGCAAACGCTCCGCAACTCGTCAAACATCTGCAAAACTTCAATTTTCAAGACCTCTTTCTTGAACTCGGCTGGAGTCAGTCGCCCGACAAAATTGAACGGCAATTCGCGGTTGACGGCGAAAATTACACGCGCCGCCAAATCGCGCAGCTTTCGGGCGTGGTTGTTTTTGAAATTTTATCGCCCGACGGCAAAATCCCTGAAAAACCGATTCGTAAAAAAATTCACGCTGAAATCAGCAAATCGTTTCACGAAAACCTTTTGATTTTTCTCGACGAAAATCGCTCGCAAAGTATTTGGCTGTGGGTTAAGCGCGAAAAGGGAAAACAGGAACTCCGCGAACACGATTATTTCAAAAATCAGCCGGTTGATTTGATGCTCTCGAAGCTCGTGCGGATGAATTTCGAGCTGGAAGATTTTGACGACGAAGGAAATCCGCCGCCGATTGTCGTCGTTGCTCGTCGCTTGCGCGATTCGCTCGATATTGAAAAAGTTACCAAAAAATTCTTTAACGAATTTCAGCAGGAACACGGAAAATTTCTTGAATTTATTGACGGCATTGATGATGAACGCGACCGCCGCTGGTATGCGTCCGTTATTTTGAACCGTTTGATGTTCATTTACTTTTTACAGGAAAAACGGTTTTTGGATAACGGCAAACCGCGTTATTTGCAAAGCAAACTCGCCGACTCAAAAGAAGGCGGCAAAGATTTATACTTCAAGAAATTCTTGTGGAAACTGTTTTTTGTCGGTTTCGCTAAACCGGAAACAGAGCGCGACGCGGAAGATAAAAAACTCTTGGGCGACATTCCGTATTTGAACGGCGGTTTGTTTTTGCCGCACCGCATCGAGATTGATTACAAAGATAAAATCCGAATCGCCGACGAAGCGTTTGAAAGTATTTTCGGACTTTTCCAAAGCTATTCGTGGAATCTGGACGACACGCCGGGCGGAAAATCTGACGAAATTAACCCGGACGTTCTCGGTTATATCTTTGAAAAATATATCAACCAAAAAGCGTTCGGCGCGTATTACACCAGACCGGAAATTACGCAGTATCTTTGCGAGCAGACGATTTACAAATTGATTTTGGACCGGGTAAATTCGCTCGCCAAACCGCCTGACGGACAAACGCCGAATATGTTTTCGTCGAACGACGGCGGGCTTTTTCTGACGCGAACTTACGATTCGATGGCAGATTTGTTGCTTTATCTGGACGAATTTCTGTGCCGCAAATTGTGGTTTGATATTCTGCCGGATTTGAAACTGCTCGATCCGGCGTGCGGTTCGGGCGCGTTTCTCGTCGCCGCGCTGAAAACTTTGCTCAATGTCTATTCCGCCGTTATCGGTAAAATGGAAACGCTCGGCGACAAAGGCTTAAAGCACGAACTCGAAAAAATCCGCGCCGCGCATCCGTCAATCAATTACGACATCAAAAAACGCATTATCACGAACAATCTTTACGGCGTGGACATAATGGAAGAGGCGACGGAAATTGCCAAGCTGCGGCTATTTATGACGCTCGTGTCCAGCGTTCACCGCAAGGAAGAACTCGAACCGCTGCCGAATATTGATTTTAATATTTTGGCGGGCAATTCGCTGATCGGTTTATTGCACGTTTCAGACACGGAATTTCTCGACAGTCAAAATCATTTATTTCGCCAAAGTTTCCGCGACATTGTTGAAACACGCGAAAACAACGTCGAAAATTATCGCAAGGCGACTTCGACCGAACGCGATTTGACAAAATTTCGGAGCGAAATTCAAGAAGGCGATGAAAATATCAATGATGTTCTTAATGATATTTTGTTGAAGAAATTTATTGAACTGAAAATTCCATACGAACAGGCAACTTGGGACGAAAACAAACAAAAGGAAGGGAAACCGAAAAAGCGTCCGCTGTCTTTTGCGGATATGAAACATCTGAAACCGTTTCATTGGGGTTACAATTTCAGCACGATTATTCACAAAAAAGGCGGCTTCGATGCGATTATTACCAATCCGCCGTGGGAAATTTTCAAACCGCAGGCGAAAGAGTTTTTCGCCGAACATTCAAATCTCGTTACGAAAAACAAGATGACGATTAAGGAATTTGAAAAGAAAAAGAGTGAACTTTTGAGCGATGAGGAAATAAAAGCGGCGTGGCTCGAATATCAAAGCCGTTTTCCGTATGTCAGTTTGTTTTACCGCAACGCGAAACAATTCGAGAATCAAATCTCCGTCGTTAACGGCAAACGTGCCGGAACGGACATTAATCTTTACAAACTTTTTCTCGAACAATGTTTTAATCTGCTTCGCAAAAACGGACGTTGCGGAATTATCGTGCAAAGCGGAATTTATACGGATTTAGGCACAAAGCAGTTGCGCGAAATGCTTTTTTCGCAAGGCAAAATCAGCACGTTATTCGGCTTTTCCAACGAAAAATTTATTTTTGAAAATGTTCATCACGCGCAAAAGTTCTGCATTCTCGTTTTTGAAAAAGGCGGACAAACGAAAGATTTCCAAGCCGCTTTTCGCATAAATCCGCGCGAAGCCGTCAAACCCGAAAATCTTGAGCGTTTTCTAAATTCGCCGAAAGAGCATATTAAAATTGGGGTTGAATTGGTCAAACGACTTTCGCCCGATTCACTTTCTGTAATGGAATTTAAGAATCAATCCGATATTCAAATCGCCGAAAAGATGCTGAGATTTCCATTACTTGGAGAAGATTTTGACAACAAATGGAATTTGGTTTTGTCGAACGAATTTCATATGACCGGCGACAGCCATTTATTCAAAACTTCAAACGGCGCGGGTAGATTGCCACTTTACGAAGGCAAAATAATTCATCAATTCACACATCTTTGGGGCGAGCCGAAATATTGGCTTGACGAAAACGAAGCGCGAAATATTTTATTAAATTCGAGAATCAAAAACGTCAAACAAATTGCCAAAAAGAATAACCTCGATTGGCAAGATGAAGATAATCAAAAAATACAACTTGATTATGATAATTTTCGACTCTCTTTTCGTGATGTTACAAGTAATTCAAACGAGCGGACAATGATTATGACGGTTTTGCCGCCGAAGGTTTTCTGTCCGCACACAATGTCTTTGGAAAAGGTATTTTCAGCAGAGATTGATGGAGAAGAAATAAATCCGAATGTTCGACGAATGAATAGCCGTGAGAAATTATTCGTTTGCGGATTGATGAACTCTTTCGTGATAGATTCTTGGTTACGTCGAAGCGTATCAAATCATATTTCATTCTTCTTCATTTACGGTTTACCATTTCCGCGTCTAACGGAAAGCAATAAAGAGTTTGCGCCGATTGTGAACCGCGCTGCAAAGCTGATTTGCACTTCGCCGGAATTTGACGATCTGGCAAAAGAAGTTGGACTCGGAAGCCACCAAAACGGCGCGACCGACGCGCACGAAAGACAAAATCTCCGCGCCGAACTCGACGCGCTCGTCGCGCATCTCTATAACTTGACCGAAGAAGAATTCTCCTACATCCTGACAACCTTTCCGCTCGTTTCCGAACCCGTCAAAATCGCCACGCAAAACGCTTTTCGTGATGTTGAAAGAGGTCTTATTAAATGAATACTTTTTTGAAATCTTTTCGCCTTCAAAATTTCAAAGCTGTCCAAGACAGCAAAGTTATCAACTTTACGCCCTTGACTGTTTTTATCGGAAATAACGGTTCCGGCAAAAGCAGTTTGATCGAAGGTTTGCAGACTTTGCAGGATATTGTAGATGACGGTTTGGATACGACAATGCAGAATTGGACGGGTTTTGAACATATTTGGCATCAAGGTTCAAAACACGAACCGTTAAAAAGATTGAGTGATGAAAAGCGAATTCCGCAAACAAATCCGATGAGATTTCAAATTCGCGGAAAAGGCGCGAAAAGTTTCGGTAATTTTTCCGCAAAGTCGGAAATCACTCTCGACCAAAGCGGCGATGAACTTTTCTTTTTGCGTGAAGAACTATTTCTCAAAGATTTTAAATATGTGCGTGATCAAAATGGAAATGTTACAGCTATTTTATCAGACCGACAGCTTTCCCAAACCCCAAAATTAGAAAAGATGTATCCTGTTTTCGTCCGTAATTACGGCGGTGTGGCAACCGTTACAGTTCCCGATCAACTTTCAGATGACGAATCGCTTTTAGATGAAGGTTTAGGTTGGTATATTTTGGATTGGCAATTTCTTTCTCTAGCTCCGCAGGAAATGGGCAAACTCGATTTGCAAAAACGCACCGGCGGCGATGTGAGGTTAGCGAGAGACGGGTCAAATATCGCTGAATATCTGCTAAGTATTTACAATATTGACCGAAATGCTTTTGACGGAATTTTTGAAACTTTACGCTATGTTTTACCTTATGCGCGTGATTTACAGCCTACGCTGGTAACGCAAATTGAGAGGACTATTTATCTTCAATTGACGGAAAAGGAATTTAAGATTCCGGGATGGCTGCTTTCATCAGGCACATTACGATTATTAGCGTTACTGGCGGTTTTGCGGCATCCGAACCCGCCGCCGTTGATTGTCGTCGAAGAAATCGAAAACGGTTTTGACCCGCGCACACTCAATTTAATTGTCGAAGAAATACGGCGAGTTGTTCAAGAAGAAAAAACTCAGGTCATTATAACGACGCATTCCCCTTATTTACTTGACTTACTTCATTTATCGCAAATCGTGATGGTCGCACGAGAAAACGATGAGCCTAAATTTTCAAGACCAGCCGACCGAGCCGAATTGCAGGAATGGAACAAAAAATTTTCTGTCGGAAAACTTTACACAATGGGCAAACTCAATACCAATAAATAAGGCGAATGAAAGTCGGATTAATTTTAGAATGCGGACCGCAAGGCGCGGATATAGCAGTTTGCGAACATTTCGCAAAACTGCTCAATCCTGAAATCGAAGTTGTTAGTCTTACGCTGGACAATAAACCGGGACTAATCGAAAACTGCGCGGAAGCAACAAAGGATCTATTTGAGATTGACGGTTGCGACCGAGTGATAATTATTTGGGATTTATATCCGGCGTGGCGCGAAGCCGGAGAAAAACCGTGCCGCAAACAAGACCGCGAACAAATCTTGGAAAAATTAAACATTGCCGGAATTGTTAATGAGAATGTGTTTCTGGTTTGTATTGAAGAAGAACTTGAGGCTTGGCTTTTGTCTGAGCATCAGGCAATTTCCGCCGTCCTTTCAAAACCAACCCGCGAAATTAGAATCAAGAAAAAGCGACACCCGGAACGAGTTAAAAATCCGAAAGCTTTGATGAACAGGCATTTTCAAGAAAATACAGGAAGACCTTATAATGATTTGGTTCACGCCAAACAAATTGTTAAAAATATCGTTAATACAAATCGGTTGCGAAGATGCGGAACATTTGTCAGGTTTGCGCTAAAAGTCGCCGATGTCGAGTTATGATTGCAGAGAAAAATGATTTAGATTCGAATCATTTTGCCCAAGAATTTGAAGCGAGGTTCGCGGCGCAATATTATAAGTAATGAATAATTATTCCACCAAGCCTGCCACCAGAGATTTAGGGTAACGCCGTCGCATTTGAAATCCATATAACCATCGGGAATTTCAATTGAATCACGGGCTTCCGCCCAAGGATGTCCGCTCAAAAGTTCATTCGGTAGTTCGATGTTTCCATATTTCTTCAGAAATCTATCCGAGCAGAAAAGTCGCGGCGCATTCAGCACAGGCAATCTTTTTTCCGTATCAACGTGAAATTTACTGGGCAAGTATGTAATCGCCGCGATCATCTCGTCCTGGGCTTCGACGTATTTTCTGAGCGTTGCTTGTCTGGACGCTCCGTGTTGGTCGGCTAACGTGAACACGGCATCGAATGAAGGGCGATAACTTCTGGCTCGATTTATAAAGTTTCTGCCTTGATAAATCACTTCCGCGGCGTAGAAATTCGCTTCTTGTTCGAAAACTTCTTTTACCTCTGAACTGAGAGTGTAATCGTCGTCGTGAAAAAAATCGCTTTTTTCGCTGTAGGTTTTATGCCAAGGTATATCTTGATGCCCCAGCTCGTGAGATTTTGCAAAATGCTGACGCGGTTTTGTATCGGTTGGAACGTATATCACCGGCTGGCGCAAATCTGAAATCCCGCGAACCTTGTTGATTATTGACTTCAAAGTGCTTTGAGCCTGCTCGCCGAACGATTCCAGAAAACTCGAAATGCTCGCATCATCGTCGGATTTATCTTTTACATTGGCGGCGGCTATCAAGTCAGCAATCGGCGTGGGCAGAACGCCAATTGCTCCTGCCCGTCGGATTGCTTTGTCGGCTAAAGCGGAAATTTCATCGGCACTATCCGGCGGTGTAAAAACGATTTGCTTAACAGCCATAAGAAGGGTTTTGCTTTACTGTGAGTTTTGAGAGCTGAGATATTCAATAAATTTAACAATCATTTCTTCCTGCTCGTCTCTTAAATTGGCACTCATCAGGGCGGAGTGGATGTCGCTGACTTTTCGAGCCGATCCTTTTTTTTCTTCCAGATAACCGACAATTTTGAGCAAATTGTTATATTCAGTTCCGTAATATTCCGCCAGTTTATGAAGAATGTGCGGCGAAGGCTTCTCGGTTTTTCCGGTTTCGAGCTGAGATAAATAAGCGTTGGAAACGCCGGTTTCGCGCTCGACTTCACGCAAACTAGCTCCTTTGAGAGTTCGCAGGCGATGTAATTCTTCGGCAATAGACAAAATGTTGACTCCTTATAATAAATATACAGTTATCCATTTAATAATACTTTCTGCTTAATATGTCAAGCAAAACAAAAAAACTGCTTGACATATTAAGCAGAATTTTCCTAATGTTTCGATAGTAAAATATTTTACTGCTTGATGATGCTTGACACATCAAGCGCAATAATAGTATAGTCGAATACGGCTAGAGGAGAAAGAAGTTAGTTGAACACCCTGCATATTGACCTAACGATTTATGGACATAACAGAACTTAAACAAATTCCCGTTTTTGAGGGAGTTGCGGAAGATTATCTTTTAATGATTACCGCCGATATGTGGCAGACCTTTTCTGACGGGCAGGTAATTTTTCAAGAAAATGACGCAAGCTTGGATTTAATGATTCTTACTTACGGGCAGGTGTGTGTGCGTTTCGACGACACATATATCGTCTGCCGCACGGCTCCCGCAGTCATCGGCGAGCAGGCTCTAATTAATGATTCAGTCCGCAGCGCGACCGTTACCGCTCAAGGTTTTGCCAAAGCCATTGTCATTCCCAACAAGATCGCAAAAAAATTATTTGAGAGCAGGGAATTTCTTTTTAATTTGCTGAAAGCGGTTTCCGAAAAATTACGCGACTCGACTTATGACCGCGGGGTTCGCTACAAAAACGAAGAACTTTTGTTCGGCGAATTCCGCGCCCACGTTTCCCCGGAAGTAACCAGCCGACTTTTGGCGACGGGAGTGAATTACGGTGCGCCGCGTTTCATCGAAAACGCCGTGATTATGCTGTCGGACATTCGCTCTTTCACCCAAATCTCCGCCAGAATGAGTCCGCAGCAAATTGCCGAACAGCTTAGCCTTTATCTGAGCGAGATAGTTGACATTATTCACCGGCACGGCGGAACTGTTGACAAATTTATTGGCGACGCGGTGTTAGCTTTCTGGGGATTTTCGGAGTTCGGGACTGAAAACCAGGAGGAAAAGGCTTTTCGGTGCGCCGTTGAGATGTTCGAAGCAGCCAACCGAATGACATTCGGCGAAAAGGAAATTGAAATCGGCGTGGGACTTAATCAAGGAGAAGTTTTTGTGGGAAACGTCGGAAGTGACGGCAAAAGACAATTTACGATTCTCGGAACCCCGGTAAATCTTGCCGCCCGCTACGAAAGTTTGTCTAAAGAATTGGCTTCTCCGATAGTTGTCGGAGAAGTTCTGCATAAAAATTTACCGCCTGAAATTCAGAGCTTTTTGATTCCGCATTCGGAATTGGAAATTAAAGGCGCAAAAACGCAGACGGTTTACAGTTTTAATCCGCTGAAAACGGCGGAAGATTTAATCAAAGGAGAAAAATAAATGAGTTGGAAATATGACGACAGCAAAAAAAGAGTTCAAGAACATGCGGATAATATGGGTGAAATTGAAATTAAGAAACTTACCCGCGAGGCAGACCTCAACAATCTTTTGACCGAAACTTGTTGTCGGGAAATACACGGGGCGCACGTTTACGTTCACGTCAGCAACTTCGCAAAAATAGCGACCGAAAAGGTATCGGATGAAAAAGAATACAAGCGGTTTATTCAAGCCGTTCACATTTACCAGCGCGAAGTAGCCCGCATAGTGGAACACAACGATAAATTCGACGGACTGCGCGTTCATTTTCAGGGCGCGAAACTGCACGCGCTTTTTTACCGACCGATTGACAAAACGGAAAAGCTGGCGAGTAAGGCGTTTTTCCTGCAACTGGTTTTGAAAGACTTCGTTTGCAATGTCTTTAACCCAGCGTTTCCATTTCACGATGATTTTGAAGTGGCTGGCGGTGCTGATGTCGGCGATGTAACCGGAACGCGCAACGGCAGCCGCGACGACCGCGAGCTTTTATTTCTCGGCGCGGCGGCAAACTACGCCGCCAAAATTATCAACAATGCCGGGCAACTTCGCATCACTAAAGAATTATTCGACGGGCTGCCGGAAAAATTGCAGGATTACTGTGACAAAATCAATGGCGATGTTTATCAGATTCAGAAAATCAGTCAAGAAACGCTCGACGAATTACTCGAAGAATACGGTATTCCGTGGGATCGGGAAGCCAGCGAGAAGCGGGTCAAGGACGACAAAACAAACTACCCGCTAAAAGACATTGAATACAGTTCGGCGAACACGCTGATTGACATTGATTCACTCGGAATCAAAAACAACAAGCGCGTGCTTGCCGCCTCCATTTACGGCGACGTGACTGGTTTTACGGCTTACATTGACAGAGCCGACACAGACGAAAAGAAGAAAGAGGCTTTGAAGGTTCTTCACGTCATCCGCAAAGAAATGGCGACGGTCGTCACAAAAGATTTTGAGGGCATCCGCGTTCAATTTCAGGGCGACCGCGTGCAAGGACTTTACCATCTGCCAAAAGACGTTGAAGCCAACATCGTCACGGAAGCGGTTGATGCTGCCGTCGGGCTGCAATCTTCGATGGAAAAAACCATCAAAGAAGTTTTGCCGGAAGCCACGCATCTCAAACTCGCGGTCGGCGTGGATTTGGACAAAACGCTCGTTACCAAACTCGGCACGCACGCGCACCGCGACCGCATTTGTCTCGGAGAAGGCGTTGAATCGGCAGCTAAACTCGAAGAAAAATGCAGCGGCGGGCAAATCGGCGTCTCGAAACGGATTTACGCCGCTCTGCCGGAGCGATTGAGCAAGCATTTTAGCTACGACAACACGCTGAAATGCTACGTCGCAGAAAACTTAACTGCCGATAAAGTCGAGCGAGCGGCAAAGGCGGCGCATGCGGTTGCCGGCGCGCCGGCGTTTATTAATAGCTACAAAAAATCGGGAATCGAAATTTCTCACAAGGAATCTGAAGATGCGCGAATGGTTATCCCTGCTCGGTCATACGCCGGCGAATAAAAACGGAGAAAAATGGTTTGAGCGGGACACGGGTGCTGAGCGTCTCGCTCATGACCGCCGGCTTCTTGCCGGTAAATATCCGAGCTTAAAATACGCCCTGAATTTTCAAACATTTAAAGCAATTTTGCATGGAGAAATTATTCTCCGCGAAAAAAACAGCGGAATACCGACGCCGATCAAGGTAAAAATCATTTTCCCAGATAATTATCCTGACAACGAGCCGATTGCTGTTGATAGCAGTAACGGTTTTTCACATATAGCTGACCGCCATTTTCATCCAAGCGGAGAATGCTGTTTGTGGCTGCCAATTGAGTCTCAGTGGAACAAAAAAGAGGAAAATACTTTGCTTAATTTTGTTGACCAGTTAGCGATATTTTATGAAAGGCAACTAATATATGATTCGTGTGGTTATTGGGTATGGGGGGAACGAGGTCACGGCGAAAAGGGATTCATTGAATATTTCGGAGAAATTTTAGGCGGCGACAGTAAAACGGTTGAAGCATTTTTGCCAGTTTTATCAAACGACACCTTTATTTCAAATAAATCTAAATGCCCATGTGGAAGTAATCGCAACTACGGTTTGTGTCACAAGCAGAAAGTTGAATTTATTAAAAATTCATTTAAAAATTAATAGGATCAAAAATCAACTAAAATATTTATGTTAAAAAGATTTGAAGGTGATAGGGGAAGAAGATTGCTTCTCGAAAGTTTGCGTAAAAGTCGTTTGGTTAATCAAGATACAAAGGCGGCAGAAAAGTTGGCAGAAGTGGGAAAGCTCGAGGCTTACAAAAAAGGGAAAGTTTTAATTAAAGAAGGAGAAACTGACAATGATGTTTATTTTATACTCTCAGGAGAAGCGCAATTATCAGTAAAAGGTAACAAATTCGGCACAAGAAAATCTAATGATGTTATCGGTGAAATGGCAGCCGTCGATGGAACGAAACGCCGATCAGCTACTTTAACCGTAACAGAAGATTTAGTGGTATTGAAAGTAACTGAGTCTAGGGCAAACGCATTAAAAGTTGAGAACTTTAAGTAGGTAGCTTTCATTCCAGCCTGCTTTCTTGCGTTTGCCTTCAATTCCCCTTTTGCAACTCTTTTCTTGCTTGAGTAGATTCAAGCCGAGATGTCGAATAGTCG
>JBBPXX010000148.1:0-56769 GCA_038200505.1 Pyrinomonadales bacterium | reverse complement strand
TGTTATTTGCCGGAATTCGCCGAAACGATTTGCAGACTTTTGAGCGAAGCGGCAAAGAATGAATCAGACGCGCGAAAACCCGAAAACTTAGAAATAACTTAGAAATTGGAGAAAATTAAAAATATGGAAAACTTAGTAGAACAACTTGAAAAGAAAATTTTAGCGGGCGAATCCGTTTCACCTGCGGAATATATGGAAGCACGGAAAAACAAGGGCGCGGCAAAACGGATTGCCGAACTTACCGCGCAGGGCGAAACGGAGAGAAGGAAAGCCGACATTGACGCGCTTGCCGCTCTCAAACTGCGTGCCGAACAGCCGGAATTTACCGGAAGTGCCGGAATATCAATGGCTTACGATATTTCAGATTTGGAGAAAAAAATAAAAAATGACACAAATAAATAACACAAACGCCGTCGAAGCGGCGAAAAGCAAAATTGAAACAATCCGTCAGGCAATCATCGGCGGCGATAAAAAATTGACCGCCAATGATTTGAGCGCGGCGCGAAGCGAACTCGAATTCGCCGAACTGCAGGAATCGGCTAAAGAAATTGCCGCGTCATTAGCAGTTGACGAAGCGCGGCGGTCAAACCTACTCGATCTGCAAAAACAATTGCGCGTCGTCAGTGAGTCCGCCGTCGTCGTCGAAAAGAAATTTGCAGCTTTTGAGAAAAACTTGACAGATTATTTATCATCGGTTGTCGTTTATCAAAAGGATTTGCGATCCGTTTCCGACGAACTGGCGAACGGCGGTTTTTTGCCCGGTTACACGCCCGGACCTATCGCAGATGTTCCGGCAACCGTCGGACGCAATGTCGAGATCGGCGAAGTTGTCGCTGGACACATCGAGCCGAAAGAAAGAATTAAAACACTCGTTGATCGGCGTTTGGGCGAATTCGGCGAAGATTTGCGAAGAAAATAATGTCCGCCAAAGTCCGAAATTGACCGAATTACAAAAACTATGCCGAAAGAAAATAATAGAGAAATCGCGCTGACAGCATTGCTTAATTCCACTTCGATCACGGAAGCGGCGACAGCTTCCAATTTGTCGGAAAAGACGATTCGCCGATATTTAGCAGACGAAAAGTTTTTAACCGAATACCGGACGGCGCAAAGCGAAGTTACCGAATCATTGATTTTGTCATTACGGCTTGCGGCAACGGAAGCTGTCGAAACTTTGCGCCGGAACTTAACCTGCGATAATCCGCAAGCCGAAATCAGAGCGGCGCAATTGATTCTCGAAAATGTTTTAGGCAATGAAACCGACAAATCACAAAGCCGTGAAATCGTCATTTCATTCAATTTTAATAATCAAACCGTGAGATTGACTAATGATAAAGACTAACAACGATACAATTTCAATCCGCTACACGCGCCCGGCACTTGCCAACTATCAACTCGATGCGCTGTTTAACGATGCGCGTTACGGCATTGTCGAAGCGTCAACAAAAGCAGGCAAAACAGCCGCCTGCCTTGTCTGGATTATTGAACAGGCTTTGCAGGGCAAGAAAGGGCAAGATTTTTACTGGGTTGCGCCCGTTTATGGGCAAGCTAAAATCGCGTTTCGCCGTCTGAAAGCAGGTTTGCCGCGTGATGCTTTTACGGCGAATGAATCCGATCTGACTTTGACACTGATAAACGGCGCAAGAATCGTCTGCAAATCAGCGGAAAAGCCGGACAATCTTTATGGTGAAGATGTTTATGCCGCTGTCTTTGACGAAGCATCACGCTCCCGTGAAGAAGCGTGGTTTGCCTTGCGGTCAACTCTGACAGCGACACGCGGCAAAGTGCGAATTATCGGCAACGTCAAAGGTCGTAAAAACTGGGCTTACAGGTTGGCGCGGAAAGCTGAAAGCGGCGAACCGGGAATGAGTTATCAGAAAATTACGGCTTATGATGCGATTGACGCGGGAATTTTAGACGAAGCGGAAATCGAAGATGCCCGGCGGCAATTGCCGGATAATGTTTTCAGAGAATTATATCTAGCCGAACCGTCGGACGATGAAGGCAATCCGTTTGGAATGGTTGCCATTTATGACTGCATCGCTCCGCTGTCAGACGATCCGCCGGTTTGTTTCGGCATTGATCTAGCAAAATCTACCGACTGGACTGTCATCATCGGATTAGACGCAAAAAACCGCGTCTGCATATTTGAGCGTTTCCAAAAATCTTGGAACGACACAATAGAAACCGTTCGCCGCGTTTGCGGTAAAACAAAGGCATTAGTTGACTCAACCGGCGTTGGTGATGCCGTCCTAGAATCTTTGCAAAAAGGCGGAATGAGTAATTTTGAAGGCTTCAAATTTACCGCGCCGTCAAAGCAGCAATTGATGGAAGGCTTGGCGGTTGCCATTCAAAAGCAGGAAATCCATTTTCCCGAAGGCGTGATTTCAAATGAACTCGAAACCTTTGAGTATGAATACACAAGGACCGGCGTTAAATACTCCGCGCCGTCCGGGATGCACGATGACGCGGTTTGCGCTTTGGCGTTGGCTAATCAGCTTTCAAACGCACCGGCGACGGAATATTGGACAACAGAACCGTTTAGGTTGAGATAGTTAAAAATAAAAAAAAACCTTACCGCATTTATTGTTTCGCTTTTGCCTGAATCTGAATAATGCGGCTTGCTGTATCGGTAGAAGTTTTTAATTCGGCGGCGAGTTCTTTTGTGGTGTTGACGGATGTTTGGACTTTTTCAGAATTCTGAAAAAGTCCACCTTCATATTGATTACCGCTATAAATAGCTTGATTCTCTTTAGCCTGTTCTTTGAGTTGTGAGAATTTACCGCGAGCTATTCGGAGTTCGCCTTGCACATAAAGCGAAAAGATTTGCATCGTCTTCATTCTGCCGACATCCGAGCGAGTAGCCAAGCGGCTGATTTACGACGAGAATAACGATACGGTTATTTTAAAAGCCGCAAATTCCGACTATAAAGACAGGCATTTTGCCGTAAATGAGATTGAGATAAAAGGAATCGTCGTAGCTTTCCAAAGGTCAATATAAAAACGGAACAACAAAAAGGATTGAGCCGGAAAACTCGATCCTTTTAGTTTATCTGCTGTTTTTTTGGTGTGAATTCAGGTGTGAACCGAAAAAACCGAATTAGATTTATTTAATAAAACCCTTATAAATACTGGAGCCGGTGAACGGATTTGAACCGCCGACATTTTGATTACAAATCAAACGCTCTACCAACTGAGCTACACCGGCTTATGTTTGAGAAATCAAACGCCAAGCAAAAATACTACAAAATTGAGCGATTTTCTGCAAGTTCGCAGTGGAAATAAAATTTATCGTTAAACTGTAAAAATAATTGTTGACGATTGTTTGATGGAAAGGTTACGATAGTATTTGCCTGAATCGGGCAAATCAAATTTTTTTCAAACTATCCTCTTAGTTTTTCCTACAAAAGAGAATGAATTCAAAAATTAAAACGAGCAGAATAAGGAGAATAACGTGAGTTTTCAGAAGTTTTATACAAAATTCGGGATGCTTTTAGCGATTTCGATTATTTTTAACGCAACGGCTTTTGCCCAAAATCCGCGCCCGACGGCGACACCGACCGTAATTATTAATCAGGATAATAGGGAAATGCCGATTGCAACGGGCAATAATTTGTACTGTGCCGGTTATGTGCAAACTGCACCGATTGATACGAAATATGAAGTTGTCGGCGCACAGGAAGAAAAAGATCGGCATATTTACGCGCAGGGCGATTTGTTATACGTCAATATTTCAGCAAGCAGCGGTGTTAAGATCGGCGATATGTTTTCGGTCGTTCGTCCGCGCGGCAAAGTTGAAACGCGTTGGACGAATAAAAAAAATCTGGGGTTTTATGTGCAGGAAGTCGGTTCGGTTGAAATTGTTGCCGTCAAACGGGAAGTTTCGGTGGTGCGTGTGAAAAATTCCTGCGATAACTTGCTGCTTGGTGATTTGTTGCAGCCGATTCCTGATCGCGTGAGTCCGCTTTTTAAGCAAAGACCGCCGCTTGATGTGTTCGGTTATTCGGTTTGCAAAACCAGAGGCAGAATTTTTATGGCGCGGGACGGACAGGAACTGCTCGGACGCGAAACGGTTGTTTATATTGATCTCGGCGCGGAAGATAACGTCAGCGTCGGCGATTACCTGACAATTTTCCGTCCGCTCGGAACGGGAAATATTTTAGACCGGCAGCAGGATGAATCGGTCAGCGCACGCGACGAAGGTTTTCAAAGCGATGAATATCGCGGCGGGAAATTTTCCAATCAAGCGGCGCGGAAATCCGGCAGTAAAGCTCGCGGGAAAGTCGTTACGACCAATGAAGCTAAAGAAGGTCGGCAGGAAGATTTGCGAAGAGTTCTCGGCGAAATGGTGATTCTGAATGTTAAAGAAAAAACCGCGACGGCAATTATTACACGCACCGCTTCGGAAATTCACACGGGCGACAGAGTTGAATTGCAACTAAAGTAAATTTAATTCAGCGATAAAAAGACGGACGGAGTTGTGCGAAAGCATTTTTACTCTGTCCGTCTTTTTTGTGAACCATCTCATTGAGTAAAACTTTCCACCGTCAAATGATCTTTTGGTTTAAAGTTGCTTATTTCTCTTAATGAAAGACCGCGCCGCGCAACTAAAATCAAGCCGATTGCCGTCCAAAACAAAATTCTGCCTTTGCGGATAATCGCCAGAGTGATGCCGATGCCTGCGCCGAGCGCGAGAGTTTCCGTAATAAATTTCGCTCCGGCTTCGTCAACGCCGATTAGAAAAGGCACGAGTTTAAAGACAATCGTAATCACGCGGCTCATTGATTCGAGCAGAAATGCACCATAAATACTTGGAAAAATTTCGCTAATGCGACTTAGAATAAATAAAATTTCCGTAATGCCGAGCGCGTGAAAAATTATTTCAAGAAATACAATAGGCAAAAAGCGGCGCGGATGTTTGCGGTAAAATCCGAAAATAAGGTCTTCAAAAAGTCGAACTTGTCCGCGCCCGTTTTCAAAAATTCTCCGTCCGATTCGGCGATTATAAAACCAGTTGCACAAATTGCTGACAATATGAAGCTGGCGAAAAACTATAAAAATTCCAAATAAAATAAGGAAAAATACCAAAAAAATCAATGCGTCAATCGTCAAAACCCAAGCATCGGGAACTTGAGAATTTCTCAAAAAAGTGATTGCGCCGAAGGTGATAAAAATTCCGGTTATCAGTGAATAAAATAAGTTTTCCGTGGCAATCGAAGAAAACCCGACGACGAGCGGGAGACGATTTCTGACGGCGAGTGCTTTCGACGTTCCGCTGACAATGATACCGAGCGGAATTATGCTGCTCAACGCTTCGCCGATCATCACGGCGGCGAGCGCGTCGGTAAATTTCAGTTTGTAAGGCTCGTAGACCGACAATCGCCAGGCGGAAGCGCGGCAGGAAATTCGCAAAAAATAAATAAATAAAATCAAAGCGAAACCGCCGAATCCGATTTTTTCAACTCCTCCGATTATCTGGCTAATGCCAACCGAATACACAAAATAGGAGAACAAACCAACGCCGATAATTGTCAGCAACACGCCGAAAATCTTTACCCGCTTGAGATTTTTTTTGTTTAACTTCGGAAGTTGAGAAGCGGAGGTTTTGACTTGTGTTTCAGTTTTCACTTGCTTTAGCCTTCAAATTAAGAATCAAATAAAGATGCTACCTTTTTGCCGTGAAATCGGCAAACACGACAGCTTGGCGAATCGAAATTTGGTAGAGATTGTTAATTAAATATATGAAAACTTTTGTTTGGAATTGCTCGAAAGACAAATTTGCAAAGAAGTTCAGGTAAATTTACAATTAAACCTATTAAAGTATAAAAGCACAAGGAAATTTATTATGAACGCAGCAGCTTTAGAAAAAGAAAATTTGCATCCGGCTTTAACAATTTTGAGCGAAGAAGAAGAACAGTTTCGCGCGGCGATTCGGGAATTTGCCGAAGGCGAAGTTCGCCCGCGTGTCGAAGAAATGGAGAAAAACGCGCATCTCGATCAAGATTTAATTAAGCAGTGTTTTGAATTGGGTTTGATGGCGATTGAAACACCGGAAGAATACGGCGGCGCGGGTTCGACGTTTTTTAACGCGATTCTGGCGATTGAAGAGTTGGCGCGGGTTGACGCAAGCATTTCGGTTTTTGTTGATGTGCAAAACACGCTCGTAACCAATGCTTTTATTCGTTGGGGAAACGACGATTTAAAGAAAAAATATCTGCCGCAAATGGCGGAAAGCAAAGTCGGCGCGTATGCTCTGAGCGAAGCCGGAAGCGGTTCGGACGCATTTGCGCTGAAAACAAAAGCCGTTGATAAAGGCGATTATTGGGAAATAATCGGACAGAAATTGTGGATTACAAACGGCAACGAAGCGGAGATTTTTATCGTTTTTGCAACGGTTGATGCTGACGCAGGTTACAAAGGAATCACGGCGTTTATCGTCGAAAAAGTCTTTGAAGGCTTTTCCGTCGGCAAAAAAGAAGACAAACTCGGCATTCGCGCATCAAGCACGACCGAATTGATTTTGGATAACTGCAAAGTTCCGAAGGAAAATGTTCTCGGCGAAGTCGGCAAAGGCTACAAAGTTTCGATTGAAACCTTAAACGAAGGCAGAATCGGCATCGGCGCACAAATGATCGGTATCGCGCAGGGCGCATTTGAAGCGGCGTTAAATTACACCAATGAGCGTGAACAATTCGGCAAAAAAATCAATGATTTTCAAGCCGTGCAGTTTCAACTCGCGGAAATGGCGATTGAACTGGAAGCGGCGCGTTTATTAGTTTACAACGCAGCGCGTTTGAAAGATGCCGGCAAACCGTTTTTGAAAGAAGCGGCGATGGCGAAAGTTTATTCGTCGCGCGTGGCGGAAAAAATCTCGTCAAAAGCCATCGAACTTTTCGGCGGTTACGGTTATGTCAAAGATTATCCGGTCGAAAAATTCTGGCGCGATTCAAAAATCGGCGCGATTTACGAAGGCACGTCGAATATGCAGCTTCAGACGATTGCCAAATTGATTATGAGCGGAAAGTAACATTATGCCTAGATTTATTTTTTGCTTCTCATTGCTGCTTTTTATTTCGGTAAAGGCTTTTGGGCAAATTGATTTCCAAAAGCCTTTTTACGGTTGCAATGTGCAGGGAAGCATCACGATTTACGATTACAAAAATAAGAAATGGACGTTCAGCGATAAACAGGACGCGAAACGTGAAGCGCTTCCGGCTTCGACTTTTAAGGTTGTCAATTCACTGATCGCGCTTGAAACGGGCGCGGTTAAAGATGAAAAAGAAGTTTTTAAATGGGACGGCGTAAAACGCGACATCGAAGCGTGGAACGCCGATACCGATATGGAAAACGCTTTTAAGAATTCGACCGTTTGGTTTTACGTCCGTCTGGCGGAGCGCGTCGGAATGGAAAAGTATAAAAATTTCTTGAAAAAAAGCCGTTACGGAAACGGCAAAATTAATAATGGTTTGGAGAACGGCGATTTTTGGAATTACGGGGATTTCGGAGTTACGCCGGAAAATCAGATTAAATTTCTCAAAGCGTTTTACGAGGAAAAACTTCCGTTTTCAAAGCGCAATTTCGAGATCGTCAAACGCATAATGATAAACGAAACGACCGATAATTACACGCTTCGCGCGAAAACGGGTTGGACGACTTTCGGCGGAAATGACACGGGTTGGTGGGTTGGTTATGTAACGCGCAAAGACAACACGTATTTTTTCGCCACGCGCATCATCAAAAAACGCGAAACCGAAAATCCGCGATTTGCCGAATGCCGCAAGGAAATCACGCGAACCGTTTTACGCGGGATGAAAATTATCGAATAAATTTTGTGATTTCACCAGATGAAAAAAGGGCGATGAATTTTTCATCGCCCTTTCACCTTTTGAGAAACCAAATTATTGTGGCAAACGTCCCGGTGTCAGCGGTGCGCCCGCATTTTCCAGTGTTTTTTCAAACGCCGGCAAATCAACTTCGACCAATTTTCGCAAACGCGCCAGAACGGGTTTGAATTCCGAAGATGCAAGATTGTATTGAGCAATCTGCGTTTGTGTCGGTTTGATTGTAGAAAGGCGAACGGTATCGGCGACGATGCTGACGCGCGAACTTATCGAAGGCGGCGGCGTGTCGGTGTTTTCGCGTCCGCCGCGCAGTTCGTTGATGATGTCGTTGATTTGATCATCATACTGTTTCGCCTGATTGATAAGCTGTTGATTTGCAACGGGTGCTTCGCTCGCGGCGCGTTTTAAGAATCCGATGCGCGTTTTGGTTTCCGCTGCCACTTGGTTTGCGCCGCCGACTGATCTTTGCAAGTCGGAAAGCTGCCGCTGAAACGCGACGAGTTCAGCACGTTCGGCTTCGGTCATTTTTTCTCTGCCTTCGACGATAACTGCAAAGCTCTGCGTTCCGGGCATCGGTGTTACTACGCCGCGAACACGCATCGCCATCGAAACGCTGTATTTTCCGGGCATCACGAGCGGACCTTGCGGACCGCGACCGGCGAATCCTTCGGGCAAATCAGGATCGGCGGAAACGCGCGGCGGCGCGGCGGAAATCGCGGGCGGCGTGTAGCGCATATCCCACACGACGCGCTGAATTCCAGCTGCTGTCGGCGCGGTCAAACGCCGCACGACTTTGCCTTGTTCATCAGTAATCGTGAAAAGCAGAGCGGGCGCGTCTTCTTCAGTTTCGGCGCGTAATTCTTCAATCGAAGGATAGCGAATCGGCTGTTTTTTCTTGTCGGCTTCGCGTTCGGCTTCCTGCCGGGTTTGCTTTAATGTTTTCGGCGCGTCCTTCAAATAATAACTCATTGCCGCACCGTACGGCGGATTCGGCGCGGTGTAGAACGACGAACCTTGAAAACCCGCAAAAACCGCATTCGAGCGGATGTACATTAGCGCGTCTTTAACAGGAAACAGCATCGAGCTTTGTTCGAGCGATTGTTTATTCGTTTGGCGCATCATCGAATAATCGTCCAAAACGTAAAATCCGCGTCCGAATGTGGCTAAAACCAAATCATTCGCCTGTTTCTGAATCGCAATGTCGCGGACGGCAATTGTCGGAAGTCCGCCCTTCATCTGAATCCATTTTTGTCCGCCGTCAACCGTAAAAAATACGCCGAATTCCGTGCCGACAAACAACAGATTTGGGTTGACGTAATCTTCGGCAATCGCATAGAGCGAACCGCGTTCCGGCAGACTTGCGGCAATCGAAGTCCAGCTTTTGCCGGTGTCGGTGCTTTTTAAAATATACGGTTTGAAATCGCCGTTTTGATGATTGTTGAAAAGCGCGTAAACCGTGTTTTGATCGTGTTGCGAAGCCAGAACGCGGCTGATATAACTCATATCCGGTACGCCCGGAAATTTTTCGATTTTGCGATAACTTCCGCCGTCGTTTTCCGTTACCTGAATTAAACCGTCGTCCGTTCCGACGTAAATCAAACCTTGTTTTTTCGGCGACTCCGAAATTGCCGAAGCGTTGCCGTAAAGTGCAGTTGACTGGTTTTTCGCAATCGCGTCGGGCGATTGGATTTTGCCGAAAACGGGCAACAGATTTCTGTCCAAACGGCGTGTCAAATCACCGCTGATAACCTTCCAATCGTCGCCGCGATTATCGGATTTGAACAATTTATGTCCGGCGAAATAAAGACGTTTTGAATTGTGCGGGCTAATAATGAACGGCGAATCCCAATTGTAACGCTGCGATTCGTCGTTTTTGCCTCCAATCGGCGGAATGTCAACATTTTCGCCCGTCCGTTTATCAAAACGAACAAGACCGCCATTCTGACTTTCGGCGTAAATCGTGTTCGGGTCTTCCGGGTCAACTTCCGAACGAAAACCGTCGCCGCCGTTTGTTACAAACCAGTCGGCGTTGACGATTCCGACGTTGTTGCGTGTTCTCGAAGGTCCGCCGAGCGAATTGTTATCCTGAGTTCCGCCATAAACAAAATAAAATGGCGCGTTGGTGTCGAGCGCGACTTCGTAAAATTGCGCGATTGGCAAATTTGCCTTGAAATTCCAATTTTCGCCGCGATCAAAACTCTCATAAATTCCGCCGTCGCAGCCGACAAGATAATAATCGGTATTTTTCGGGTCAATCCAAATCGCGTGATTATCAACGTGCTTCAATTTTTCGCCGAGTGCCTTCTGCGTTTTTCCGCCGTCGTCGGAAACCTGAAAAATGACGTTCGGAATATAAACACGGTCAACATCTTTCGGGTCGGTGATAATATTCCCGTAATACATCGCCTGCGCGATGTTCGAACTCATCTTTTCCCACGTCGCGCCTCTGTCTTTTGAACGAAAAATGCCGCTCAAATTTCCGCTTGCTTCAACTGTCGCATAGACAATATTTGTATCAACGGGCGACACGGCAATACCGATTCTGCCCAAATCGCCCGGCGGCAGACCTGAACGAAGTTTCGTCCACGTATCTCCGCCGTCGGTTGATTTATACATCGCGCTTTCCGGTCCGCCGTTGACGAGCGTGTAAAAATGTCGTCGGCGCATCCACGCGGCGGCATATAAAGTATCGGGATTTGACGGATCCATTACAACGTCTGTAACGCCCGTGTTTTCGCTTATTTTGATGACCGCCTTCCACGTTCTGCCGCCGTCGGTTGTTTTATAAAGTCCGCGTTCGCCGCCCGGCGACCACAGCGGACCTTGCGCGGCGACGAAAACAACATTTGAATCGCGCGGATCAATGACGATTTTCCCGATGTGTTCGCTCGTCTTCAAACCCATATTTTTCCAAGACTTTCCGCCGTCTTCGGATTTATAAACGCCGTCGCCGTAACCGACGCTGCGCTGTGCGTTATTTTCGCCCGTGCCGACCCAAACAACCGCCGGATTGTTCGGATCGAGCGCGACCGCGCCGATTGAATAAGAACCTTCTTTATCAAAAACCGGAGTCCAAGTCGTTCCGGCATTGACCGTTTTCCAAACGCCGCCCGAAGCCACGCCGACATAATAGTTAGCGCGGTCATTCGGATTAACCGCAAACGCAATCACACGCCCGGAAGTTACTGCCGGACCGATAGAGCGAAATTTCATTCCGCTAAAAGTTCCGGCTGACATCGGTTCGGGCTTCGGTGTCGGCGTAGTTGCCGGAGTCGGCGAAGGTGTCGGCGAAATCGTCGGCGACGGCAATGTGTCGGCTTTTGAATCCTGTTGAGCAAATAAATTTGTATTGGCAAACAGCGAAAGACAAAGCAAAAGTAAAGAAATACGCAGTTGGCGCATAGCTGGAAACTCCTTTTTGGTTAAATTTTTTTGAATAGAAATAAAGACTTGAAAGCATTATCGCTTGATATGAAAACTCAAGCAAGCAAATACGATATAATTTTCATTTATTTTGTAGTCGTCGGGTTACAATTCAATTAGATTTGCCAGATAATCCTCCGCGTCAAAACTTTCCGTTTTTCGATCTTCCAACACAAACAAAATCGCGTTTCGATAAGTTTCCTCGTCCGGTTTGCCGTTAAAACAGGGCGTTTCAATCTCGGTCAAACTCAAATAACTGACCAGACAACTGAGCATCATCCACAAAAGAATTTCCTCGCGTGTTCCGATTGGATTATGTTTCCAAATAGTTTCGCGGTCTTCTTTAATGCCGCGGCAGATTCGCGCAAATTCTTGTTCGCTGATTTTTGTCATCCGTTTTATTGAATCACAGATGAGTTTTCGTTACAAAACGAATTGTACAAACGTCAAAAAAGGTTATTGACGGTGAAGTGTATCAAAAGAAAACAATTCTTTGTGTTCGGCGCAAAAGATGTTTACCTTAATTAACCAATATCGTTTCAATACTTTACGGGCGTTTTATGATTTATTGAAGTTTGGCACACTGTTTGCTAAATTAATAAATCAAGAAGTCATTGAAAACACAAAGTATCGGGGAAATATTTTGAGAGAATGTTCATTTGATTTTCCATATTTATTTTTGATTTTTGGAAAAGCCGGAATCCTTTGATTTGGATTCCGGCTTTTTTTTGTTAAATCATTTCTTCATACATTAAATAATGCGACGCTTCCATTCCGAGTTTTTCATAAATCTTCTGCGCGTTCACATTTTCTTTCTCGACATAAAGCCGGAAACCGCAGACGTTTCCCTTTTCACGCGCCCTCTCTTTAACAAATTCATAAAGTAAGCGATAAATTTTCCTGCCGCGTGCTTCGGGCAAAATATAGACGCTTTGAATCCACCAAAACCAATTGTTCCGCCAATCGCTCCACTCAAAAGTTATCATCAAACCGCCGATAATTTTATTTTCTTCTTCGGCGACGACGTAAAAACCTTTTTTTTCATCATTAAAAATAGCTTCCACGCCGCTTTTCAGAATGTGCGTTTCAAGGCGTTTTCCTTCCGTTTCAAGTGCCATCGCCTGATTAAATTCAATCAAATCCGGCGCATCTTCAGCTTTGGCTAAACGAATGTTCATAAAATGTTTCCTTGACGATATTTGATTTCCCGACTAATCTAAAATGTTTGTTTATCTTACAAAACTAATTGACATTATGAAACTTCGGATACTTTATCACGGAAACTGCTTTGACGGCGTTTCTTCAGCCGCCATTTTTTCAAAATTTTACCGCGCAAAATTTCACAAAGACGCTGAAATTGCTTATACGCCGACGATGCACCGCGCCGGCAACGCTTTCGACAAAGAACAATTCGACGGCGACGAAAACGCGATTGTTGACTTTAAATATTGTCCCGACGAACGTCTCACTTGGTGGTTCGATCATCATCAATCAGCATTTTTATCAAAAGAAGATGAGAAACATTTTCTCGCCGACGATTCGGGCAAGAAGTTTCTCGACACGACGAGCAAATCCTGCGCCGAATTTATCGCCAGAATTGCAAAGGAAAAATTCGGTTTTGAAGACGATTCTTTAACGGAGTTGATACATTGGGCGCACATTATTGACGGCGCGTTGTATGAATCGCCCGCGCAATGCGTCGAACTTCGCTCGTCCGCACTGAAATTGATGCAGGTTATCGAAAGCGAAAAGGACGAAAAATTTGTCGAAAAAATTATTCGCGGTTTAACCGAAAAATCATTGGACGAAATTTTGGAAAGCGACGAAATACAAGCAAAACTCAAACCGATTTTAGAACAACATCGGAAAACGATGGAACTGATTAAAGAAAAAGCAAGCTATTCGCGCGGCGTGGTTAGTTTCGACTTAATTGGAACGGGCATCGAAGGTTACAACAAGTTTATTCCTTACTACTTTTATCCGCAAACGACTTACACCGTTTCGCTTTCGCAAAGCGCGTTCAGGACAAAAATTTCCGTCGGTTCAAACCCGTGGTCGCCGCGTCCGCGTCTGCACAACATCGCGGAAATCTGCGAAAGCTACGGCGGCGGCGGACACGCCGTTGTCGGCGCGGTTTCACTCAAACCCGATGCAGTTGAAAAAGGTCGGATTATTATGCAGGAAATTATTGAAAAACTGCAATTTGAAGATTGATTACGAATTGCATATATACATGATTTTAGAAATGACGGGCTATTGTCCGCTTTATAATTTCATCCAAATTATTGGATAATTTACATATATTTGAAAAAAACTTTGTTATTAGCAGACTTTAATTCATTTTACCTATTTCTAAAATTCCCGCCAACTCTTTTATTCTCAAGAATTAATCAATCTTATAAAATTATAATGTGTGTTTGGCTCAAAACTTGCACTATTTACATATAAGTCATGTTTAAAGGCTGTATATGGTAATCACAATTGCCAATACAATTTGAGAAATACAGCCTAAACAATTTTAAGAATTTAAAATTCTAAATTAGGAGAATAAAATAATGATAAAAAATTTTAAGATACTATCTTTAATTGCGGTCTTTGTTCTTGGTTTAGCCACATTCGGCTATGCTCAGGAAACAGTAGGCAGCATTGAAGTTACGGTAACCGACCAAAACGGAGCGCGTGTTCCGGGAGCAACCGTTGAAGTTGTCAGCAGTTCATTTCGCCGCTCGATAACTACAAACGATGAAGGTTTTGCCCGTGCTTTACAATTACAGCCGGGTATTTATACCGTAAATGTTGCGGCGGCAAGTTTTGAGCCGTTTTCAAGAAACAACATTCAGGTCGTTCTTGGTCTGACCAGTCCTGTGAACGTAAAATTAGGCATAGTAGGTGCAACGGCAGTGGTTAATGTTACTACAGAAGAATTGCCAATTGACCCTACATCAAGCAGAATTCAAACGAATCTGACGGAACAAGAACTTGATAGGTTGCCGAAAGGTGTGAACTTTACTTCCGCCTTGAAAGCAGTTCCTTCGGTTCGCCCTGAACCGTCGGCAGCCGGATTCTCGATTGATGGTGCAACCGGAGTTGAAAACTCGTTTGTTATTGACGGACAGGAAGTTTCCAACTTCAGAACCGGCGGATTGAACACAAATAACAATCTTCCGTTTCAAATCGTCAAAGAAATTCAGGTTAAAAACAGTGGTTTTGAAGCTGAATTCGGCGGCGCGACAGGCGGCGTTATCAATCTCGTAACCAAAGGCGGCGGCAACGATTTTCGCGGTCAAGTCGGTGCTGATTTTAATACAGAAAAACTCAATTCCAATAATCGCAATATTCTCGGACCTAACCCGAATGAACTGAGATATATTACTCCAACCACACCGGAAGGGGTTGATTTCTTTCCGTTTGCTTCATTAGGCGGTCCGATTGTTAAAAATCGCGTGTGGTTCTTCGGCAGTGCTTCACCGCAATACTACAACAGCACACGAAACTTCAGATTTCCTGACGGAACAGTCGGACAATTTAGAAGAACAGATCAAAGTGATTATTACTTTGCTCGTATAGATGCCGCTATTACGGATAATCTCCGTATTTACAGCACATATACCTACAATCCATATAAAATCAATGGATTACTTCCGGGTTTTACCACACTAGATGCCGCGTCTACACTCAGCGGCAGTAGTGCTGTTGATCCGGCTGCTTTAGCTGAATTGGGCGGTCGCCAACCGGCATCGAACTTCAATATTAACGGAAGTTTTGTAGCTACCTCGAACTTAGTATTCAGTGGACGCTTCTCGCGCGGTTATCTTAATGAAAAATTAAGCAACTACGGTATTCCGGCTGTAACCCGTTTTCAGTGTGTTACCGGCGGATTTAATTGTGCTGCCGGATTCAATAATGTTACGACCAACGACCGAACCGTCAGAGATATTTCAATTCGTAAAAACTACGAAGGAGATGTCAGCTACATCTTAAGCAACTTCGGCGGTCGTCATCAGTTCAAAGCCGGTTATCAACGATTTGGAATTTCCAATGATGTTGCATCAGGATACGTTGAGCCGGGTCGTGTATTGTTCTATTTCGGGCGCACAACCGCAGCTAATGATGGAACGATCTTCGGTAATCGTGCCGGCGAAGTCGGTTATGCCCGCTTGATTGAGATCGGCGCGTTCGGACAAGCCGGCAGCAAAAATGAGGCAATTTATATTCAGGATTCGTGGCAGCCGTTCAGAAGATTGACGCTTAATTTAGGTGTTCGCACCGAGCGTGAAAATGTTCCTTCATTCACTCCAGGTTTCCAAGGAATCAATTTCAGCTTTAGTGATAAAATTGCTCCGCGTCTCGGAGTTGCTTATGATGTATTAGGCAATGGTAGGTTTAAGATTTTCGCCAACTTCGGTCAGTTCTTTGACCGTTTCAAATATGAATTACCGCGCGGTTCATTCGGCGGCAACGTATTTAACGATTATCGCGCTCCTTTGCTTGCTTCAATGCCGAACATTTTCAACTATACGAAAGATTATGTTCTTGCCAACCAATTGGTATTTACAAACTTCCGTACTCCTTCAAATGATCCGAGTGATTTCAGAGTTGAACCGGACTTGAAACCGGTTAGACAAACGGAATATACAGTCGGCACACAGATTGATCTGGGTGCGAAAACTATTCTCGGCGCACGTTATACGCACAAACAAATTGATCAAACGATTGAAGACATCGGTTTTCACGATGCAAATGGTGATGAATCGTATTTCATCGGCAATCCGGGTCGCGGAGTCTGCGCTCAGGCTGCCTGCGGTCGCTACAATGTAGGCGCACCGGCGGCGAAAGCAATTCGTGATTACGATGCTCTTGAAGTTATTGTTGACAAACGCTTTGCATCGAATTTCATTATTAATGCAAATTACACATACAGCCGTTTGTTCGGTAACTATTCCGGTTTGGCTAGCACGGATGAATACTCTGTGAACGGCACAGCGCGTGACAGTCCGAGTGTCAACCGTTTCTTCGATACTCCGTTTGACCAATTCACCGTGGGCGGCGCATCTAATGCAGGTCGCTTGGCGACAGATCGTCCGCACGTCTTTAAGTTCTTCGGTTCATATGCGTTCAATAATACGGAAGATTCATTTGTCCGGTTACCCGGAAGTAATGAACTCGAGCTTTCAGCATTCTTTACGGCACAAAGCGGAACTCCGGTTTCGACCCGTGTTGATTTAATTGATGATGCTTACATCTTCTTAAACGGACGCGGAGATTTGGGCAGAACCCCGACTTTTTCGCAAACCGATTTGTCATTGGCTTACCGTTACAAATTCGGCAGAGATAACCGTTATTCTATGCAGTTTAACGTAGATGCTCTCAATGCGTTCAATCAGGCAACTGTAACAACCCTATTTGAATCATTTTCGCAGGGAAATTTCGAACCTAATGATTTTCGTCCGTTCTTGTCGGTTGGTCAATATATTACCGACCGTCAAGATTTCGACAGAGCATTCTTTGACGGCAGAATTACTGCTGACGCTATCAGAACTTTGAATAATACAGCAGTCGCAACAAGAAATGCTGACGGAACTATCGCTAAAAGAGCTGATGGAACTACAATATTTGATTCCATCACAGGTGATCAGCGTTTCGGCGCAGGTCAATTCTTCCAAGGTCGGCGCACTATTCGCTTTGGATTTAGATTTAACTTCTAGTTAAATCCTGACTAAATTTGCAAAGCCTGTATCGAAAGATACAGGCTTTTTTTATTGATTATTAAATGAGGTGTTTAAAATTCAAAGGCAGAAGCCGCACGTCATCAAGAGAGCAGTTCTTAAAGGCGCATTAAGGATAAAGGGATAAAGTAAAACTCTTCTTCATCGTTCGCCTTTATCCTTCCGCCTCGTCCTTTCATTTGCGCCCTTGCTCACGCGCGGGCTTCTGCAACAATAAAGCCTACACAGTAAACAAAGTGCGGGGAAAATGTAAAAATGAAGAATTAAAGCTTGTGAAACGGTTGACAGCTATTTAAAAACAATAAGCTGTCAACCGTTTCACAGGCTTATATAGTAAAATGCGAAGTGAGAGAATCAGACAAATCTCATTTTTTACTTTGGTCGGTATAATACCGAATAACACAAAGTAGGTTCGTTAAAATTCAAAATAGCTGACAGCTAATAGCTGCTAGCTTTTAGCTAATTTGAAAGATCAAAACATACTCACTTACTGATATTCCGTATAAGAGATTCCAAATCGCAAATTTATCTCCTAAATGCTCTAATTATTAGTTGCTTTTTTACGTAAATTCGAGATAGTTTGAGTTATCTCACCGGCATTAGGAGCTTTATCATTGTATTTCAGATACAATTCCAATTCATCCGCCGCTTCGTTGAAACGCTTTACCTTCGTGTAAAGTCTGGCTAATTGCCAATGCACATCAGCAGATTTATTTTTGCTCAGTTTGTTGGCAGTTAATAAAGACTCCTCAGCTTCCTTCAAATTGCCGTCGGCGTGAAGTGCAATTCCCAACCACAAATGGACATTAATCGAATCGCCGTAAAAACCGGCGGCTTGTTCTAATAATTTTATTGAATCGGTAGTTTGACCCAAACGGAACTGAACAATTCCCAAACCGAAAGTACTCGAATAACTTTTAGGATTGATTTTCAAAGCGTTTGTTAACAAAACATAAGCCGGACGATAATATCCTTTAACAACATACTCCTGTCCCAAACGGTCTAAAGCTAAAAAGTATTCGGGAAAAACTTCAAGTGCCTGTTTTAATTTATCGAAACCTTCCTCTTCTTTTTTGTCTGCTATTAACTCCACACCTTTTTGATAAAGACTTTCTGCATTTTTAGGCACACTTTGAGCAAAGATAACTCCCGGTGCAGCCAAAGGACCGACATAAGCTCTGTTTAAGTTAAGAAAAAAATCAACTTGTTCATTGATTCCGCCGCTGCCGGGAACGGCTGAAACACTTACCAGAGACACGCCTCTTGACTCTTCCTGATAACTTGTTCCGTGCGCCAGAACTTTTATTATATAACGTCCCTGAGGAATTCTTGTGAAAGTATAGAATCCGGAGCCGTTGGTTCTGACTCTTCGTAGAGTCGAGCTGTATTCATTTTGCAGTTCAACATAAATATCAGAAACAGGCTGCCGCGCACCGCTGAAAACAAAACCGGTTATTCCGTTATTGTAGTTTTGTGCAAATACGTTAAATGCTCCGGTAAATGCAATAATAAATCCGAGAATCAAAGAATTAGCTTTTTTCATTGATACCTCCTTACGAATCAAATAAGCTGGTCCAAAAATTAGAAAGTTTTCTAAATAAGAAAAAGTATGGAAAACATTGTAACACAAAAAGTGTTATTTTGAACATAGAAACTCATGAGATAATTGAGGAATCGCAAAGTTTTTTAACCTAACTATTGACTGATAAAAACACGGTCATTGAAAAAGATTTCTCGCGTTGGAAAGAAATACGCCAAAAGTATGAGTTTTATTTAATTACGAATGCCCTTCAACTTAAATCAAAACTTCTTTCATTCTTCTCACACCTTCAACAATTCTTTCTTCATCATTACAAAATGAAACGCGCAGAAAACCTTTTGCTTCGTCGCCGAAAGCACTTCCGGGAACAGTTATGACGCGGTTTTGCAAAAGTCTTTCCGCAATTTCCAAATCGTCGCCAATTCCGCGCACATCGAGCATTGTGTAAAACGCGCCTTCGGGCGAAGTTCCGCGCAAACCGAGTTCGTCTTGCAGAAGTTTTATCAGAAATTCGCCGCGCCGACGGTAAATTTCCCGCGCGTCGCGTTTGGCGCGTTCGGCTTCTTCCGTCCAGCCGAGCAGCGATGCTTTCTGCGAAATCGTCGAAGTGCAAACGGTCAAAAGTCCGTGCAAGACAAGCGCGGCTTTGACCACATCGGTTTGCGAACTCGCCAGCCAGCCGACGCGCCAGCCCGTCATACTCAAAGATTTTGACAAACCCGAAACGATAACCGTTTTATCGTAAAATTCCGAAGCCGAACGCGGTTTCTTATTCGTAAAATAATCGTCGTCAACATGCTCAACATAAAGACAGCCTGAAAGCCACCAACCGGGAACAAAAAACCATCCTCACGCCTTGAAATTCCGCACACCGCATGCCGCCGCTTCATCCGCAATAACAAATTTCTAAAAAAAAGAAACGGACGACTATTGATAGTCGTCCGTTTCTTTTTTTAGAAATTTGGCTCCGCAGGTAAGACTCGAACTTACAACCCTTCGGTTAACAGCCGAATGCTCTGCCATTGAGCTACTGCGGAATATCGCCCGAAAGCGAATTTTTAGGTTAATTATTTTGACTTCTCTTGTCAAGCCGACTTATAAAATTGATTTGTATAAGTTATAAACTCAAGGACATTTTATTAAGTAAAATAAATTTCCTGAAAGTGCAGGCTAATAATTGAAACAGCGTTTTGAAGTTTTGAGCGAGTGTTGTAAAATCTCACTGAAATTTGCGTGTGAAAAAAAGCGCAAAGTAATAAAATAATCAATTTTTTCTCGAATATAATCAGGAGATTTAATGAACGCAAAAAATGTTTTGGATTATGCCGCCGAGCAGGGCGCAAAGTTTTTCTCCGTGCGGTTCACGGATTTGCCGGGAGCTTGGCATCATTTAACTTATCCAATCGGACAGCTTACGGAAGATTGTTTTGAAGAAGGCTTCGGTTTCGATGCTTCGAGTTTGCGCGGTTGGGCGGCAATTAACGAATCGGATATGTTGCTCGTGCCGGATGCGGCGCGCTGCTGGGTTGATCCATTTATCGAAGAGACGACGATTTGTTTAATTGCTAACATCGTTGAACCGATCACTAAAGAAGGTTACGGACTCGATCCGCGTTCGGTAGCGGTACGCGCCGAAAGTTATCTGAAATTTACCGGACTCGCCGATACGGTTTTTGTCGGACCGGAAGCCGAATTTTTTGTTTTTGACGGAATTTCCTATCACAACGATCAGCAATCGGCGGGCTATTCGATTGAATCCGAAGAAGGACATTGGAACACGCGTCGAGCCGGAAATGATATGTCGCCGAACACCGGCTATCATATTCGTCCGAAAGAAGGTTACGTGCCGGTTGCGCCGGTGGACACGCTGATTGATTTGAGAAATACGATTTCTTTGATGTTGGGCGAGGTCGGCATTCACGTCGAATGTCAGCATCACGAAGTCGCCACCGCCGGACAGTGCGAAATTGATTTCAAGTTTTCAAATCTGCTGCACACGGCTGATAACTTGATGTTGTTTAAATACATTGTCAAAAATACGGCGGTTGCTTACGGTAAAACGGCGACCTTTATGCCGAAACCGCTTTTCGGCGATAACGGTTCGGGAATGCACGTTCATCAATCGCTGTGGAAAGACGGCAATCCGCTGTTTGCGGGCGAAGAATACGCCGGACTTTCCGAGATGGCGAAATTTTATATCGGCGGTTGGTTGAAACACGCACCCGCGCTGGTCGCGCTCGCCGCGCCGACGACGAACAGCTATAAACGGCTCGTTCCGGGTTTTGAAGCTCCGGTGAATTTGGCGTATTCAGCCAGAAACCGTTCCGCCGCCGTGCGAATTCCGATGTTTTCGCCGTCGCCGAAAGCCAAACGGCTCGAATTTCGTCCGCCCGATCCGTCGTGCAATCCGTATATTACGTTTGCCGCGCTTTTGATGGCTGGTCTCGACGGTGTTCAAAACAAAATTGATCCGGGCGAACCGCTCGATAAAGATATTTACGATTTGTCGCCGGAAGAATTAAAAGACGTGCCGAATTTGCCGGGAAGTCTTGACGAAGCGTTGACGGCTCTTGAAAACGATCACGAATTTTTGCTCAAAGGTGATGTTTTCTCGACGGAAATGATCGAGCGTTGGATAAGATATAAACGTGAAAAAGAAGTGCAGCCGATGCGGCTTCGCCCTCATCCACTTGAATTTTCAATGTATTACGACGTTTAAAAGTGGAAGTGTGAAAAAGGGAAAAGGTGAAAAAGTTAGTTGGTTGATGTCAATTAACTTTTTCACCTTTTTATGTTTTATATTTTGGTTTATGAAAATCGAACCGATAATTTTAGAAGGTGATTATGTTCGGCTTGAACCGCTCGAAATAGAACATACGGACGCGCTTTGCGATGTCGGTTTGGTCGAAGAAATTTGGCGTTGGACACCGGCAAGAGTAAAAAACTCTGACGATATGAAAAAATATGTCGCCGCCGCGCTCGAAATGGAAAAGCAAGGCGTTGCCATACCGTTTATAACAATTGAAAAATCATCAGGCAAAATTATCGGTTCAACTCGTTTTGGGAATATTGATATACAAAATCGCCGTGCGGAAATCGGCTGGACGTGGATAAATCCCCAATGGCAAAGGACTTTTATCAACACGGAGGCAAAACTTCTGATGCTGACGCACGCTTTTGAAACTTGGAAATGTATTCGCGTTGAATTTAAAACCGACGCTTTAAATGAAAAATCGAGAAAAGCGATTGTTCGACTTGGCGCGAAGAAAGAAGGAATTTTGCGTCAGCATGTAATTACTGATTCGGGACGCTTTCGTGATACGGTTTATTTCAGTATTATTGATTCGGAATGGCAAGATGTAAAAGCCGTTCTGAGCAACAAATTAAGAGGTTTTAAATGAAACATTTTTTAAGTTTAACAATTTTTTCAGGTTTTTTAATTGGCTGCACTTCTGCGCCGGTTACAAATGTTAATTCGGCAAATTCAAATTCCGCCGCTAATTCCGTCGCCGAAATGTCGAATGAGAACAGTGCTTCGGTAACGATGGAAGAGTTTATGAACACAAACGTCGCCACGCCTGCCGCGAATAAAGACGTTTCTGATTTGTCAGGCAGTCCGACAGGGAAAAGTTCGAGAGGAAAAAATGCCAATTCCGCGCCGATTGACCCGAATGCCGAAATGATTTTGACAACCGCGCCGGATAATTCGGTAATTACAACTTCGATGAATAAACAAGGTGCGCCGGTTGAAACACGCACTTTTAAAAGTCATCCGACACTTCTGAAAGTCGAGCGGGTTTATACCGATTTGAAAAATCCGACAATCACCGTTTATCTCAAAAGCGGGAAAACATACGATTTGCCGAAGGAAAAAATAGACGATATTTTCAATGTTTCGGCGAATGATATTCTAAACGCCGTCGGTGCCGCGTCGTCCAAATAAAGTTTAGAAAAATAACGATAAATTTTATTCACAAATCTTTTTCGGATAAGTTATAATTCAGACTGCTATGGAAAAGTTCAGTATAATTTGCCCTTGCTGCGACGCGAATTTGACGATTGACGCAAACACCGGCGCGATTTTGGCGCACGAAGAAAAGAAAAAGGCGCACGGTTCGTTTGACGATTTGAAAAACGAACTCGGCAAACAAAAAGAACTGCGCGACCAGCTTTTTAATCAGGAAATGTCTTCCGTCAAAGATCGTGAACGGCTTTTGGAAGAAAAATTTCAGGAAGCCAAGAAACGCGCTCAAGGCGAACCGAACACGCCGTTTAAGAATCCGCTGGATTTGGATTGATCTGTTTCAAATCGTAATTTGGAATTAAGTTTTGGAAAAAATTTCACATTATTGTCAGAAATGCCGCGCCGCCAATGAAGTAGGCGAATCGAATTGCCGACGATGCGGAACGCGATTGATGTTGGTTGTATTTCCGCCAGCTATTCGCCACGACGACGGAATAATTCCTTCTTATTACGAAGATCATCTTCTCGAAAGAGTTTCTCTGCTCGAACTGCGGCTCGCTCAAGTTACCGAACAATTAGCAATGGCTTATGAGTTTATCAGCCGCGAAGCCAGAGCGTTTCAAAAAGACCACACGCTTCTGCAGTCTTTTTTTGAAACGATTCAAAAAATAAATCCTGATTTGTCCGACCTTTTGAGTAAAAACACACTCGAAATTTTTGACGAAAAAAAGGGAAAACTGAAGGCTGAAAATAAGCAAGAAAAAATTTTGAGCGCAATTCTCGCCAACCACGACGATAAGCAAACCGAACTTTTAACGCATTTGTTCAAAGAAGGCGTTAAACTTTTAGAAAAAAGCGAAGAAAAGCAAGCCTTTTCGACTCTTGAACGCGCCGCGCTGATTTCACCGAGAAATGTTCCGCTTTTAATTTTTATTGCTGAAAATCTTTTTCGCGCCGACAAGTTTGACGAAGCACGGAAAAATCTCGAAAAAGCCTTTGAATTTGCGCCGCAAAATGAAAAAGTATTGCTTCTGCTCGGCTCGATTTACGCCGACGAAGCCGAAACCGAAAAGGCGCGAAGACTTTTGAGCGTGTTGGTAAACATTCCCGAAAAAAGTTTGTGCATCAATTATATTTGGGGAATGCTGGCGGCTTATGAAGAAAATTGGACGGAATCGCTCGCCGCTTTTAAACAGGCTTTGGGAAACGATGAAATTCCCGAAATTCATTATTTAATCGGTTGTGTTTATTTCCATCTGCAAAATCATAAATCTGCATTACAGCATCTGCAAAAAGCGACTTTTTCCGACATCAAATACGCCGATGCGTGGTTTATGCAAAGTTTGATCTACAAAATTTTCGACAACGAAGCAAGCGCGAAAAACACACGGCAAGCGGCGTTTGAATCAAAGGAAGCGGGCGCACAATGTCTGGAATTTTTGAAGGGAAAAACGCAGTCCGATTTTGAAACGGCTTTACCTTTTCTACATTTTAATAAAGAGAAAAAACATCTTTTGACGAAAGGTTCTTTGCGGCTAAACAAATTTTTCCGCGAACAGATTTTCAAATCCATTGAATAAAATAATTGTGAACAAAGAAAAAATAATTGTCGCGCTCGACGTTGAAACCGCCGAACAAGCGCGTGAAATTATCGCGGAATTGAGCGACGAAGTCGGCGCATTTAAGATCGGACTGCAACTTTTTACCGCCGTCGGCGCATCTTTTGTTCGTGAAGTTGTTGAAAATAATGTAAAAGTTTTTCTTGATGTTAAATTTCACGACATTCCGAATACAGTTTCAAAAGCGGCAATCGAAGTCGCGCGGCTCGGCGTTTGGATGTTTAATGTTCACGCGCTCGGCGGCGGCGAAATGATGCAAAAAACGGTTGAAAGTGTGCGCGAAGTTTGTGCTAAGGAAAATTTGAAACAGCCGAAAATTATCGGCGTAACGGTTTTGACGAGTTCCGATCAGGAAACTTTGCGCGAAACGGGAATCGAAACGGAAATAAAAGAACAAGTTGTAAAGTTGGCGCAACTTACGGCAAAATGTAATTTGGACGGCGTTGTCGCTTCGCCGCACGAAATCAAAGCGATTCGTGAAAATATTGAAAATGACGAATTTTTAATCGTAACGCCGGGCATTCGGAGTCCAAAGCCCAAAGCCCAAAGTCCAAAGTCCGAAGAAAATCAAATTGGAACTAAGGATGATCAAAAGCGTGTAATGACACCGGGCGAAGCGGTTTCGGCGGGTTCGGATTATCTGGTGATTGGTCGCCCGATTACGCAGAGCGAAAATAGAATTGCGGCGGTTCGTGAGATTTTACGAGAAATCGAAACTGCCTAGATGTTTAATCAATTGATGAGTAAATTAAAATTCCAAACTCAAAACCTCAAAAATAAATCTGCGTTTTTTCGCTTCGTTTTGCCGTTGATTTGTCTTTTATTTTTGTCGCTGTCGGCTTTTGTAACTCTGCAAAATGCGTCGGCGCAAAACCAAATTAAAGTTCAAACACTTACGCCAACGCCATTTCGCATCGGTGAACGGCTGACTTATAACATTTCGTTTGAAAAATATAACAACGCGGCTTATGCCGAAATCTATGCGGTTTCACGCGGAAAATTGGGCGAAAAGGATGCGGTTGAATTGCGTTCCAAAATTAAAACCAATGATTTTATCAGCGCGGCTTTTTATCTTTTGGACGAAGCGCGTTTGACTTACGCTTCCGCCGAAAGCGGTTTGCCGCTGTATGTCAAAAAAGTTTCCAACGCAGGGATTTTGCCGAAGGAAACAGTTGATAACTATTTAATTGCGCCGACTGCAAATTACGATTTGCTGACGTTTGTTTATCAAAGCCGCAACACGGGCGGAGTCGGAAATTTTCTTTTTCAGGAAGACGAAAGAACTTACAGCGTCAGTTTGACGAACACGGGAACTGAAAAAGTCAAAACCGACGCGGGAAATTTTGTAACAAATGTTTCGGCTGTTCAAAGCCAGTATTTTACCGACAAAGGCATCACCGATTTGCGGATAAATTACAGCGTTGACGAAGCGCATCTGCCGGTTTTGATTCGATTTAAAACCTCGAAAGGAGATTTTCGCGCCGAAATCGCCAGCATTCAGGTCGTCGAAGGCGAAAATACGGGCGAACCGACACCGATACCGATTCAAACGCCGCGTCCGCAAGCAACACCGAAACCGGTTGCCACGCCGACACCTTATATCGAAAACGCGCCGCTGCTTCCCGAATTACCGTTCACGCTGGGCGAAACCTTGGATTATCAGGTTTCAAATACAGGAAAATTTCTCGGCATCGTAACGCTGCAAGCCAAAGAACGCAAACAATTTGCGGGACAAGACAGTTTGCTTTTGACGGCAATCGTAACCGAAACACAGCCCGACCAGCAGATTTTAAAGCTAAATGACAGCATTACCGCGCAAGTCAATCCCGATTCGCTCGCACCGCAGCAAATTGCTTTGAAATTCAGCAATATGTTCAGCAGCTACAATCAAATCGTACAGTTTGACCAAAAAGCCGGAACCGCCACATTTAACGGACAATTGCACCCGGAAGTCCCCGTCGGCACGCACAGTCTTTTGTCTTTGGCGTATGCGATTCGCGCTTTTAACTTAAAGCCGAGCAAAGATTTAACTAATCCGGTCAATGACACGCGGGTTGCCGTTTTTTTAAATTCAGAGGCAAAAGTCTTTATTCTCAGACCTTCGACTGCCGACATAATTAACCTAAAAGGTGAAAAGATTCCGGCGCAGCTTATTTCGATTACGACCGGCGATCCGCAAATTGACATTTTGAATCTGCGGTTATGGCTTAGTCTTGACGAAAAGCGCGTTCCATTACGTTTTGCGCTCGGCACTTATCAAGCCGATCTCGTCGCCGAAAAACAAATTCCGCCTAAATGAATTACCTTCCTAATCTTAGATTTGGACAGAAATCTTAAAAACCCTTTATTGAAATTGAAAATTGATTTCAATTAGCGTAAGATCTTTTTTAATCTGATAAATTAACGGTGCAAAATAATGAATCTAACAAATCTGCCAATCGGCGCACAGGCAAAAGTTGTCGCGGTCAACGGAAATAACGCGATAAGCAAGCGTTTGATGGAAATGGGCGTTGTGCCGGGCGTTTCCGTCAGAGTAATAAAATCCGCACCGTTCGGCGATCCGCTGGAAATTCGCGTGCGCGGTTATCATCTGGCGATGCGAAAAAACGAAGCCGACGCAATAGAAGTCAATGAAATCTAAAGTTCCAAGTTCCAAGTTCCAGATTCCAAATTCCAATTCGATTTCGGTACAAACAATCGGCGGACAACTGACAATTGCGCTGGCGGGAAATCCGAACGCGGGGAAAACCACGCTTTTCAACGCTTTGACCGGAATGCGGCAGAAAGTCGCCAACTATTCGGGCGTAACGGTTGAGCGAAAAGAAGGTTTTTGGCGGTTAAACGGCGGTGAAAATACGGCGCGGCTGATTGATTTGCCCGGACTTTACAGCCTTGACGCGACTTCTTTGGATGAACAAATCGCCCGCGATGTTTTACTTGGAAAAGTTGCGGATTTACCGAAACCCGACGCGCTCGTCGCTGTCGTTGACGCAACTAATCTTGAAAGAAATCTCTATCTCGTTACGCAGCTTTTAGAATTCAAAATTCCCGTCGTCATTGCTTTGACGATGATTGACACTGCCGAAAAGCAAAGTCTCGAAATTGACACTAAGAAGTTGTCGAAACTTTTGAAAATTCCGGTTGTCGGTGTCAAAGCGACGCAAAAACAGGGAATTAAGGAGTTAGCCGAAAAGGTTTTACAAGCCGCCAAAACCGAAGCCACGCCGAATTTTGTCTGGTTGTCCGACGCTGATTTTACCGATAACATTGACGAAGAAGACATTCATCTGAGTCTTTCGGATGACAAAGTGGCGAACAAAAAAATCTTCGCGCGATATAATTTTATTTCCGACGTTTATCAAGAAGCCGTCAAGCCGAAAGATACGCTGGAAAGAAGTATCTCCGAAAAAATTGATAGTGTTTTAACGCACAAATTTTTTGGTTTGGTAATTTTAATCGGAATTTTGCTGCTCGTTTTTCAGACAATTTTTTCGTGGGCGAATCTGCCGATGGATTTGCTTGACAAAGGTTTCGGCGCGTTGGGCGATTTTGTTCGTGCTGAAATGCCTGCGGGAATTTTGACTGATTTGCTGGTTGACGGAATAATTGCCGGAGTCGGCGGCGTGGTCGTTTTTCTGCCGCAGATTTTGCTGCTTTTTTTGTTTCTTTCGATTCTTGAAGACACCGGCTATATGGCGCGGGCGGCGTTCCTTCTCGATAAACTAATGAGTCGAGTCGGTTTGCACGGCAAAGCATTTTTGCCGCTTTTGTCGAGTTTTGCGTGTGCGATTCCGGGAATTATGGCGGCGCGGACAATTGAAAATCCCAAAGATAGGTTGGCGACAATTATGATTGCGCCATTTATGAGTTGTTCGGCGCGGCTTCCGGTTTACACTTTGATGATCGCGGCGTTTTTTGCCGGACAGACGATTTTCGGCTTTTTGTCGCTCGGCGCGGTTTTGATTTTAGCGATGTATGCGCTTGGAATTTTTGTCGCCGTTATCGTCGCGTTTATTTTAAAACGAACGATATTAAAATCGCCGACACCGCCGTTCGTAATGGAACTTCCGCCGTATCGCCTGCCGAATTTTCGCACGGTTTTTCAAAATATGTTTATCCGCGCCGGACTTTTTCTCAAACGCGCCGGAACTGTAATTTTAGCGATTTCCATTATTTTATGGGCATTGACGTATTTTCCGCGAAGCGTGGAAACTGTCCAAAGTCCAACGTCCAATGTCCAAAATCAAGAACAAGTTGACGAAGGACAACAGTTAAAAAACAGTTTTGCCGGAAAACTCGGACACACAATCGAGCCGGTTATTCAGCCGCTCGGTTTTGATTGGAAAATCGGCGTGGCGTTGATTGCTTCGTTTGCGGCGCGGGAAGTTTTGGTTTCGACTTTGAGCATTATTTATAACGTCGGAAAAGATGAAAATGAAGAATCACCGTCTTTGATAAATGCCGTACGCGATGCGAAAAAAGACGACGGCACAAAGGCTTGGACACCTTTAACCGCACTGACTTTAATGGTTTTCTTTGTGCTGGCGATGCAGTGTATGTCAACCGTCGCCGTTGTGAGGCGTGAAACAAATTCGTGGTCTTGGGCGTTGTTTATGGTCGGTTATATGACGGTTTTGGCATATTTAGCGGCGTTTTTGACTTATCAAGGCGGAAGATTTTTAGGTTTTGGGTAGATTATGAATTTTCAAACAATAATTGTCGGAATAATAGTTTTCATCGCGCTTTTTTACGTCGGCGCGAATGTTCGGCGCAAAATCAAATCTTTTTCCGGCAAATCTTCGTGCGGCACTGGCGATTGCGGCTGCGGAACAAAAGCGAAAAGTAAAAAATCTTTTATTCAAATTGGTAAATCTTAAATTTAAATAGTAAAACCTAGCAAAATGTTGATTTAGAGAATTAAATCAAATCAAAATAACTATCAGTCGCCTTGCCAATACATATAAAAAAACAGTAGCCTTAAAAAAATTCAAAAGAAGGGGAATGAATTATGTTCAAAAAATTAGAAATTAAAAATTTAGCTTGGATAACTTTGTCATTATTTGCTTTTGTCAGCTTGGGTTGTGAACCGCCTGCGTCAAACGGCAATGCGAATATGACAAATGTGAACGCCAATCTGAACACGAATATCAACGCGAATTTATCGAACACCGACATTTCAAACGCGAATATGGAAGGTGAAACGGGCGCGATGATTGACACCAAAGAACCGGACAAATATCAGGCGACGGTCAAATTGAAGTTTGAAACTTCCGGCGAACAAAAACTGGCGACTCCGCCGCTGACGGCGGAAGTTGCCCGCGACGGCGCAAATCGGCGGATGGAAATAACTGCACCAAACGGCGAAAAGGTTGTTTATCTGGAAACCAACGGGAAAAAACTTTTGATTTCACCACAGCGTAAGCAATTCGGCGAATTGAATAAAGAAGCATTAGGTTTTGAAATCCAAAGTTTGATGATGCCGGATCAAATTATCAATCGCGTTGAAAACTTAAAAGGCGTTCAGCGTGTCGGTGAAGAAACATACAACGGGCGTGAAGCGGTTAAATATCGCTATAATGCGACGACAAATACACAGACAAAAGCCGGAAATGTTGAAACCGAATCGTTTATTTTAGTTGATAAGGAAACGGGCTTGCCGTTGCTTTCCGAAACTAATACGCAATCTCAAAACAATGTTCAAGGTGTCAGCGGTGTGAGATTGGTAACGGAATTGAGCAACATCAGAACAACTACCGATGAAAGTCTTTTTGCCGAACCGACAGGTTACAAACAGGTCGAACCGGAGCAAATCAGACAGCAAGTCAATCAGCTTTTTAATGTCGCAATGGCGGTTATCGGACAATTGATGAAAAGCGCACAAACCGCGGCAACGCCGATGATGACTAATCCGACTCCGTAAGAATTAGAATACGAAGAATTTACAGAGATAGCAGGATAAACGGGATAAAATTATTTTTAAAAATATCCCTGTAAATCCTGTTATCCTTGTAAATTTTTTTTCTGTATTTGTTTTATTTTGCCAAACGAATTCCGGTAAACTGCCAGCGCAGCGGCGGATGAAAGAAATTGCGGTAAGTTTTGCGGCTGTGATTCGGCGAAGTCGCCACGGACGCGCCGCGCAAGACCATCTGATTTATCATAAATTTGCCGTTATATTCGCCGACTGCGCCTTCCGGTTTTGAAAAATTCGGATACGGCAAATATGCTGAATTTGTCCATTCCCAGCGCAAACCCCAATCAAATTTATCGCTTGCGGCTTCCCATTCAAATTCCGTCGGCAAACGCATTCTTTTCCATTCGGCAAACGCGCTCGCTTCGTAAAAAGAAACGTGGCAAACTGCACTTTCCGGTCTGACTTTTCGTAATCCGCCGAGCGTGAAATTCATCCATTCACCATCGCGCTTTTGCCAGTAAAGCGGCGAATTTACTTCGTTTTGCTTAACCCAATCCAAGCCTTCGGCGTGCCACAACAGATGATTTTCGTAGCCGCCGTCTTCGATAAATTCAAGAAATTCGCCGTTAGTTACGAGATTTTTGCTGATTTGAAAGTCTTCGAGATAAACTTTGTGTCGTCCGAGTTCGTTGTCAAAGTGAAAACCTTCGCCTTGAAAACCGATTTCGTGAATGCCGCCTTCGGTTTCGGCGTAACCTTTTTCTCCGATTTCGCCTTTTTCAACCAGAGCAAAATCATTTTTGTAAACCGGAAAAGTAGGGTTGACGCTGAACGTATATTTCAAATCGGTAATAAGCAGTTCCTGATGCTGTTGTTCGTGATTAAGTCCTAAAATCAACAGTTTGCGCACTTCTTCCAACATATCTCTTCCAAGAAATTCGCGCATTTTCCCGTCAACATATTTGCGGTAAGCATAAACTTCCTTAACCGTCGGACGCGCCAAATCGCCGCGATGATCGCGCAAAGTTCGCTCGCCGATTGAGTTATAATAACTGTTAAAAAGAAAGCCGAATTTCGGGTCAAACTCTTTGTAATCGAGCGCAAACTGCTTGAGAATCATTTCCTCGAAAAACCAAGTCGTATGCGCGATGTTCCACTTCGGCGGCGAAACATCAACGACCGGCTGCGGAATATAATCTTCCACCTCCAGCGGTTCGCAAATTTCCTCCGTGTAATTGCGAACATAAGAATAAAGCGTTTCAAGTTCCGGCGACGTAGATTTTTGAGCGTGTTTTGCTTGCATACTTTTATTAAACCAAAATTTTCGCAAAAATAAAAACTATTTTGACCTGAGTTTTGAGTGGAAAATTAGACGCGGATAAACGCGGGTTTGACAGATCGGCGCGGATTTGTTGTTTTTATTCTCTCAAACAGTTAAAAAATCACCAAAAATAATCCGCGTTTATCCGCTAAATCAGCGCAAATCCGCGTCTAATTTATTTATCTTATGCAGAAATTCGCGGCGTGTTTTCGTCCTTACTTCGCGCGTGTTTCCGCTTTTTGCTGCAAAATTTGTACGAATTGTATTTTTCTCAAAGATTCTTTGGCAATTTCCGCCAGATAATAATTTTCGCTGCTCAAATTCACCTGTAAAACCGCAATCGCCGATTTTTCGCTGATTTCGCCGAGCGCAAAAGCGGCTTCGCGCTTTGTGTTTAATGATTCGCGCGGATTTTGTAAAGTTTGAATTAAAATAGTATTCGCATTTATGAAAATTGGAAAACTGCGCGATAGATAAAGAAAATTCGGCGGCGTGAATAGAACAAATTTGTCAGGCAGAAAATCTTTCGGTGTTATAACTTCGATTTTTCCCTTTTGGATAATCTGCGCGATTTCGCCGATGGCACGCGCCGCGCTTCGGCGCATAAAATCGTCGGCTTTGTCTTCTTTCTTCGGTTTTTTCTGCAAAATCCGCGTGAGAAAATCAACTGCCGAAACGTCGCCGATTTCACCGAGCGCGACGACTGCCGCGTTTTTTACTTCATTAGATTTGTCTTTTTGAAAAACTTGGATCAAACGAGTAATCGCTTGCGGATTGCGAACTTTACCGATTGCATAAGCCGTTTCGCGTCTGACGAGTTCTTTTTTATCGCTTAAAAGCGGCAGCAAAATTTGCAACGCTTCATCTTTCGGCAAATAAATTACCGAAAAAGCGGCGGTTGCGCGGACGATTTCCGACGAATCTTTCAACGCCGGAATCGCAATTCGTGAAGCCGATTCGGTTTCGAGATTTCTGATTTGATAAAGCGCGTCGCGTTTTTGTTCCGTATTTCCGTTTTTAATAATTTCGGTGAAAGTTTCGAAATTGGTTTGTGCAAATGTATTTCCCGCAAAGACGCAAAGGGCGCAAAGAAAGATGAAGCACCAAAATAAATGATGCAAATGTGGAATTTGGAATCTGCAATCTGGAATTGATTTTCTCACGCGGCGCGTTGGACGTTTTGCCGCCGGACTTTTTCCCATTCAAAAACTTGTCGGGCGCGTTTGTTCTCGTAAGCATCTGAAAGCGAAACGATTACGTCGTCATTCATTGAATTTTCCGCGTTTTTGGAGATGCGTTTGGAAAGAAGTTGGGAAATGTAATTTACAACTGCTAAAGTTTCCGTTTCGTTAAGTTTATCAATTTCGCCGGCGATATTTTGTTTTTTTTGCTTGACCATCTTCTTTGTCTCCAATTTTTCGGGCAGACAGTCAAACGATAAACCAAAATTTCAAGTTTCAACTGTCCGCAAAATTGTTTTTCTCATCATTTATTTTTGTAAATTACTGCAACTTTATACTGAAAGTTGACTTAAATATTATCACGAGTTTTGTGTCAAATCAATGTAAAGTAACGCAGTCGTCCCGACTGCTGTCGTGAGTGCGTCCCGCGCTCGCGTCTTTAGCGTGTTCAAGTATTTTAATCGGAAGTGGGACGCATCCGATACGGCAGTCGGGACGAGTGCATTACAGAAGTTAATTTCCCTTAACCTGCAAAAACTTTCGTTTGCCGACCTGAATCACAAAACTTTTTTCTTTGACAACTTCGATTTCCGCCGACATATCGGAAACTTTTTCGCCGTCAATCTTCACGCCGCCTTGTTCAATCAGACGTTTGGCTTCGCCTTTTGACGCGGTGAGATTTGTTTGCGCCAGAAGATCAACAATTTTGTAAGTTTGCGAATCAACCGAAATTTCGTCAATTTCGTCGGGCATTTGTCCTTTGCTGAATTGGTTGACAAAATTTTGTTCGGCTTCGGCGGCGGCTTCGGGCGAATGAAAATCTTTGATAATGCGTTTGGCTAATTCAATTTTCGCATCGCGCGGATTCATCGCGTCCGATTCGCATTTGAAATGCAAAGCGTTGATTTCGTCCACGCTCAAATCAGTAAGCAGTTCGTAATATTTCCACATCAGTTCGTCGGAAATTGACATAATTTTGCCGAACATTTCATTTGGTTCTTCGTCAATGCCGATATAATTACCCAAAGATTTCGACATTTTATCAACGCCGTCCGTGCCTTCAAGCAAAGGTGTTGTGATTAAAATTTGCGGTTCTTGGTCGTATTCGCGCTGCAAATTTCGCCCGACGAGCAAGTTAAATTTCTGGTCGGTTCCGCCGAGTTCGACATCTGCATTCAAAGCCACCGAGTCGTAACCCTGCACGAGCGGATAAAGAAGTTCGTGCAGCGCAATCGGCTTTTCGTCCTGCATTCGTTTTTCAAAATCATCGCGTTCGAGAATCTGCGCGACGGTTGTGTGCGAAGCTAATTTTATAAAATCAGCCGCGCCGAATTTGTCGAACCATTCGGAATTAAAACGAATTTCGGTTTTTTCGGGATCGAGCAATTTAAAAATCTGTTTTTTATAAGTTTCCGCATTCGCGTCAATTTCTTCACGCGATAGCGGCGGACGAGTCGCATTTTTCCCCGACGGATCGCCGATCAAACCCGTAAAATCGCCGATCAAAAAAATCGCCGTGTGTCCGAGTTCCTGAAACGCTTTTAATTTGCGAATGACAACCGTATGTCCGAGATGAATGTCCGGCGCGGTCGGGTCTGCGCCAAGTTTGACGCGCAGAGGTTTGCCGGTTTTCGCCGAATGTTCGAGTTTTTTCCGCAAATCTTCTTCGCGGATTATCTCGACTGTGCCTTTTTTTAAGTATGAAATCTGTTCGTCTATTGTCATAAGCGTTTTATTGTAGGTAAAAAAAACAAATTTTCCTATTTTTGAAGCCGTTGAAGAAAAAGAATTTTATTATAAATCATTAAAAATGTCTTTATAAAAACTTGAAAACAAACAATTTACGGGAATTAGCAAAAAATTAAGGACTTTTCTGATATGAAATATGTAAACTTTTCAAAGTAGAAGGAACTTCACCAATTATAAGTATTAATTTTTGTTTGGAGTTCGTGTTTCGTCAACTCGTCGGTTAATCTCACAACGAAGCGCGAACTCTGAACAAATCAAACGGAGCAAAACCGGCGATCTCAAAAGTTGAAAATTCGAGGTCGCCGGTTTTTGTTTTGCTTAATTCGGAAAGTTCATTCTTGCCAGAATTGCCTGAAATCGTGTGTCCGTTTTCAGTGAATCGAAAGCGGGCGCATATTTGATTGAAAGCATATCGGGAACACGCCCTTCGACTCCTTTAGCGAGCCATTCAATGGCTTTATCATTTTTGCCAAGCGCAATAAAACCTTTTGCCAGATCAGTCGGATAAACATAATCTTTTTCGCTTATATTTTCGAGCCAATCAATTTTCGCCTGTGCAAATCCGCGATAACCGTTTTTTTGATAAGACGTTTCGACATCGGCAATCCATTTCCGATTTGCTTCTTCGATAATCATCGCTTCCGTCCACAGCTCGGCGGCGTTGGCGTAATCGCCTTTTTGCTCGTAAATTTCGCTGGCGTTGTAAAGCGCGGTGGCATTGGTTTTATCAATTCGCCGTGCGCTTTCGGCGTAGCTGACGGCTTCATCGAAACGATGTGCGAGATACGCGCCCCACGCCATTTCGTTCAAAATCCGCGCCGAATTCGGATTCAGCGCGAGTGCGGTTTTCTGCTCGGCAAATCCCGCGTCAAAGCGTCCGATTCTGTGCAGAAATTCGCCATACCAGCGATGCGCCCGCAGATTGTTCGGATTGAGTTCAATCGCCCGTTTAAAGTTTTGTTCGGCATTTGCCCAATCATATTCATAGCGATAATTGACAAACGCGAGCGCGGCTAAGGCTTCGTCGGAATGCGGATCGAGTTCGAGCGCACGCCGCGCACGTTCGCCCGCCGCCGGAAAAGATTGGCGCGACGCGGACAAACCGCTGCTTGCGTAAAGATCGAGTCCCTGCAAAATATGCGCGACCGCCATTCCCGAATGAGCGTCGGCAAACGAAGCATCTTTGACCGTTGCCGACTTAAAATTTTCAACGGCTTTTTCGAGGTCTTTCGACGCACCTTTACCGAGATAATGTCGTCCGGCGAGATATGCCTGATACGCTTCGTAATTCGCCGTCGCCAACGCATCAACCGGCAGATCATTTTGTCCGATTTCCCGCGCCACGTCCCGCGCAATGCGATATTGCGATTGCGGCAAATCCGACTCATTTATCGAATAATGTTTTTCCCAAATCTTCGCCCCGTTTCGCAAATCGCTGATCTTTATTAAAATTTCAGTTGTCGTGCCGTTCGTGCGAATTTCACCGCTGACTGCGCCGTCAATTTTTAACTCCGCTTTAATTTTTGACAAATCCGCATCCGGCGCGTCAAACGGCGCGAACGCTTCATAATCCGCCACCCGCGCATCGGTAATGCGTCCGAGATTCTGCGTCAAATCGCGCGTTAATTCTTCAGCGAAAATCCGGCTGTCAGGCGAGTTACTGGCGGTTGAAAAAGGCAGCACGGCGATTGAGCGCAACGGTTCGGCTTTTGTTGGCGCAATGCTGCTTCGCAAAAACGCGCCGACTAAAAAAATAATCAAAACAATAGCGGCGGAAACCAAAATTTTATGAGAAGAAACAACGGCAATAAAATTTCGCTGCGGTTTCGCCGCCGATTTCTCAGCCGTATTTTCTTTTTCTTTTGTGCTGTTTGCGGGAATCTCTGCGCGGCTTGCAGATTTGTTTTCATCGAATTCTTTTTCTTCTTCGGCAGATTTAAATTTATTAAAAACTTTTTCGACTTTGGCAACGAAACGATAACCTTTTTTCGGAATGGTTTCGATAAATTTATTTTCTTTCGATTCGCCCAAAATTTTGCGAATCTCCGCGACGGCAACCGTTAGATTATTATCTTCGACAAACGCGCCCTGCCAGATTTTTTCAAAAAATTCTTCTTTGGTAACGACATTTCCCGCGTTTTCGACCAGAACTTGTAAAACCTGAAATGTGCGGCTTCTGATTTTGAGCAGTTCGCCGTTTTTGTAAAGAGCGGCTTCGGGCGCGTCAAGCAGAAAATCATCAAATTTGTAATGTGAAGGAAACATAATATGCCGAAAATCTTACTTTGTATTCTATTTCAAAGCAAATTTTTCACGTTTTCCTGAATTTATAAAAATAAATTTTCGCCGTGTAAATGAATTGATTAAAAGACTTGTGGCAATTAGCTAAAAATTAGCAAAAAATTAAGGACTTTAGCTTGTAAGATTTTGTAACTTTTTACCATTACTTATAGACGGAATAAAAATTAATCCCGTAATCAATTGATCAATTAAAGCATTCGGTTGAACACAAATTTTGGTTTGTGTCAGTCACAAGCAAATTAAAACTGTCTTTCGTTTATCGAATTTCTTTAACTTAAATTTGTTTTCATACGACTGCTCGAAGCAGTAAATTTAAAAACTTGCGAAAACTCGAATAATTAAATCAATGAAAGCTCAAATAAAAATTCACCGAATACTATTTTCAATTCTGATGACGTTTTTGTTCTTTACGACAACTCCGGCACAGTGTCAGCCGCAGATGGTTTGTATTGTGGAAACTGAACCAACCACTGAAATGGCGCAGATTGCCGTGCGGATTCCCGTTGGGTCGCCGATTACAAAAGTTCGTTTGATTTCCGAAAATATCAGGGGTGAATTTGTGGACACAAATGTTTCCGCCGGCAAATCATACTTTTTTTCGGTAAAACTTGTAGACGACAAAAGCAATTTTAATTTCGTCGTCTACGTCGGCAGCCAAATAGTTTTTTCAACTCCGAGTCCGATTGTCATTAACAAATCAAAATCTGTCGCCACCGCATCATCGGTCAGCGAAAAAATTAAAGACGGCAGCAGACTGCATTTGCGCGGCGAAGGCGCAATAAAAAACCAACAAACCTATAAGTTGGAGATTGACGCAGGCGAGATGCCGCCGCTCGTCGGAAGTTACGCCGTCGAAATAAAAAATGAAGATAAAGACGGCAAAAATACTTTCGACTCGGAAACCAAAAAAATCGAATTCGACGCGGGTATCAACCGTCATAAACAGTTGCAAAGCATCGAACTGAAACTGCGCGAAGGAGATAACAAGATCACCGTTTTTCCGCGTGTTGACGGACAAAATCTTGATAAATCCGAAGCGCGAATAGAAGTCAAATGTACAAACTGCAAGGATCAGCCCGCGCCGAATGATAGCGTGATCGTCCGCAGCATTATCGGTCTGGAACAGGTCGGCGCGAGTTCCGCCCGCAGCGAACAGCGTCCGTTTCTCAGTTTCTTTTTCAATACGCCGATCAATGCCGGGACGAAAATGGTTTGTCCCGAAGGATCGAGAATGGAAAAAGGCAAAAAAGTCTGCGCCGAGGGTGAAAAAATCCCGAAATTAAGATTTCCTTTTTCGGTTTGGGGCGACGTTCGCCTGACGACAACACCGGTGCAGAGCATCGGTTCGCTGGCGGCGTTCACACCGGCGGCTTTCGCATCGAATTTTGTGCAGGGCGACAGCGCGGACAAAGTCAACGACCTGGTGCGGAGCTTTGATTTTCTCGTCGGCTTCGACAAACAGATTTTCGAGTCCGGCAAGGTTTTCCCTGGCGTTCTGCCCGGCAAAACCTCTTTATCGTTCATCGCGGCGGGGGGCGCGATCAGCCCGCTTTCATCAGACAGAACCGCTCTGTTTTTCAAAATCCCGACCGAAAGGACTAGCCAAAACAGCATTAACTTTTTCAAAGAATTCAAAGAACTCGAAGGCGTTACCGCTTATAAAAACATCGCTTTCGTCGCGCCCGAACGCGACCGATTTTTTCGTCAATACTATGCCGGATTTCGCTTAAAGACGCTGTTTGAGAATAAAGAAGTTCAATATCAACCGGCGTTATTCGACGTAACTTTCGGGCAGAACGAAGCAATTACCGGAATATTGAAGGGCGTGATTATGCGGCTCGACGGTTCAACACCGCTGCCGGTTTCAAAAGCCGGATTTTTGTATCTGTTCGGCTCGGTCAATATGCGGCTCGGCAGAAACCGCGAAACGTCGCCGACGTTTTTTCTCGAACCGACGACCGGCGTTTCGCTGACCGCAACCGACACCATCGTTTTCCCGGTTGACCGTCTGCCGTTTCAAACCAAAGACCGCGACGTTTTCCGCATCGGCATCGGCGTTGACGTTTTTAAATTATTCAAAAAGGACGATGCGCCTAAATAAAAATTCAAAATAATCGCTGCCGTTAAATAAAACAAATATTTCTCTTGAAAGAAAAACAAAAATATGAAAAATTTCGCAATTAAAAACACCTATTCGCTCGTATCAACCAATTTTCGCGCCGTCTTTGCTGCGCTCGCATTTTTACTTTGTTTCAGCACCGCGCAACAAATAAAGGCTGCCACGTTTACGGTAACCAGAACCGACGACCGCAACCTGACTTGCGTTCAAGGCACAACACCTGATTGCAGTTTGCGCGAAGCCGTTAAAGCGGCGAACAACGCCGCAACCGATGACACGATTGCTTTTCAACTTTTTCTTGATCCAATTACCCTGACCAGCGAAATTGTGATAAACAATGCCGGAACATTGATAGTCGCCGGAAATGATTCCCGCGCAAGTATATACGGCAACTACGCAACGCGCATTTTCTATATCAACGGCGCAAACGTGACGCTCTCAAGTTTAAGAATAGAATCCGCCAACGGCGCGGGCGCACTAAACAGCGGCAAAGGCGGAGCGATTTATGCCAACGGCGGTTCGCTTACCGTTAATGCAGTAAAATTTGAGCGCAATCACGCTGCCAGCAGCGGCGGAGCGATTTACGCCAACGGTAGCTCGCTCGTTTTCGACTCGGTTCATTTTTATGGCAATGACGCGAATTCGAGCGGCGGAGCCGTTTCGATTTTCGGCAGCGGAAATCATCGCATCGTCAATTCGACGTTTGAACTTAATTACTCCGGCACTTGCGGAGCAATCGCCGCTTTCGGCACTTCGCCCGGCAAAGTGAACATTGCGAACTCGACCGTCTCGGGAAACAGAGCGACGGGAAGCGGTTCGGCGGGCGGCGGCGCGATTTGCAACACTGCCCAGATGTTTATCCGCAACTCGACCATCACCGATAATGCGGCGCAAAACGGCACGTCGGGCGGCGGCATTGACAATTACAGCGGCGCACAAATCAACGTCGGCAACTCCATCATTGCAGGCAACCGAGCGAACAATTATTTGGAAATTTATAATCGTGGTGTCGTTACTTCGATAGGAAACAATCTGATCGGCGATTCAGCAGGCGACGCGGCTAATACCTTTAACGCGATAACTTATCAATCAACCGACCTTCGTGACCGAGACCCGCTGCTGATGCCTCTGACATACAATTACTACGAACCCGACTTGACACCAACGCACGCTTTGAGAATCGGTAGTCCGGCGATTGATGCGGGCGACAACGCGAAAGCGGTTGACCCGTTTAATAATTCGGCATTGACAACCGATCAGCGTAATTCTCAACGAATCGTTGACGGCGATAACAACGGCACGGCAACCGTGGACATCGGCGCGTATGAAGTTCGGCAAACTCCCGCCGCCAAGGAATTTATTGTCAATCTGACAACGGATGAACCTGATGCAAATGGTTTCGATGGCGTTTGCGACGTAAATCTTACTGCTTCGGGACTGCAATGTTCTCTGCGGGCGGCGATTGACGAAGCTGAGAATTACGCCGGAAACGACCGTATTTCATTCGACTTGCCTGCTAATTCGATTATTACATTGAGCAACTCGCTTACCATTTACAGCAAAGGCACGCTGGAGATAGCGGGGACAGGCGCGAACAATTTAACAATTAGAGGCATCCAAGATCAGAGGGGCATTACTCTGGGTGGCACTGACTTAATAATATCCGGCATTACGCTGACAAACAGCGATCGGGCGATTGAGGCTAGTTACTCGGCTTTAACATTAGACGGAGTTAGCTTTACCGGTAATAAGGAGGCAGTTTTTCTTCTTTATGCAACGGCGCGTATTTTAAACTCAAACATTTCTTCCAACACTTCTTCTGTGTTTATGCAAATCGGCAAATTTGAAATGATTAATACAACCGTCAGCAATAATGCAGGCGGAATTCGCATTTATGACGCCGATGCGACGATTCGCAGCTCGACCATTACGGGCAACACGGAAGGCTTTAGCGGCGCGGGGATCAAATATTCCGGTGGTTATCAAACGCTAAGTCTCGGCAACACGATTGTCGCGGGCAATAACGCTCCCAATTTCCCCGATATTGAGAATGGCGGCGGAATCGTCAGTGCGGGCTACAATTTGATCGGCGATTCGGCGGGCGATTCGATAAACACGAATTTACCGATAACCTACAAAACATCAGATATTCGGGATGTTAATCCGTTGCTCAGCGCACTCGGCAATAACGGCGGCAGAACTCTGACACGCGCATTGCTCACAGGCAGCCCGGCGATTGATAAAGGCAATCGTTTCGGCGCGACCGCCGATCAGCGCGGATTCGTTCGCCCGTTTGATAATACAACCGTCGCCAATGCAAGCGACGGCAGCGACATTGGCGCGTTTGAAGCGCAGCCGACGGTGACGATCAGCGGACAAGTGACAAACGGCGGTAATGTATTACCCGGCGTATTAGTCGTATTGAGCGGTTCGATGACAAATACTACCGTAACCGATTCGTCGGGCAACTACTCTTTCACCGTTAGCCTGGGCGGTAATTACTTAATTACACCTTCTTCAACAAGCTACACATTTGTTCCGCCAAACAAAACATTTAACTCCCCTACGACAAACCAAACAGCAAACTTTGCCGCGCAGGTTTGTTCATACTCAATCAATTCCGCTTCCGCCAGCGCCGTCTCCGGCAGCAGCACCGGAACTGTTTCAGTTACCACTTTATCAGGCTGTGCGTGGAGCGCAGCGGCAAACGTCACTTGGCTAACCGTCACATCGGGAACCAACGGCAACGGAAACGGAACAGTCGGTTATACGGTTGCCGCTAATACAGGTCCCGCGCGTTCGGGAACAATAACCATCGCCGGTAAAACATTTACCGTTAATCAAGTAGGCGGCTGTGCTTATACTTTATCTCCAACCAGTGCCAGTGTTGTTATTGGTCCCAGCATTCGCACTTTCAACGTTGCGTCAGAAGCCGGATGCGTTTGGACTGCTGTTAGTAATGATTCATGGTTAACAATATCGGCAGGAGCAACCGGCAGCGGGGATGGAACAGTTCAATATACGGTTGCTGCCAACAACGGAGCAACAAGAACCGGAACAATTACAGTTGCCGGACAAACTTTTACTGTTCAGCAAACAGGTGCTGTGGTATTTACCGTTACCAGAACGGATGACCGCAACAACGCATCTTGCACATTAGGCGATTGCAGTCTGCGTGAAGCAATTAAGGCGGCAAATGCGACATCAGCCGACAATATCATTAATTTTGCCAGCGGATTAACGACAATTACTCTGACCACCGCAAACGGCGGTGAAATGGTAATAAATAATGCCGGAAAATTAACCATCAACGGACCCGGAGCGAATGTCCTGACTATTGATGGAGGAGCGGGAACAAATCGCATCTTTTACACCGACTTTGCCACAGTAACTATTTCGGGCTTGACCTTAACGGGCGGGAACGGAACGGGGGCTATCGGTAACGGCGGGGGCGGAGCGATCTTCGCGCAAGGAGGCTCGCTGACGCTTGACAGTGTTCATGTGACAGGCAATTCAGTCCCCTATAGCTCAGGCGGCATCAGTTTCTCCGGTGTCACATCCAGCATCATTAACTCTACTATTTCCGGTAACACCGCTGGTTTTTGCGGAGGCTTTTTTGTTAATAGCGGAACGATGATAGTGGTTAATTCAACCATATCAGGTAATACGGCAACTAACAGCAACGGCGGCGGCTTTTGCGTTTCTACAGACGGCAGCACAACGCTGCGAAACGTAACTATTACTAATAACACTGCAAGCACTGGCGGCGGTATCAATCTTGATTTTAGAAGTTCTCTCAGTTTTGGCAACACGATTGTTGCAGGCAATACCGCAACTAGCGGAGCCGGTTCCGAAATTCAATTTAGCAACGGCATCATCACATCGGCAGGTAATAATCTGGTCGGCGATTCGACAAATGATTCGACCAATACCGGACTTGCCATAGTCTATCAACCGACAGACATTCGAGATGTCAATCCGCTGCTCGGAACGCTGCAAAACAACGGCGGAAAAACTCCGACCCTCGCTCTGCTGATGGGTAGTCCGGCAATTGATAAAGGCAACAGTTTCGGAGCGACCGCCGACCAGCGCGGCTTCATCCGTCCGGTTGACGCTTCAACTATTACGAACGCCAGCGACGGCAGCGACATCGGCGCTTTTGAACTCGGACCAACTACCTCGGCACCGACATCAAACGGACAAAATGTGACGGTCGCACCAACAAATAATCTGAATCTTAATTTTGGCAACGTCACAACGGCGGGTAATACAAGCGCGACTGTATTGAATCCAAATCAGGTTGAACCGCTGCCCGCAAATTTCTCTTTAACTGGCAGTTCGCTGTTATATAACATCACAACCACAGCTGTCTTTTCAGGTAACATCACAGTCACTTTTGATGTGCCAAACATCAGTAGTGCAACGGTTTGCGGTAAATTACGCATTTTGCACTATGTCAATAACAACTGGGACATTTCCGGTAATGCCGCCCCCGTTTATATCAGCAACAGTCAAACCTGCAGGGTTTCGCAAATTGTGACAAGTTTATCACCATTTGTCGTTGCTCAATACGGCGGCGCGACCTATACGATCAGTGGACAGATAACCAGCAATAGCAGTGCTTTGTCCAATGCGACTGTTTCTTTGAGCGGTACATCGAATATTTCGACAACTACGGATAATGCCGGTAACTATTCGTTTGCAAACTTGGTTTCCGGCGGAAACTATACCGTTACACCTTTGCTGTCTAATTACACATTCAATCAGACATCGCAGAGTTTCAATGACCTGTCGGCAAATCAAACCGCAAACTTTTCTGCTTCGCAATGTTTGTATTCGTTGAATCCGAACGCAGTAAATGCTCCGGCAGCGAGCAGCACTGGAAGTTTTATGGTTACTGCTCCTGCGGGATGTTCGTGGACTGCCGCGACAATAAACAATTGGATTACTTTTTCCGGCGCGACATCCGGCGATCGAACAGGGACTGTTTCTTATTCAGTCGCTGCTAATTCCGGAGCAGAAAGAACCGCTTCGATTTCCGTTGCCGGACAAAACTTTCTCATTACACAAAGCGGAGCTGTTTCCAGCATTTCAGGAACGGTAATTTACGGCATAGCTCAAGCAAACCAAACGTCCAAAGTTGTTTCGGGTGTGTTAATGAGTGCATCGGGGACAACTTCTACTTCGATTACCACCGCCGCATCAACAGGCAATTACTTGCTTGAAAATCTAACAACCGGCGGGCAATATACAGTAGCTCCATCAAAGAGCGGCGATGTCAACGGTATCAATTCAACTGATGCCCTGCGCATCCAGCAGTATATTGTCGGCAATGTCGCCCTTACTCCGGCGCAGCTTGCCGCCGCCGATACTTCCAATAACGGAACAGTCAATTCAACCGATGCGCTGCGTATTCAGCAGTATATCGTTCAGGCACCGGCTAATCATATTGTCGGGCAGTGGAAGTTTTTGCCCGCCTCGAAGAACTATTCATCGCTGACTGCCAGCCTGTCGGGAGAGGATTACACGGCGGTTCTGATGGGCGAAGTGACCGGCAACTGGACGCCGCCTGCTTCCGGCGCATCCGCATCGTTGTTTGAAGATACGGATGAAGCGGCAGAATTTATTAAACCGGATGAAAACTATTCACCGATTCAGATTATTACCAAACAGAGCGATAAAGTTTTGGATTCGGTTTCGGCGGCGCAAGCCGGAATAACGGTAACTCTGCCGACGAATGCGACAGCCGGCAGCGGGACAACCGTCACGATTCCGGTCAATGTGTCGCAGCTGCCTGCGCTGACTGCCGGTAATCGAGTAGAAACCTATAATTTCAACTTGCAGTTTGATCCGATGATTTTATCAGCTCCGACGGTTATGACGACCGGAACAATCAGTGAGGCGGCGGGCGGCACTCTGGTGACCGGCACGCCGCAGGCGGGAGTCTTGAGTGTTTCATACACTAATCCGAACGGGATCACGGGACAGGGAGCGTTGCTGAATATCCAGTTTACGGTGAACGGTTCAGCCAATCAGCAGACGGCGTTAACCTTTGTCGGGACTACCACCTCACCGGCACCGTTTGAATTCAACGAAGGCGATCCGCAGGCGATGACCAATACCGGGCAATTTACGGTAATGGGAACGACGGCTGCTGGCGCTGCAATCGGCGGGCGCGTGATGACGGAAAGCGGGCGCGGCATTCGCAGCGTCAGGATTACTTTGACCGATTCGAGCGGCAATGTGCGAACGGCGACGACTACGGCATTCGGCTATTACCGCTTCAAGGATGTTCCGGCGGGACAAACTTATATTGTCAGCGCATTCGGCAAACGCTATACGTTCAGTCAACCTTCGCAGGTGCTGAATATCACTGGGAATTTGACCGATATTAATTTTATCGGATACTCAAATTTCTTTTCCAAGCAGGAAAAATAAATCAATCAATAAATTACAGGAGAACACAATGAAAAAACATCAAATACCACATTTCTCGTTGATCGCAGCCGTTGCGGTCGCGCTTTTTACCATCTTCGGACTGACAAGTTCCGTCAAAGCTCAGACAACCGAATTTACTTATCAGGGACAAATTGAAAACTCTTCCGTTTTAGCCAACGAAGATTATGATTTTCAGTTTGTGCTTTTTGACAGTCTGACCGGCGGAACGCAGTTGGGACCGACCATTACGCTCAATAACGTCGCCGTTGTTGACGGAGTATTCTCTGTTAAACTGGATTTCGGCGATGTCTTTAACGGCAATCGGCGTTATCTTGAAATCAGAGTCAGACGGACGACAACTGGCGGCGGACTGACTATACTGACTCCGCGCCAATTATTTACAAGTGCGCCTTATTCGGTGCGGGCGTTAAAATCAACCGCCGCCGATTCGCTTTCGAGCGATTGTGTCGGCTGTATAACCGACGCTCAGATAGCTTCGGTTGACGGCGGCAAAGTTACCGGAACGGTCGCCAACGCGCAGCAGCTCGGCGGAAGTCCGGCATCCGAATTTATTCGGGACACCGATCCGCGTTTGAGCAGTCCGACGAATTTTATCCAAAACGGCAATGCGCTTCAGGCAAACAGCAACTTCAACATTGACGGCACTGGAACTGCCAATGTTTTCAATGCACGAGTGCAGTATAATCTCGGCGGAAACCGCATACTCAGTTCGCCCGGTCCGAGTAACATCTTTGTCGGAGTCGGTGCCGGAGCGTCAAACAATGGCGGTAACAACAATTCGTTTATCGGCAACAACGCCGGTTTGAGAAATACAACCGGAACGGATAATTCATTTTTTGGAAACATTGCCGGTAAGGATAATACAACCGGAAATAACAACTCATTTTTCGGTTCCATTGCCGGTTTGAGAAACACTACCGGAAATTCAAATTCGTTTTTTGGGGTCAATGCGGGTAAAAATAACACAACCGCTGATAACAATTCGTTTTTCGGCACGAGTTCCGGTTTCTCAAATACCACTGGTACGTACAACTCATTTTTCGGGGTCAATGTCGGTTTTAATAATATAACCGGAAACGACAATTCATTTTTCGGCACATTCGCTGGAGCTTCAAATACGACCGGAAATCTGAATTCATTTTTTGGAAGAGGTGCAGGTGCCGATAATACGACCGGAGATGGTAATTCATTCTTCGGTGGATTTTCCGGCGGTCAAAACACGACAGGTAGTTTCAATTCGTTTTTCGGAGTTAGCGCGGGACAAAGAAACACGACTGGAAACGACAATTCTTTTTTTGGAAGAGACGCAGGCGGTTTTAATACAATCGGAATAAACAATGCGTTTTTTGGTACATACGCCGGAACTTCAAATACGACCGGAAATCTGAATTCATTTTTTGGAAGAAGCGCAGGCGGTTTTAATTCAACCGGAATAGACAATGCGTTTTTCGGCGGATTTTCCGGCGAGCAAAACACAACCGGCAAACAAAATGCGTTTTTTGGAGCCGGTTCAGGACAAAATAACTCCAGTGGCAATACGAATGTTTTTCTCGGAGTCGGCGCGGGATTTTTCAATACCACAGGCAACAATAATACTTTTGTAGGAACATTTACGGGAGGACAACCGGCTGTTTCGGGCAACAACAACAGTTTGTTAGGTTCTGGGGCAAATATCGGTTCCAACAATCTTTCATTCTCAACCGCCATCGGTTCAGGTGCTTTTGTTAATTCAAGCAATACGGTTGTCATCGGCAGAGGCGCAGACACCGTTGATATTCCGGGCAGATTTATTGTCCGAACATTAGGCGCAACCGGTGGTCAGGCACTGTGCCGCAATGCACAAAATCAAATCGCTCTGTGTGCAGGTTCGATTGCCGAAAACACGGATTCTAATCAGCTTCAAATTCAAAGCGAAAACCGGCAAAAACAGCTTGAAGAACAAATTCAAATAAACAAACAGCAGCAGGAAAAACTCGATAAACAAGATGTGGAATTAAAAGCATTAAAATCGTTTGTATGTTCGCAAAATCCGACGGCGCAGTTTTGCCAGATGAAGGAGAAATAATTATGAAAAATCTAAAAATAATTGCATCTCTCTGCGCTCTGCTGACCGTTTTTTCAATGGCGGCGACGGCTCAAAGCGGCGGCACATTCACTATTAGAAAATCGGTCATCGCTGGCGGCGGCGAAAAAAGCACGGGCGGAAATATCACGGTCAGAGGAACTATCGGACAACCGTTGGCGGGAATGGAAAGCGCGGGCGGAAATATTCGTGTAAGAAGCGGTTTTTGGGGCGGCGGCGCGTTGGCTGTTTCCGCACCGCAGAAAACATTATTCGACTTTGACGGCGACGGCAGATCGGATATTTCAGTCTTTCGTCCAGCAGGCGGAGTTTGGTATCTGAACCAATCAGCCGACGGCATTACGGGCGTGCAGTTCGGCGTTTCATCCGACCAAATCGTTCCCGCCGATTACGACGGCGACGGTAAAACCGACATCGCCGTTTATCGCGCCGGAACTTGGTATCTGTTGCAAAGCACCGCCGGATTTCTTGGCTTCGCCTTCGGTGCGTCGGATGACATTCCCGTTCCGGCTGATTACGACGGCGACGGCAGGGCTGATTTAGCCGTTTGGCGACCATCGAACGGAACCTGGTATGTCTATAATTTGATAAATAATCAATTTACTGCCGCCCAATTCGGCGCGACAACCGACAAACCTGTTGTCGGCGATTTCAACGGCGACGGCAAATCCGATTACGCCGTCTTTCGTCCGTCAAACGGTTTTTGGTATATCGCCAAACCAACCGGAACACCGGCGCAAAACTTTGATTCGATCCAATTCGGCGAGGCAACTGACAAACCGGTGGCGGCGGATTACGACGGCGACGGCAAAACCGATGTCGCGGTCTTTCGTCCTTCAAACGGCACTTGGTATATGCAAAGAAGCCGCGACGGATTCAGAGCAATCCAATTCGGTATTGCGACGGATTTGCCAACACCGGGAGACTACGACGGCGACGGCAAAACGGATGTCGCCGTTTATCGCAGCGGCACGTGGTATTTGCAAAGAAGCGCGGCAGGATTTACCGGCGTTCAATTTGGCGCGTCAACCGATAAACCCGTGCCAAATGCTTTTGTTCAGTGAATAAAGTTACTAAATTTAAATTCACCTTAAATATTACTTTTCACACTATTATTTCGCGGTTTGTTTGATTCATTAGCACTTTCATTTTAAGAATCACAACCGCCTTTCTAAAAGAATGTCCGGCGCAGTAAAATCTGCGCCGGTTTTTTATCTTTTGTGATTAAATAATGTAAATTTCCAAACCATCCTATTTTGCTGTTCGTCGAAAATATATTTTCCTTCGATGACTTGCCAAAAGCCGAGAAATTCCCAGCGTCCGACGGCTAATTTGTTGAAAAGCGGAACAGAATGTGCGCTTTCGATAGCGTTAAAAAGTGCGCGATTGTGAACGTCGAGTTTTTGGTCGCCGCGTCTGCCTGCGCCGGTGTAGAAAATTATATTTTCGTTTTCGCCGGAATAATCAGGATAACACGGGTTTATTTTTCCGAAGTCAGTCAAAAGCGAGATAAGTTGCTCATTTCGCTGATAGATGCCGTTGCGAACTTTGTGGATTTCCGATACTTCATTCCACGAAAAAATGTCGCCGATGTTCGCTGTTTTTAAAAACTTTGTGTCTAATAAACAATTTTTAAAGTTTTGGCTTGACATTAAAACTTCCGGTGTTAAACTCGTTTCTACTTTCCTATAATTCCGTAAGAATTTTAACAGTTCTTTTCGGTTTATTCATAACAATCAGACGGCGATTTTTTTCAAAAACTTAGAGAGTTTTTTGTGCTGAGTTTTTATTTTTTATACATAACGGCTTGATAAATATATCGGCAAATTTCCTAAGTTTAAAGTGTTCCCAAGGAGATAAGACCAAGTGAAAAAAATTCTAAGTGTTTGTGCAGTCCTGCTGGCTGCTGTTGTTACTTTTACATTTCTACCCAAAACTTCCGAAGCCCAAAAGACGATTTTCGGCAAAGGAACGCAGCTCGACATTGAAAAGGTCAAACAAATCAGTCTTGATTATTTGAGAAATGACCGGCAAAACCGCGCAATTTCGGGTGCGGATGAACTGAAAGTTCAATCAGTTGAATTTGATAATTTGAAAATGGCGCATACAAAAGTGCGTCAGACGGTTAATGATATTCCCGTCTGGGAAGGCGAAGCGATTGTTCATTTGAAAGCTGACGGCGAACTTGCCGCGATTACCGACAATTTGAAAGATGCCGTTTATGTCAATACGCAGGCGGGTTTTTCTGCCGAAGATGCGATTGATTTTGCAAAAAAATCATATAAAGGCTCGAAGTTTTTAACGGAAGAACCGACTGCCGATATGTGGATTTATCGCGCCGAAGACCGCGATCATCTCGTTTATCGTGTGCAGATGCGCCGTGAAGACGGTTCAAAAGGAACGGCGATGCCCGTGATTTTTATTGACGCGCAAACGGGCGAAAAAGTTTTTCAATACGACAATCTGCAAACCGCTTCGGCTTCGTCGCTGTATAGCGGAACGGTTACAATCAACACATATCAAAACGGTTCGACGTATTATATGGAAGATATTTCGCGCAAAATCGGCACGTTCGACAGCCGCAATACGACTTCTTCCATTTATCGTTTCACCGATACCGACGACATTTGGAACAGCGCGACGCAAAAAGCGGCGGTTGACGCACATTACGGCGCGGCGAAAGTGATGGATTATTACAGCGCGGTTCACAATCGCAACGGTATTGACGACAGCGGCGGTCCGGCTTATTACACTTCCGCCGACGGCGCGACCGGCTTGATTTCGTCGAAAGTTCATTACAGCACGAATTACAATAACGCTTTTTGGAACGGTCAGTTTATGACTTACGGCGACGGCGACGGTTCACAATTTACGCCGCTGACGACGCTCGACATCTGCGGACACGAAATGACGCACGGCGTTACCGAACGCACGGCGAATCTGACTTATGCCAATGAATCCGGCGCGTTAAACGAAGCGGTGTCCGACATTTTCGGCGCGATGGTCGAAAGATATACGGAAGGCGAAAGTTCAAACACTTGGAAAATCGGCGAAGACGCTTACACGCCCGCGACAAGCGGCGACGCGCTTCGTTATATGAACAATCCGACGCTCGGCAATCAGCCGGACAATTACGCCACCCGCTACACCGGAACTGCCGACAACGGCGGCGTTCACACAAACTCGGGTATTGCCAATTACGCATTTTATTTGCAAGCGAAAGGCGGCACGGATAACGGCGTAACCGTTACCGGAATGGGCGCGGACAACGCGGCGAAAGTTTGGTATCGCGCGTTGACCGTTTATATGACTTCGGGAACGACATTTGCCGGAGCGAGAACCGCAACTTTGAATGCGGCAACCGATCTTTTCGGCAGTTCGAGTTCACAATATGCCGCCGTTTCAAACGGTTGGTGTGCAGTCGGAGTCGGAACTTGCGGTGCGCCGCCGCCGACAGGCGGAGGAGAACTTATCTCAAACGGTGGTTTTGAAGGCAGCGATGCGCCGTGGGTTGATTCTGGAACAGGATATTTCTACACGGCGAACGGCAGTTATCCGCACGGCGGAACGGGTTACATTTATTTCGGCGTGAACAACAGCGTGTCCGGTCAAACCTATCAGCAGGTTGCAATTCCAAGCAATGCAACCGGAGCTTTTTCATTCTGGCTCAATATAACTTCAAGCGAAACGACGACGACAAAACAATACGATAAATTGTTCGTCGAAGTGCGAAACACAAGCGGCACACTGCTTTCAACGCTGGCAACTTACAGCAATCTGAATAAAGGCACAGCCGGCGCGTATTCGCAAAAATCGTTCAGTTTGGCGGCTTACAAAGGTCAAACGGTTCGCGTCCAATTCCGCACGACTATGGATAATTCGTCAACAACTACCTTCCGCGTGGATGATGCTTCTTTGAAATAAATTTTATTTCACGTCTGAATCAAAAAAGAGAATGTCTTTATCGGCATTCTCTTTTTTAATTGCTCGAAGTTATACTGAAGTAAGAATTTAATGGTAATTTACAAAGGCACAAATTATTTACGACAGCAAAATTTATGGATTCTGAAATTCTAGCTAAAATTATTCGAGGCGAAACTGTTGAATCAATTCATCGCGGACATTTGATTGTGGTTGACGGCGAAGGGGAAATTATCGCACAAATCGGCAATCCTGAAACCGTTACGTTTTTTCGTTCTTCGGCAAAACCTTTTCAAGCGATTCCGCTTTTGACGAGCGGCGCGGCTGAAAAATTCGGCTTTTCCGAAAAGGAAATCGCGCTGGCTTGCGGTTCGCATTCGGGCGAAAGTTTTCACGTCGAAACGGCGCGGGAAATGCTTGAAAAAATCGGACTGAGCGAAGCGGATTTGCAATGCGGAGCGCATTTGCCGTTTTACGAAAAACGCGCTGAGGAAATGATAAAAGCAGGTGAGAAGCCGACTCAGCTTCATAATAACTGTTCGGGCAAACACTGCGCGATGCTCGCCAAAGCAAAGCATCGCGGCGCAAATATCGAAGATTATTTTACGCTCGAAAATCCGGTTCAGCAAAAAATTTTGGAAACCGTTTCGCTGTTTTCCGACGTTCCGAAAGATGAAATAAAAATCGGAATCGACGGCTGTGCCGCGCCGAATTTTGCGCTGCCGGTTTCCGCGATGGCAAAATCATTTGCGCGGCTTGTTTTTCCGCCGAAAAGTTTTGACAAAAAAATGCGCGAAGCGTGTCGGACGATTGTTTCGGCAATGACAAATCACCCGGAAATGATCGGCGGCACGGATAGATTGGACACAATTTTGATGCAGGAAACAAACGGCAAAATTATTTCAAAAGTAGGCGCGGAAGGCGTTTATACGGCGGGCGTTTTGCCGTCGGAAAAATGGAAAACGGGTTTGGGGATCGCCTTTAAGATCGAAGACGGCGAAGACAAACGCGCCCGTCCCGTCGTCATAGTCGAACTTTTACGTCAGCTTGGAATATTGAATTCGGAAAGTTTGGAAAATCTTTCACCGATGATGATTAAAAATCGGCGCGGCGATGTGGTCGGCAAAGTCGTTTCGAGCTTTTCTATCTAAATTAAAACTATGCGTTAAAATTTTCAGGAACTCCGCCGAAAAAAATGCGTATTAGGTTTGGAGTGGTCAAAATAGTATTATTGAAAAAATGAAAACGAATTTTCCAACGGCAAAATTAAGCGTGTTTCTCTTTGTTCTGCTTTTCGGCTCAACAATTCAGAATACGTTTTCGCAATCCTCAAAGCCATTTTCAATCAACGAATCGCCGTTGCCCGCGCCGACTGCGCCGGTAAATGATTATGCCGGCGTTCTCGACGAAACTACCAAAGCGCAATTAAATCAACGCATCATTCAATTTCGTGACCAATCAAATCCGAAAGTCGAACTCGCCGTGGCAATTGTCAAAACCACCGGCGATAGAGATATTTATGATTATTCGCTGGCGGTCGCGCGCGGTTGGGGCATCGGTTCAAAACAGACGGACAATCCGAGCGCGCTGCTTTTTGTGGCGATTAACGACCGCAAATATTTTACGCAGGTCAGCCGCGATTTGGAAGACGAATTGCCGGACGGTTTGGTCGGCAGTCTGCAAAGACAATATCTAATTCCCGAATTCAAACAAGGCGATTACGGCAAAGGCATTTCCGATACGATAGATGCTTATATCAAAACGATTCAGGCGAAACAATCGGGTGAACCCGCGCCGATTCAGCCGCAGGAAAGAAATGGAAAGAAAAGCACCGGCTCGTTTTTCGGCAGCGCAGGCTGTATGATATTGCTCTTTATTTTGATGATAATAATTTTCAGTCGCGGCGGCGGCGGGCGCGGCGGCAGAGGCGGTGGCGGCGGCGGTTTGGGTTCGGCTTTGCCTTGGATAATCGGTTCGGCGATTGCGAATTCCGGCGGTTCGTCCGGCGGAAGCAGTTGGGGCGGCGGTTCATCAGGCGGCGGCGGTTGGGGCGGTTTCGGCGGCGGCGGCGGTTTCGGCGGCGGCGGCGCGGGCGGAAGTTGGTAAGAAATTAACTTTTGAGATAGATTTTTATGAATGTTGACGAAAGAGTTTCTAAAGTGGAAAGAAGAGTTTCAACTGTTGAGGAAGCAATTCAGTTATTATCTCAGTTAATTGCCGGTCACGATGAAAGGTTGTTTGATTCGCTGAAAAAAGACGAAGATATAAGTAAAAAAATCACGATGCTGATTGATGCTCAAATTCGGAACGAAGATAAATGGCAGGAAAGCGAACTGAGATGGCAAAGAAGTAATGAAGAATTCAATGCTAAAATGGCAGTTTTAGCTGAAAAACAAAAAAGGAATGATGAAGAATTCAATAATAAAATGACTGTTTTAGCTGAAAGACAAACAAAGAATGATGAAGAATTAAGTGCTAAAATTGCAATTTTAGTTGATACTCAAACTCGAAAGTAGTAATAAAATTAAGAAGTAATTTTACACATATTCTCGAATTGACCGATTGAAAAAATAGGTTTGAAAGATGAAACAGCAATTTGACGCATTTATAGATGATTTGCGAATGACGCACGGCAAAAATCTGGCTTCCGTAATTCTTTACGGTTCGGCGGCGGCAGGTGATTTTGTGCCGCGCCAGTCCGATTACAATTTGCTGGTTGCACTGCATCGGATTACTCCAAAGGATTTGCGGAACGCCAACGCCTGTATGCGCGAATGGAACAAAATGGGACATTCAGTGCCGATTTATTTTACCGTTGGCGAACTGCAAAATGCAGCGGACGTTTTCCCGATAGAGTTTCATAATATGGAACGCGCCCGCAAAGTTCTATACGGCACGGATGTTTTGGCGAATTTGAATATTTCCGATGAATATTTAAGACATCAAACCGAATTTGAACTGCGAAGCAAGCTGATAAAACTGCGCCGCCAATACATTCCCGCGTCAGCGTCAGTCGAAGGTTTGGTAAATTTAATGGCGGAAAGTCTTTCGAGTTTTGCCGCGCTGTTTCGCGCCGTTTTGATGATTAACGACTTTGAACCGCCGGTTACAAAGCACGAAGTTGTCGCTTTGACAGTCGAACACTTGAAGATTGACGGCAGTCCATTTGTGAAAATCTTTAACATTCGGGAGAATAATTTAGCCAAACCGCTTGACGAAGTTTCCGCCAATCAGCTTTTCGCCGATTATATGGAGCAGATCGAAAATGTTATCGAAGCGGTTGATAGGATGGAGAAATCGTAAATGGTTGATGGTTAATTGTGAAAAACGATTGCCATTAACGTAACAATTAACAATTAACTTTTTATGAAGGAGATAAAAAAGATGAAAAAAGCATTTCTATTAACGATTGTGTTGTTTGTCGCATTCGGTTTGTCGGGTTGCAGCTACAATTCGCTGACCGCTAAACAGCAAAATGTAAAAGGCAAATGGGCAAACGTCGAAAGCAATATGCAAAGACGCGCGGATTTAATTCCGAATCTTGTTAAAGCCGCGCAAATGTCGGCAATTCAAGAACAAGAAGTTTTCGGGCAAATCGCCCAGGCGCGTTCACAACTGTTAAATGCGACGGCTGCCGCACCGCAAGGCGCGGACGGCGACAAAACGCCAGAACAAAAACAAGCGGTAATTGAAGCAAATAATAGTTTTGGCGGCACAATCGGCAGACTTTTGAGTTTGCAGGAAAATTATCCGCAACTGCGTTCAAACGAAGCGTTTATGAAAGTTCAGGACGAGCTGGCGGGAACGGAAAACCGCATCAATACGGCGCGGCTCGATTATAATAACGCCGTTCAGGATTACAACACGACGAGAAATTCATTTCCCGCGGTTCTCACGGCGAGTCTGATGGGATTCAAAGAAGAGCCGACTTTCAAAGCCGCGCCGGGCGCGGAAATAGCTCCCGACATCGGCGATCCGAATTCGCTGCGGAAAGATAATGCTCCGGCGAATAAATAATTGATTTGATTTTTGCTTGAACCGGAAACGAATTACAACGACCGAATTTTAAATCAAAAACCGCGCGAACTGCACATCGCGCAATGATCGCAAGGCTTGCCCGTCGGTTCATACGGGCAAGCTTTTTCTGCTTCGATTCCCGCGATAATTTCGTCGGCGAGTTCTTCGAGATTGGTAAATCTTTCTTGACTTAAATGTAGTGGTTTTGAACTTTGGAGTTCGAGTTTTGGATTTTGTGAAGCAATTTTTGATTCAATATTATCTAATCTTTTATTGATTTTTTCAAGATTTAACTGAATGGAATTGTCCGCGCTTTGCATTTCAGATTGCAAAAGAAGCGCGATTTTTTCGGCTAAACTGTTAATATTTTCGTTTTCCATTTGGAATTTGGAATCTGGAATTACTTCTCATCCGGCAGTAAATCAATATAATCCACTACGCCGACAATCGCCGAATCAATCGCCGCGCCTTGTTTGCCGGTTGACGCGGTTGACGCGCCCCAGCCTTCCTGCACAATCAAAACAATATCGCCTTCGCCCGCGCTTACGGAATCAAGTGCGAGACAAGTATATTCCATATCTTCACCGTCGGGCGTAATTTGACGGCAAAGCATCACCCGCGCACCTTCGTAACGCTGATTTTTCTGCGTCGCCACGACATTTCCGATAACTTTGGCTAAAAGCATAGTAAGTCCGGGAAGTCCGGGAAGTCCGGGAAGTTTGGGAAGTCGAAAACATAGATTTCTTCTACACTTCCTAGACTTCCTAAACTTTCAAGACTTCCCGGACTTATTATAAACGTGCGAATCCGAATCAATAATTCCGACAATCGTGCAGTCCGTCGGTGTCGAATCGCGTTTAAACGGAAAGCTAGCTTCTTTGCCGCGACACCAAAAAACCAGTTCGCCTTCACCTGCGCCAACCGCATCAAGCGCAATCAGCGGTTTGCCTTTTGGTTCTAAATCAGCATTTAAGGTCTGCACAATCAAAAACTTACGCCCTTCGAGCATTTTATTTTTAATCGTGGAAACAACCGTTCCGATGACGCGGGCAATCTGCATATTTTGTAAATCTTAAATCGTAAAGTTTTTTATTCAATCAATTATGATTCACCATTAACGTCAATGGTATCAATCACGCCGACAATCGCCGAATCAACCGGACAATCTTTATTTCCTTCGGCAAGACGCGCCGAAGAACCCGCGACGACCAAAACTTTTTCGTGAAAACCCGCGCCGACCGTATCAACGGCGACGACGTAGCCGCTTTGGTCTGTGCCGTCGAGGTTGATCGGTTTCACAATCATAAGTTTTTTGCCGTGCAGACGTTCGTCTTTCTGCGTCGAAACAACCGTTCCTAAAATTCTGGCAATTATCATTTTTTATGTTCAAAGTTCAATGTTCAAAGTTCAGACCTGAAACCTGAAACTTTGAATTTTGAACTTACTTTAAGCCGATTGGCATAATATCGTCAACGCTGCCGTGCGGACGCGGGATAACGTGAACCGAAACGAGTTCGCCGACACGCCGCGCCGCCGCCGCGCCTGCGTCCGTCGCGGCTTTAACCGCCGCGACATCGCCGCGCACAATCGC